>NZ_BAAAQR010000002.1:0-456406 GCF_039531775.1 Nocardioides koreensis | reverse complement strand
CTACGTCGGCAACGGCCGACCATCAGGACCGCGTCCGAAGCACCCCGAATCGTCACCGAAGTCCTGACACATCAAGTGTCACCAATGTCCTGATGCAGAACTGTCACCTATGTCCTGAGACATCACAGATCGGGCCGAGCAATCCCGCGCCACCCGAAGGCCGGAAGGCGACCGCAACCACCCGCGATCCGCTCCCGTAGCTGCCGATACCGCAACCGGAGACGACCGGCGAGCCCGCAGACCGCCGCAACCAGCCGCGGGGCCCCGTAGCTGGGAACGACCGCAACGCGAGGCGACCCGCATGCCGACTGCGCGGCCCCGAGCTCTGGCACCATCTCGGCCATGCAGCCGCTGGCAGAGCTTCGTACGTCCTCGGGCACGGCCACGCTGCGGCGGGCAGCACGGGAGGACCTGCCTGCCATCGTCGGGCTCCTGCTCGACGATCCGCTCGGCGCTGGGCGCGAGGGAGCCGAGCTGACGCCCTACGTCCGGGCGTTCGACGCCATCGACGCCGACCCGGCACACCTCCTGCTCGTGGCGGAGGCCGGCGGGCAGGTGGTGGCGACGATGCAGCTGACCTTCCTCCCCGGACTGGCTCGCCGGGGAGCGCGCCGGGCCCAGATCGAGGCGGTGCGCGTCCACGCCGACTTCCGCGGCAGCGGGCTCGGCAGGGCGCTGATCACGTGGGCGACCGGGGAGGCGCGTCGGCGCGACTGCGCGCTGGTCCAGCTCACCAGCGACAAGCAGCGCCCCGACGCGCACCGCTTCTACGCGAGGCTCGGCTTCGTCGCGTCGCACGAGGGCTTCAAGCTCGCCCTTTGACCCGGCCGCCGGCGAACGGGCCGTCCACGCGGCCCGCTACCAGCCCGACGTACCCGGCTCCCCCTTGAACGGCCCGACCACCCGACTGGTCACCCAGCCGCCGTAGAAGGAGCCCGGCTGCGGCAGGACCGTCTCACCGTCCACCGAGCAGCGGTCGACGAGGCCGGGCATCACCGCGACGGCACCCGCGAGCGGCTCGAAGCCGGGGGTCGGCGACAGGTAGGTCCAGGCCGCGCGCGGCGCCACCCGGTCGCCGGCGACGAGGTCGAAGTACGACGCAGCCCCCTTCCACTCGCACCACGTGGCACCGCCGGTCTCCCGCAGCACGCCGGGCTCGAAGGCGTCGCGCGGCAGGTAGTACGTCGGGGGGTGGCTGGTCTCGAGCACCCGCCAGGAGTGCGACGACGCGGCGATGACCCAACCGCCGAGCTCGACCTCGATCCGCTCGGCACTGGTCTCGAGGTGCGGCGGCCGGGGGTAGTCCCACACCGACTCCTGACCGGGTCCGGGCCGTGCGGGGACGGGCTGCCTCATGCCCCCGAACGTAGACGGTCCCGGTCAGCGGGCGTTCTCCCGCAGCGTCGAGCCCCGGGCGCCCCGGACGGTCAAGCCGGCGCTGGCGAGCGCCACGGTCCCGAAGATCAGCGCGGTCAGCAGCGCCAGCACGACCAGCCGCTGCCAGTCCACCGCCGCGATCAGCGCCGGGGTGGACAGGTCCTCGACGTAGCCCAGCGTGACCGTGCGCAGCACGACGTACTGGGCGAGCGTGCCGGCCGCGAGCCCGGCGAGGGCGGTGCCCCCGAGGACCACCGCGAACTCCCGCACGACCGCCGACATCACCGACCGCCGCGTCACCCCGACGACCCGCAGCGACGCGGCGTCGCGACGGCGCGCGGGCAGCTGCACGGCGGTGCTGACGAAGAGGCCCGCGAGCGCCATCAGCAGCACCAGCAGCGCGACGACGGCGTACAGCCGCAGGGTCAGCGCGTAGGCGCCCTGGTCGAGCGTGTTCCGCACGCCGGCGAGCGTCGTGGTCACCGACGCGCCCCGGTCCTGGAGCCCCCGGACCACCGACGCGGGGGTGTCGTCCCGGGCGAGCACGTAGACGGTGGCCTTCTGCTCGTAGACCGCGCGGTCGGTGGTGAGCATCGTGTAGTCGATCATCAGCCCGCTCGGCCCGAGGAACGGCACGCTCTGCGAGGTGATCACCGGGTCGACGGCGAACTCGTTCTCGCTGGTCTCGGAGAAGCTGCCCGACGCGGCCTCGGTCGACGCGTCGACGCCCCGCACCACCGGCAGCGCCGCGGGGATCTCGCCGGACGAGAGCTGCGCGATCGCCTGCTGGCCCTGCGTGTCGAGGTCGATCTCGAGCCCGTCACCCGCCGCGGTGACACCGGTGACGGCCCCCGTGGACGTGGAGTCCTGGGCACGGGTCCAGCCCGCGCCCTCGATGCCGCCCTCGACCGGAGCGCCGTCGGCCTCGACCGAGGTGACCCGCAGGGTGCCCTCCATGCTCGTGGGCAGCCCGGCCGGACCACCGACGGTGAGCGCCTCGAGCCGGCAGCCGCCACGGCAGTACGCCGCGTCGACGGTGGCGCTGCCCTCGCCGGGCCCGAACGGGCCGAGGTAGGCGAAGTGCGGCCGGTCGCCGGGCACGTCGAGGCGCAGCCGGACGAACAGGTCGGAGCCCGACTCCACCTGGTTGTCGAGCGTGATCCCGACCCGGCGGCCGGCGACGGTGGGCACGGTGGCCCGCAGGCCGAGCTCGTCGGCGATGTGCGCGGTCGAGACCCCCGGCGTCCACTGCTCCTGCCACGAGCCGACCCGCGCCAGCCGAGCCGTGTCGACGACCGTGAACGTGGGGCCAAGGGTGTTGAGCCGGCTGGCGGCCATGAGCCAGCGGCCGTCGGGATCGAGCTCGTGGGTCAGCGCGACGGTCTCGTTCATCGGCAGCGGCGAGGTCCACACGACCGGCGCGGGCGCGGCGGTGGCGGCGACGCTGGCGCGCCACTGGCCGGCCGAGTCGTAGACGCCCGCACCGAAGACGCAGATCGCGATCGCCGCGGTCACCGGGAGGATCACCAGGGTGCCCTCCTGACGGCGGCTGATCGCGCGGGCGGCGACGAAGCCGGACAGCGAGCGCGTCGTACGCCGGGCCCGCGTCCACCACGTCGCCCCGGCGGCCGTGATCCGGGTCGCCGCGATGCCGGCCACGACGGCGAGCAGGACCGGCAGCACCAGGTCGGTGACGTCCGGTTCACCCGGCTTGCCGGCCGAGAGCTTGCTGGCCAGGACGGCGACCGCGAGCGCGACCAGCGCCAGCTGGACGACCAGGCCGGTGCGCGAGGTCTCCTGCGGCCGGCGTACGCCGGTGAGCTGGTCCGACAGCGACACCCGCAGCACCAGGCCGACCGCCAGCACGGCGACGCCGATCGAGGCCAGGGCGACGAGCAGCCCGGCCAGGACCGCGGTGGCCGGGAACGGCAGCGGCAGCCCGGGCACCAGCCACCAGCGCACCAGGCCGAGCGCCAGCCCCACGCCGATGAGCCCCCCGGTCGGGATCGACAGCAGCAGCAGCGTCATCGGCTCGGAGAGGCCGAGCGCCCACATCCGGCGCCGGGGCAGGCCGCGCAGCGAGGCCAGCGCCAGCTCGGGCAGCCGCAGGTCGGCGGCCGCCATCAGCAGGCGGAGCAGCAGCGCGAGCGCGACGAGGACCAGCGAGATGACGGCGGGCGCCACGGAGTTCTTCGCGGTGCGCTGCTGGCCGCGCGCCTCGGCCACGATGCTCGAGATGTCGTTGATCGACTCGCCGCGCAGGGTGCCGCCCTCGACCTGCTTCGCCGGACCGTTCAGGCCGACGGCCTCCCGCTCGGCGGCCTGGACGTCCGCGAGCTGGAGGTCGGCCGGCACCTGGAGCCGCCGGTCCACCCGGAGGCTCCACTGCCCGGCGGGGATCGTGTCGAACGTGGCCGGGGCCGTGACCAGCGGTGCCGGCCGGTAGGGCTTCGACCCGGTGCGGGTCTCCTGCGGCGGGAAGCTGGCGAACCGGGCCGTCTGGAACCAGAAGTCCGCCTCGTCGGCGGGGACGCGGTAGCCGCCGACCAGGGTGACCGTGCCCAGGTCGGGGCCCAGGTCGATCTTCTCGCCGATCGGGAGCTCGGTGAGGTCCCGGTCGCCGGCGAGCATCAGCACCTGGCCGGGCTCCGTCGGGCACTCACCCTCGATCTCGAGGTGGTCGCACGCGCCGTCCTTGGCGGTCAGCATCACCTCGGCACCGCCGAGCGCCGGGACCCGCTGGCTCTCGAGGACGGTCTGCGGGCCGGCGAACGGGCCCCGGACCGCCGCGGTCGCGGCCTCGCCGGCGCGGCGTACGGCCTGGTCGACGTCGCCGTCGAGCTGGCTGCCGGGCTGGAAGCGCCACGAGAGGCCGGTCAGCTCGTTGGGCGCCTCGTCGAGGCGGGTGACGAGGTAGGAGTTGGTGACCGCGACCTGGAAGATCGGGCCGAGCACGGCGGAGCCGATGGCGAGCGCGGTGAGCAGCACCGAGCCCGCGGAGAGCAGGGCGCGGGCGCGGAGCCCGCGGACCACCGTGGCCAGGAGCGTCCTCATGCTGCACCTTCCTCACGCAGGATGGCGGGCCGGCTCGCCTCGGGCCGGACCGCACGGCCGCGGCCGGCGACGGCGGCCACGACCAGGAGAGCGACCAGCGTCGCGATGCCGACCGGCCACCAGGCGACCCCGGTCTCGAGCGGCACCGCGTGGTCGGGGACTGTGACGAGCGGGAGGTGCGCGAGCAGCAGGCGTACGGCGGCCACGGCTCCGGCCACGGTCGCGAGGGCCGCGGCGACCGTCAGCCACAGCACCTCGACCCGGCCGGAGCGGCGGAGCAGGCCCTGCCCGACGCCGATGGCGCGCAGCGCGGCCACCTCACGGGTCCAGACGGCCCGCTGGCGGGCCACCGCCGCGGCGAGCACCAGCAGCGCGACCAGCACGCAGAAGACGGCCATCAGCGAGTACACCCGCGCCTGGGCCGCGCCGGAGGCGCTGGCGGTGTCCTCGTCGGCCGCGGCCAGGGTACGCACCCGGTGGCCGGCGGCGTCGGTCAGCGCGGACAGCACCTCGGCGGGCGTGTCGCTGCGGGCCAGCACCATCACCTGGGCGACCGGCACCGTGGGGGGTGCCCCCGCGGCGGCGCGGGGCAGGTCGGCCAGCAGCCCGTCGGCCTCGACGAGCGGCAGGCCCGGCAGCCGGTCGAGCACCTCGGCGGGACGCTCGTCGCCGCCCGGCGAGTCCACCAGCGGCTTGCCCTCCCAGGTTGCGGTGTCGGTGGCGAGGACCGGGGTGCGGGGGCCGACGGTGTCGGACTGGGCGGTCAGCGGCTTGGACGTGGCGGGCGCGAGCAGCCCCTCGTCGACCACGACGGGAGAGGTGGGCTCGCCGAACCAGTTGCGGGCGCTCGTCTTCCAGTGGCCGGCCAGGGCGTCGACGCCCCCGAAGTCCAGCGCGGTCAGCACCCACGGAAGCGTGGTGTCGTCGGCGGTCCGGGCCAGGGTGACCGCCGTGACAGCGCAGCCGACGTCGCAGCCCCGCAGCGGGGCGCTGGCCGTGGCCTCGTCACCCGACCGGTCGACCTCCATCCGGAGGGCAGCGCGCTGGGCGTCACCGCTGGAGTCGAGGTAGTCCACGAGCACGCGGGGACGCATCGTCCCGGTGCGCCGGGCGCTGACGCCGCGGACGGTCGCGGTGACCTCGTCCCCGGTCGCCACGGAGCCGTCGCCGCCACCGAGGTCGGCCACCCGCTGGGACAGGCCGGCGGCGGGGGTGCCGTCGTAGAAGTCGCCGAGGACCGCGTCGTACCGCGCCGTGTCGAGGAACGCCCGGCGGGCCGCGACGCTGCCCTCGCCGGGCACGAGCACGGCGGCCATCAGCCACCGGCCGTCGGGGTCGAGGTCGCGGGTCAGCTGGAGCGCGCCGACGGCGTCCTCGTCCACGGGGACCTGCAGCGGCGCGCCGGTCCGCAGCCGGGCGGTGTCGTCGGTCCAGTCGTCGACCTCGGACGCGCCGGTGAGGGCCAGGGCGGCCACGACGGACGCGGCGACCAGGACCCGGATCGGCGTCGCGGCGTCCGCGACCCGGGCCAGCCGGCGTACGGCCAGGAACCCGGAGAGGGCGCCGTTCGCGGTCCGCGCGACGGCGAGGCGGGCGACCACCCGGATCAGCCAGACGACGACCTGGCCCACCGCGAGGCCCACCAGGGCGGGGCCGGCCAGCACGACCCAGTCGGGGTCCCCGGAGTCCAGGGAGCCCCGGTACACCGCGATCACGGCGGCCGCGACGATCAGCACGTTCGCGAAGACGGCGGCGGTGGAGGCGCCACGCGGGCGGGAGGCGACGCTGACCTGGTCCGAGAGCGGTTCGCGGAGCGCACCGGCCATGCCGGTGAGCACGGCCACGAGCCCGACCACGACGATCCCCGCCCCGGCGAGGAGGGCGCCGGCGCCCGGCAGCAGGGTCGAGGAGTCGGCCCAGGCCCGCGCCGCGACCCAGGCGCCGACCGCGCCGAGCAGGGTGCCGGCGAGGCCGCCGGCGAGCAGGACGAGCAGCGGCTCGACCGCGAGCAGCCGGTACAGCTCGCCGCCCTGCAGGCCGCGCAGGCGGGCCAGCGCGATCTCGCCGCGGCGGGCGTTCGCGAGCTCCCGGCCGGTGGCGGGCACGGCGACCGCGCCGAGCAGCAGGAGCGGTACGGCGAGCATCGGCGAGGTGCCGGCGTGGTCGGCGAAACCGATCACCGTGACCGCACCCGCGACGACGACGGTCGTCAGCAGCAGCAGGGGCAGCAGGGTCCCGCGACGCGACCATGCTCCCCGGAGGGTCCGGATCATGCGTCCGAGGGTCGGCGGAACGCGGCGTCCGACTCGGCCCGGTGCCGCGGCAGGGCTGCCGGGACCGGCTCCCCCTCGACCGGCTCGGGAGCCAGGACCGCGGGGGCGTCCTCGTCGAAGTGCGGCGGGGCCGCCTCCTCGATGAGCCGCCGCTCCGGGTGCGCGAAGTGAGCGAGGTCCACCGCCGCGACGTGGTCGGTGAGCCGGCCCTCGTCGATGACGTAGTGGCGGTCGCAGGCCCCGACCACGGCCGGGTCGTGCGTGGCGACCACGACGACCGCGCCGCGGTCGGCCTCCTTGCGCAGCTCGCTCAGCACCAGCCCGCGGTTGCCCTCGTCCAGCTCGGAGGTGGGCTCGTCGGCGAGCAGCACCTCGGAGCCGACGCACAGGCCGCGCGCCAGCGCCACCCGCTGCATCTGGCCGCCGGAGAGCTCCTCGACCTGGCGGTCACCGAGGTCGGCGATGTGGAAGCGGGCGAGGGCCGCCTCGGCGCGCTCGTCGGCCTCTGCCGGCTTCACGCCGCGGGCCCGCAGGGCGACCGAGACGTTCTCGCGGGCGGACAGGATCGGCACCAGGCCGTAGACCTGGAGCACGAACGCGACCTCGGGCCGCGGGTCGCCGGTGCCCTGCCACATGGGCCGGCCGTCGTACGTCGCGCTCCCGCTGGTCGGCTCGATCAGCCCGCCGGCGACGGAGAGCAGCGTGGTCTTGCCCGAGCCGCTCGGCCCGGAGAGCGCGGTGACCTCACCGGCACGGAAGGCGATCTCGATGTCGTCGAGCAGCGTCCGGGAGAGCACGTAGCTCACCCCGGAGATCTGCAGGTCCTTGCTCACCGGTCACCCTCCCAGGTGTCTTCGGGGTCCCGGTCGGAGGGACGCGAGACGACGAGGCGGTCGAAGTCCTCGGGCTCGATGCGCACGAGCGTGCCCTGCGGCCACTCCGCCGCGAGGTGGGTCGGCAGGTGCACGACGCCCTCGGCGCCGATCACGACGTACTCGGCACCGTCGCGACCCTCGGCGCCGACGCGGCCGCCCTTCATGGTCACCGTGCGCGGGAACGTCGCCGCGACCTCCGGCTGGTGGGTCACCACGACGATGGTGGTGCCGAGGTCGTCACCGAGCTCGTGGAGCAGCTCGATCACGTGGTCGCGGTCCTCGTGGCTGAGCTGGCTGGTCGGCTCGTCGGCGAGCAGCAGCTGCGGTGAGGTGGAGACCGCGCAGGCGAGCGCGAGCCTCTGCCGCTGGCCGCCCGACATGGTGGAGACGACCTGGTCGGCCTGCTGCTCGAGCCCGACCCGGCCCAGCAGGTCGGTGTCGAGCAGCGCGCCGCGCCGCTCGGCGGAGGACAGCGCGAGCCGGGCGAAGGCGATGTTCTGGCGGGCGGTCGCGTAGGGCAGCAGGTTGCGGGTCGAGCCCTGCAGCATCGTGCTCACCCGGCGCGAGCGGATGCGGGCGAGGTAGCGCTCGCCCATCCGCGAGATCTCGTCGTCGCCGAGGAAGATCCGGCCGGCGCTCGGCTTCTGGATGCCGCCGAGCAGGGTCAGCAGGGTGGACTTGCCCGAACCGCTCGGCCCGAGGAAGGCGACCCGCTCGCCCGGCTGGATCGTCAGGTCGACGCCCTGGAGCGCGACGACGTCGTGACCCTCGAAGGTGCGGTACAGGTGCACCACGCCCTGGCAGCGGATGCCCACGCCACCCGGTCGTCCCAGCTCACCGATGTCCAGCCCGTTGTCGGCCTCGGTCTTCACCGCTGTCACTCTCACACTCCCCCACTCCGATGCACAGGACACCGTATGGCCGACGTCAACGCAATTGATGCGAATCGTTCGTTAGGCGGTTGTGACTCTCCGGGGAGCGGACGCGCACGCGCTGTCATGCGGGGGTCGGCGTAGGTTCTGGACCCGTGCGAGTGAAGTTCCGGGGCCTGGTCGCGGACACGCGACCGCTGAGGAACGAGCACTTCCGCCGGCTGTGGCTGGCCAACATCATCACCGTCGTCGGCGCCCAGCTGACCGTGGTGGCGGTGCCGGCCCAGATCTACGCCGAGACCGGCTCCTCGGCGTACGTCGGGCTGACCGGCCTGTTCGGCCTGGTGCCGCTCGTGGTCTTCGGGCTGTGGGGCGGCGCGCTGGCCGACGTGGTGGACCGGCGCACGCTGCTGATCTGCACCACCTCGGGCCTGATCGCGACGAGCGCGCTCTTCTGGCTGCAGGCGGCCGCGGGCGGCGTGGACGTGTGGCTGCTGCTCGGGCTGTTCTCGGTGCAGCAGGCGTTCTTCGCGGTCAACCAGCCGACCCGCAGCGCGGTGCTGCCGAAGATCCTGCCGCTGCCCCTGCTGCCGGCCGCGAACTCCCTCAACATGACGATCTTCCAGGCCGGCGCCATCGCCGGGCCGCTCGTCGCGGGGACGCTGATCCCGGTGCTGGGCTTCTCCTGGCTCTACCTGATCGACACGGTCACGCTCTTCGCCACGCTCTCCGCCGTGGTGCGGCTCCCCCGGCTGCCGGTCGAGGGTGGTGGCACCGGGACCCCCGGGCTGCGCTCGGTGGTCGAGGGGCTGGCCTACCTGCGCGGCCACCCGGTGCTGCTGATGTCGTTCGTGGTCGACCTGGTCGCGATGGTCTTCGGCATGCCGCGGGCGCTGTTCCCGGAGATCGCGCACGAGGCGTTCGGCGGTCCGGACCGGGGCGGGCTGGCCTTCGCCCTGCTGTTCGCCGCCATCCCCGCGGGTGCGGTGCTCGGGGGGATCTTCTCCGGCTGGGTGTCCCGGGTCGACCGGCAGGGCCGCGCGGTGATCGTGTGCATCCTGGTGTGGGGCGTCGCGATCATCGGGTTCGGCGTCGCGGTGGGCCTCGCCGGCCGGGCGCCGGGCCCGATGCTGGCGGTGTCGGTCGCGATGCTGGTGCTCGGCGGCGCCGCCGACATGGCGTCCTCGGCGTTCCGCAACAGCATGCTGATGACCGCGGCGACCGACGCCGTGCGCGGCCGGCTCCAGGGCGTCTTCATCGTGGTGGTGGCCGGCGGCCCGCGGATCGCCGACGTCGCCCACGGGGCGAGCGCGGCCGTGGTCGGCACCGCCGCGGCGGCCGCGGGCGGCGGCGTGCTCGTGGTGGTCGGGACGGTCCTCGCGGCGCTGGCGGCGCCGGCGTTCGTCCGCTACCGGCTCAGCCGCGTGGTCCGGGACACGGCCTGAGACACCCCGGCGGTCAGGCGCCGAGCAGGCCCCGGACGTACGCCGCCTGGCCGAGGTGCTGGGCGTCGTCGTTGACCACGCTGACCAGCCGGACCCCCAGCGTCACCGGCGGGTCCCACCGCTCGTCCACGACCCGGTCGAGATCCTCGGGGGCGAGGCCCTCGACGTAGCGCAGCGTCTGCTCGTGCACCGCGGCGAGGTACGCCGCGAGCCGCTCGGCGTCGACCCGCACGTGGGCGACCTGCTCGCTGGAGTGGCCGTAGCCGATGTCGGAGGCGTCGAAGGGCAGTCCGAACTTGTCGTGGAACCCCTGCGCCGTCCACACCTGCTCGAGGCCCGCGACGTCGGCGACGTGGTCGTCCTGCACCCGGGCGAGGTGCCAGACCAGCCAGCCGATCGGGTTGGCGTCGGGGCCGGGCCGGTGGGCCAGCTGTTCCTCGTCGAGACCGTCGACGACGTCGCGGCCGACTTGTGCGATGCGTCCGAAGGCGTCGGCCAGGAGCTCGGAGGGAGTCATGCTCCGAGGGTAGGCGGGGTACGAGCGTGGCCCAACCGACCGGTGCCCCGAGGAGGACCTGGTGACGAGCTTCGGCTACACCCTGATGACCGAGCAGAGCGGCCCGCGCGAGCTGGTGCGCTACGCGACCGGCGCCGAGGAGGTGGGCTTCGACTTCGAGGTGATGAGCGACCACTACTCGCCGTGGCTGACCGAGCAGGGGCACGCGCCGTACGCCTGGTCGGTGCTGGGCGCCGTCGCGCACGCCACCTCACGCGTGGGGCTGATGACGTACATCACCTGCCCGACGATCCGCTACCACCCCGCCGTGGTGGCCCAGAAGGCCGCGACCGTGCAGCTGCTGTCCGAGGGTCGCTTCACGCTCGGCCTGGGCAGCGGCGAGAACCTGAACGAGCACGTGGTGGGCGCCGGCTGGCCGGCCGTCGACGCGCGGCAGGAGATGCTCCAGGAGGCCATCGAGATCATCCGGCAGCTGCACACCGGCGAGCTGGTCACCTTCCGGGGCGACCACTTCGACGTCGACTCGGCCCGGGTCTGGGACTGCCCCGAGGGCGGTGTCCCGCTCGCGGTCGCCGTCGCGGGTGACAAGGGCGTCCAGCGGTTCGCCCCCCTGGGTGATCACCTGATCGCCGTCGAGCCGAGGGCCGACCTCGTCTCGTCATGGAGCGCCGTGGCCGGCGCGCCACGGATCGGGGGCTCCGCCCGGGCGATCGGGCAGATCCCGATCTGCTGGGACCCCGACCGGGACGCCGCGGTGAAGCGGGCGCACGAGCAGTTCCGCTGGTTCGCCGGCGGCTGGAAGGTGAACGCCGACCTGCCGACGCCCGCCGGCTTCTCCGGCGCCACCCAGTTCGTCCGGCCCGAGGACGTGGCCGAGTCGATCCCCTGCGGTCCCGACCTGGACGCCATCGTGGAGTCGGTCAGCTCCTTCTGGGAAGCCGGCTTCACCGACATCGCCCTGGTGCAGATCGGTGACGAGAGCCAGGAGGCGTTCCTCCGCGAGGCCGCCGGGCCGCTGCTGGAGAAGCTCCGGGCGGCCTCGAGCTGAGCGTCCGGTCAGCTCGCCCGGTCCCCCGAGGTCAGGGCGGCGGGTGATCCCTGCCGGGCGGCCCGGGCGACCTTGCGGTCGGTGAGGACGATCGAGAGCCCCAGGGCGACCCCGGCCAGGACGGCGAACATGAAGAAGCCCATCGCGATCGCCGGGTAGCCGAGGAGCTCGTGGTCGCTCGGCACCCGCATCATCAGCGCGGCCCCGAGCACGGTGGCCGCGATCACGATGCCCAGCGTCACCCGGTTGGCCACCCGCTGCAGCACCGTGTGCAGCTGCTCCTCGTCGATCGCGCGCACCCGCATCGTGAACTCACCCTCAGCAAGCGCGTCCAGGATCCGGTTGCCGCGCTTGGGCAGCAGCGAGGTGAACTCCTTGGCCTCGATCGCGGCGGCCATGATCCCGGCGGGGCTGACCTTGAGGCCGCTGGCGAGCAGCTCGCTGAGGTTCGAGCGGATCGCGGCGGCCGGGTCGAAGTCCGGGTCGAGGTGCAGGGTGGCCTGGTCGAGGTTGAGCAGCGCCTTGCCGATCATCGACATCTCCGCGGGCGGTCGCAGCCCGTGCGCGCCGGAGATCCGGCTCAGCTCGACCAGCACCGTGCCGGCCTGCTGCTCGGGCCCGGCCGCGGCCGCCTCCGAGACCAGGTGGGCGACCTCCCCGCGGAAGGCGGCGGCGTCGTACTCCTCGAGCGGGTGACCCATGCCGGCCAGCACCGCCGCGGCCTCCTCGCCGTCCCCGTCGCCGATCGCCAGCAGCAGCTTGGTGACCTTGTCCTGGAGCCGCGGCGGGACCGACGAGACCATGCCCAGGTCGAGCAGCGCCAGGCGGCCGTCGTCGGTGAGCATCAGGTTGCCGGGGTGCGGGTCGGCGTGCAGCACGCCGTGGTCGAGCATCAGCCTGAGGTAGCAGCTGAACA
This sequence comes from Nocardioides koreensis, assembly GCF_039531775.1. Classification (NCBI taxonomy): domain Bacteria; kingdom Bacillati; phylum Actinomycetota; class Actinomycetes; order Propionibacteriales; family Nocardioidaceae; genus Nocardioides; species Nocardioides koreensis. Next base: position 444,029 of record NZ_BAAAQR010000002.1, on the reverse strand, counting down.
GCTGCTCCACCATCGGCCCCGCGTCGACGTCGAGCAGGCCCAGCGGCCCCACGTCGGTCACCTTGCGCCCCTCGATGCGCTCCATCGTGAGCACCCGCGACGACGAGTGGTCGAGGATCGCCTCCGGCACCACGAGCAGGTCGTAGCCCTTGGTCAGGTCGCGGAACTTCAGCAGGTTGCGGGCCTCGCGGCGGTAGTCCAGCTCGCCGGCCAGGGACCGGCGGAACTGCTCGAGCAGCTGCTCGAAGCCGAAGCGCTTGCCGGCTGCGGTGTGCTTGTCCGCGAGCCCGGCCAGCCGGGTCAGGGTCTCCATGTCGTCCCGGGCGACCTCGCGGGCGTCGGGGCGCTGGACCTTGACCACGACCTCGCGGCCGCTGGGCAGGGTGGCCCGGTGGACCTGGCCGAGGGAGGCCGCGGCCAGCGGCTCGCGCTCGAAGTCCGCGAACAGGTGTCGGACCTGTCCCCCGAGCTCCGTCTCGACGATCTCCTCGACCTGCTCGTAGGGGAACGGCTCGGCGCTGTCCTGGAGCCGGGCCAGAGCGGTCGTGTAGACCGCGGGCAGCAGGTCGAAGCGCGTGGAGAGCAGCTGGCCGAGCTTGATGTACGTCGGGCCGAGCTCCTCGAGGTCGCGGGCGAACGCCTCGGCCTTCGCCTCGTCGCCCATCGGGGGCTCCTCGTCGAAGGAGAACTCGTCCAGCCCGGCCCCCGCGACCAGGTCGGAGCGGCCGTGCCGGACGAGCAGCCGGGCGAGTGCGGCGTACCGGCCGATGTTGCTGGTGCTGAGGGGTGCCATGCCGCCAGCATGCCCTCCGCCGCGGTGGCGCCAACCAGGGCCTCCGGATGAGCCCGGTCACGTTGCCGCCGAGGTCGGTGAGGGGCGCCGGCCAAGGTCGGCGCAGCGGCATGTGGATGCGTCACGGGCTACCCCCGCGGGCGTGCTGCTGATCCGGTTGTCGACCGGCCTCACCAGGCGTCGCCGGGTCGGTCCTCGCAGGTCACGCTCGTGGAGAGGTCTGGGACGGCGGACGGGTCCTGGCGCAGGATCATGAGCCCGCCATGCTCATCGTCGGGGACCACGCCCGTGGCCGCCTGCGTGTACGAGAGCCCGCGCCACCGCTCCCACCCCAGCAGCTCGTAGAAGCCCGTCGCGCGTCCGGTCGAGAGCAGCGCAACCGGCCAGCGGGAGCAGATCTCCTCCTGGAGCCTCTCCATGGTTCGCCGGCCGATGCCTTCCCGCTGGCGCTCGGGATCGGTGGCCACGGCCTCGACGTAACCGACGGTGAGCCAAGGCCGGTCTCCGAACCTGATCCGCCGAGGTACGGCGCTGGCGTGCCCGAGGACGCGGTCGTCCTCGCGAGCCAGCACGTGCACGCCGCCATAGGCATGGTCGGCGTCGTCGTCGCTGAAGCGGTCGCCGAAGGCCCGGTCCCAGAGCGTCCGCAGCGCCAGTCGGGTCGCCCCGTCGATCTGGTCACTGTCGACCACGACGACCTCCACGCCTTACGCCTTGACCCAGAATGCGCGGGGATCGTCGCCCGGCCGGAAGTCGGCCGCCCCGGCGATCTTCACCGCGTCGGCAAAGCCCCGAGCCAGCGAGCTGGGGTCGTGCGCGTCGCTGGCGAAGGTGATGGCCTCCCCACCCTCCTGCCGCCACCACCTCAGCACCACGGGATGCAACGGCACCCGTGTGTTGACCTCGAGGACCTTGTCGGCGGCGGCGAGAGCGCGCAGCACCTGACGGTGCTCCTCCTCGAAGTCGTGAGGGTCGTAGGGCGCACCGTCGGTCGGCCAGTAACGGACCGGGTAGTCGATGTGCGCGAGGATCTCGAAGCCCTCGAACTCCTCGACCAGCCGCAAGGTCTCGAGGAGGTACTCGCGCACGACTGCGTCGGGCGCCTGGTCGCTGTAGCGGACCGACACGTCGGTGAAGGTCGACCCGCCGTGGAGGCGGGCGGAGTGCACCGAGGCGAGCACCCGCTCGAAGCCGCCTCGGTCGAGAAGGGACTTCGTCCGGTCTGCGTGCCAGTGGGGTTCACTGAGCTCGACGCCCGAGTGGATGCGCAACCCGGGGTAGCGATCCCTGCAACGCTCCAGACACTGTCGGTAGCCGTCCAGGTCAAGGGGCGGCGGGGTGAACTGGTCCCCACTGACCAGGTGCTCCCAGTCCTCCGGGACCTGCGTGCCGGCGGGGAGCGTCCACGGGGTCAGGTCGGCGTGCTCCGTGAAGGCGACCGACGGCAGGCCGAGCTCGACCGCGCGCTGGCACGTGCGCTCCATGCTGCCTTCCGGCGCGTCCCACGACCACTCGGTGTGCACGTGATGGTCGGGCGGCAACGCCGCGCCTTCTTTCCCCGGGGCAGACACAAGCGGCATCCTCACCCGCGCCCCGGGCGGGCCGTCAAGGCCTGTCACCCGCGACGCGGGTGGTCCAGCGCAAGAAGGCCACGGGTGGGGGCCGGTGAGCACGCCGGTCGATCACCGTTGTACGACGACGAGTGCCCGGAGCCTTCCCGCGGCACCAGGCTCGGTCAGCCGGCAGCAACCGCGCGCACGTACAGGAAGACCGGCTGCGTGGTCAGGACGCGGCGCATCCGCGGGTCACGGATCTCTCGTCCGTCGTCGTGTGGGACGGGCTCTTCGACCGCGTCGATGACGAACCCGGCAGCGAGGAGCGGTGAGAACACCGCGGAGACGGGACGACGCCACATCTCGGCGGGGACACGAATGCCGTCGACGTCCCATTCCTCCTCGATGAGCTCCGTGCGGTGATAGTTGCTCCGATCCGAACGCAGCCACCCCGTGATGGGATGGTGGATCGACATGACCAGGGCGCCTCCCGGACGCAGGCAACGACGAACCTCGGCGAGGACAGGGTTCCAGTCAGGCAGGTAGTGCAGCACCAGGGAGGCCACCGCGACATCGACGCTCGCATCCGCGACCATCGTCAGCGGCGTGCTGAGGTCGGCCAGGTGGATGCTGGCGCGTTCGCCCAGACGCTCCCGGGCAAGACGGACCATCTCTTCCGACCGATCCAGCGCGGTGACGTGAGCACCGCAGTCCACCAGCTGCTGGGTCAGGTGCCCGGAAGCACATCCGAGCTCGAGCACATGCTGTCTGACGACAGGGCCGGCCAGCTGCAGGATCGTCGGCCGGTCGTAGTCGGCATTGGGCGGTCCGAGCTCGGACGACCGGTCGTATCGCTCAGCCAGCTCGCCGTAGATCCTGTCGCTCACCGCCGCAGACTGCCACGCGCGCCATAGTGAGCCGACTGACGGGTGAACGCACGGGACGGCATCGTCGTCGACCTGGCCGCCGTCGCCGAGAGTGAGAGCTCGGGTGTCGCTTCCCTGACCTGTCGCCAGAGTGGTCCTCAGGCTCGACCGGACTCGATGTACTGCTTGAGTCCCACCCAGTTCCGGCGCTCCCAGCCCGGGCCGACCAGGGCAAGGACGGGAGACATCACCCGCCACGGGCCGACCAGGACCATGTCCCAGTCCCACCGCAGTCGCGTCCCGCCGTCCACCTCCTCGAACGACAGCGAGCCGTCGACGTGCAGGTACGACGAGCGCACGACGTGGTGCAGCCGATGCGGCCTGCCGTACTCCACGACCTCGAGGGTCATCCTGCCCCTGGCACCCATGCCCCTGGGCTCGGCGACGAAGCGTGTGCCACTCCCCACCGGTCCCTCGCTCAGCTTCTCGGCGCGGACGATCCGTGGGTTGTACCTCGGCTCGTTGCGCTCGTCGGCGACCAGGTCGAAGACCTCTTCGACCGGCGCGTCGATGGAGACCTCTCCGGAGATGTGCGTCACCGCGAATGCTCCTCCCGGTCGATTGCTCATGGGCGCCAAAATTTTACCCTGCAGGCCTTCGCTCACTTGTTCGAAAATAATACAATGGAGTTGTCAGCGTGATCGCGGCACGCGGTGAGGGAAGGGTGTCATGGCGACAGGCACGTGGGAGGCGGTACGGCGACACCCGGTCGCCGTACTCGTCGAGCGCCTGCACGCGGAGCTCGACCAGGTTGCCGAGCAGGGCCTGTGGTCGATGGGCAACGAGGAGCTCACCGAGACCCTGCGCGAGGCGACCAGGCTCGCCTCGCGGCCGACGGGGTGGGGGCCACCTCGACCGCCTCCTGGTGGGCACACGCCACCAAGCAGACGCGTGCCGAGGCGCACCGCAAGATGCGACTGGCGCGGGCCATGGACCGGGACCACGAACCGGTCGGCGACGCCCTCTTCGCGGGCCGGCTGCTGACCGACCAGGCCGACGTCATCGTCAGGGCGGTCGACGAGCTGCCCCGAGACCTGGTCGACCCCGAGCTGGTGCAACGGGCCGAGCTGCACCTGGTCGGGCTCGCCCGGCACCACGACGCGAAGGAGCTGAAGGTGCTCGGGGCCGCGGTCCTCGAGCACCTGGCACCCGAGATCGCCGAGGCCCACGAGCAGGCCCAGCTCGACCGCGAGGAGAAGCAGGCCGCCCAGTCCGCCCGGTTCACGATGAGCGACGACGGGCACGGCCGCAGCCACGGCCGGTTCACGCTCCCGACGATGCAGGCCGAGATGCTGCGCAAGCACCTGCTCGCACTGGCCTCGCCCCGGCGGACCAGCGACGCCGGCGCCGGCACGGGCGGCACCCCGCCCGGGGAGCAGAAGCCGCTGCCCCACCGGATGGGCCTGGCCTTCCTCGAGTACGTCCAGCGCTACCCCAGCGACCACGTCCCCCAGTCCGGCGGCGTGGCCGCGACCGTGGTCGTCACGATGACCCTGGAGACCCTGATGGGCGGGTTGGCCTCGGCCGCCCTCGACACCGGGGCGCACATCTCCGCGGGCGAGGCCCGCCGGCTCGCCTGCGAGGCCGGGAGCATCCCGGCCGTGCTCGGCGGCGCCGGGCAGGTCCTCGACCTGGGCCGCAAGCGCCGCTTCCACAGCGAGCCGCAGCGCATCGCCCTCGGCCTCCGAGACGGCGGTTGCACGACGGAGGGGTGCGACTGGCCTCCCGGCCTCTGCCACGCCCACCACGATCCCCCGTGGTCGGCGGGCGGCATCACCGACGTCGACCGCGGTCGACTGCTCTGCCCCCACCACCACGCACGGGCCCACGACCCCACCTACCGCACGACCCGGCTCCCCGGCGGGAAGGTCGCCTTCACCAGGCGGACGTGAGGCAGAGCCTGCTCGGCTGTCATGGCCGTGCGTCCTCAGTCCCAGCCGTCCGGCAGCGGCCGCCACTCACCCCACCCGAAGCGACTCTCGGCCACGAAGTCCTGCAGGTTCGAGGCGAGCCGGTTGCGCCAGTCGGTGACCGAGGCATCGATGGTGCTCTCGTAGACCCGGTCGACGAGCCGCTCACCCACCAGGCTCAGCTCGAGCTCGGCGTACCAGTGGCGCGGGTCGGCGGACGGCGCGCGCCGGGCGACGGAGGCCGCGTCCACCTCATCCGGCCTCAGCACGGCCTCCAGCGCCGGAGCCACGATGTGCGCCACGACGTCGGCCACCCCGGCGATCCGCTGCTCCTCGGGGTCCACGCGGGCTCCGCTCACCGCGCCGGCGAGCTGAACCGCGCCCGCTTGCCGAAGGTCTCGAAGCCCAGCCTCGTGTAGAGGTCGGCCGCCGGGTTGTCCACGTTCACGGTCAACCACGCCTCGGTGGCGCCCTCCGCCGCGAGGGCCTGCAGGCTCCGGCTGACCAGGTGCGCGCCCAGCCCGCGGCCGCGCCAGGCCGGCACCGCGCCGACCTGGTCGACCCAGGTGTCCAGCACGTTGACGAACCCCACCGGCTGCCCGTCGGCGTCCAGCGCCACCAGCGACAGGTCACGACGCCAGTCGTCGTCCTCGGCGAGCTCCTCGAGCCACTCGTCCTCGGTCGGGTCCGGGAAGCCGGGACGGTCGGAGAAGGAGCCGACGTACGCCGCGAACAGGTCCCGGTGCGAGGCGTCCGCCACCGCGACGAGCTCCACGCCGTCCGGCGCCGGCACCACCGGCACCTCGCCCAGCGGGTGCCGCATGACGAGCTCGGCGAAGCCCTCCGCCAGGCCGAACCGCGCGTAGAGCCGCTCGGCGGTGGGCTCGCAGGTCTCCGTCGCGGCGGTGAGGAAGGCCGGCCCGGCGGCCGCGGCCGCCCACTCCATCAGCCGTCGCCCGAGCCCCTGTCCCCGGTGGGCCGGGTGCACCAGCCCACTGGTCGTCGCCGCGCCGTCGCGCACCGCCGCGCCCGCGGCGGCGACGAGCGCCCCGGTCTCGTCGCGGGCCGCGAGCGTCTCGCCGGCCAGCAGCCGTGCGCGCAGCAGGCCGTCGCTGGTGAGGATCGGCAGCCCCCCGTCCGCGTCGAGGCAGGCGCGGGCCAGGTCGCGCAGGGCCGGCAGGTCGCTCTCGGTCAGCGGGCCCCAGGTGATGGTCATGTCGTGCCTCCGCGCCGGTGTCGGATCGAGGGGTTCGATCATCGGAGCCGCATCATGCCCGGACCGGTGGTGAACCGGCACCGGAACATCCACGATCTACCCGAAACGCTCGACCCGCAGGGCCCGCACCGCCCGCGAGACCAGCTCGTAGGGGATCGGTCGGTCCAGCGGGAAGCGGCCGTGCCCCGGGTCGCGCGGTACGCCGCGAGGTCGTCCTCGAGCCCGGGGTCCGCGGCGGTGCCGGGCTCGGGCAGCGGGTAGACGCTCACGTAGGTGGTCCAGCCGGCGAAGTGCACCAGCGACCGGCCGTCGACCTTGTAGGTGGGCATGTTGTACGCGACGGTCTCCTCCGCGTCAGGGGCGGCGGCGCGGATCGCGCGGCGTACCTCCTCGAGGACCGGGCGGACCTCCTCGGGGAACGACGCGAGGTACTCCTCCACCGAGGCGAACCTCGTGCTCACGACTCCCCCTCGAGCTTGTGCAGCCGGGTCCGCAGCAGAGGCTCGCGGTGGCTGTTCCCGTGCAGCGCGACGTACCGCTCGCCGTACGCCGCCAGCAGCGCGTCGTCGAGGCGGCGCACCGCACCCGGCGGGTAGCGGTAGCCCATCCGCTCGTTGAGCGCGGCGGTGTCGATCGACCGGAGCGCCTCGCCGAGCTCCTCCAGCGAGGTGATGCCGAGCTCGAGGAGCAGCCCGGAGATCCAGGCGTAGTGGTCGGTGCGCGACCAGCCGGCGTCGGCGTACTGCCCGGCCAGGAAGGCGGCCAGCTCGCGCGGGCTGATCCGCGGGTCGTCGTCCTCCGGCTCCGCGGGCGTGCTGGTCATCCCCTGCTGCAGCCGGTCGCGGATCGTGGAGAACTCACGGTCCGCGAGCTCGAGCAGGCCGGCGGCCAGCGTGAACCGGCGGTCGAAGTCGGGCACGTGCTCGTCGGGGATCGTGCCCTTGTAGCGGATGTCGTGCTCGAACTCCGCCCACGCGTGCTGGAGCACGGTGCGGATCTGGACCTGGGCGCTCCGTCCCCGCAGCAGCTCGTAGGCCGGCTGGCTCTCGCGCACCGCGTCGAGCCCGATCAGCAGGTGCCGGCTGGCGTAGCCGAACCGACCCTGGCTGGCGGTCTCGCGGCCCATGTCCCGGTCGTCGTGGAGCACGACCTGGTCGCGGAGCAGCTCCGCGACCGCGGCCACGTCGCTGTGCACGTAGGTGATGACCCGGACGCCGATCACGTCGGTGATGTCCCGCAGCGGGTCGGGGAACGCGAGCACGCCGTCGACCGTGCGGGCGGCCTTGGTCGCGAACGAGGCCACGCTCTTGGCCCGGCCGGTGACGCTCAGGTAGTTGATGCCGGCGTCGTCGAGGATCGTCTGCACCAGCGCCACGGCCTGGTCGGCGGCCTCCCGCAGCGTCGCGTGCTGCGCGGCGTAGTCCCGCACCGCCTCGCGCACCCGGTCGGCGGCCGACGCGGCCCTCCGCTCCCGCGGTGTCGGGGTCAGCCCGGCAGGCAGCGTGGGCGTGACGATGTAGCCGCCGGAGAAGTCGCCGTACGTCGTGGTGAGCTCGGGCTTGCGGAGGGCGAACAGCCCGATGTACGCGCACAGCACCGCGTCCACCTGGTCCTCGACGACCCGCAGCTCGCTCTTGCGGGTGGCGTCCTCGACCTGGGTCACCAGCCCCTTCCAGGCGCCGTTCACGGCCAGGCGCGGGTCCGCGTCCGCGAGCCCCTCGAGCAGCCCCATCAGCACCAGCAGCTCCCCGCGCAGCGCCTCCAGGGAGCGGCCGGTCTTGTTCTTGTACTTGAGCGTCCGGCCCAGCTCGAACAGCGCCACCGTCGCCGGGTGCGGGTAGACCTCGATCGCGCGGCGCTGCCGGCCGGACCGGGGGTTCATGTCCAGGCCCAGCATCGAGCAGAGCCGGGCTCCGCGGGGGGTCCCGGCGAGCTCCGGCTTGCCGGTGTTGGCCGGGTGCGCGCCCGCGTCGAAGCGGGCGAAGTCGCGGTTGAGCTCGGCCTCGGCGGGCCGGTTCCCGGTCGCGTTGGGCACGATCAGCGGCGCATCGATCGCGACCAGGCAGTCGCCCTCGACGTACGGCGCCAGCGCGGCCACGATCTCCTCGTCGGTGCCGGCCGCCGAGACGTGCACCAGCTGCCCACCGTCGTCGAGGACGGCCAGGCCGGTGGGCTTGCGCTGGCCCCAGGCGAGATCCACGCCGACGAAGTGCATGGGCACAGCCTGCCGTATCGGCTCAGGATCCGGCGGTCACCGCCGACCCGAGCACGTGGTGCTGGATCGCGATGGCGGCCGCGCCGCGCGCCCACTGGTCGGAGTCGTAGGGCTGCACGACGACGTCCACCGGGGAGGCGGCCGGGTCGCGGTCGCGCTGCACCCCCTCCCACACCGCACCCCACGCGACCCGCGCCAGCTCGATGCCCTCGCCGGAGAGGAAGATCCGGTCCGGCATCGCGAGGTTGGCCACCGCCGCGATGAGCCGACCCAGTGCGTGGCCGGCGGCGGTGACGACCTCGAGGGCCACCGGGTCGCCGCCGCGGGCGAGCTCCAGTGCCTCGCCGTAGCCGACCGGACGCCGGTGCGCGACCGAGACCTGCGAGCTGATCCCGGTGGTGGTGAGCATCGCCTCGGCACACCCGTGGTGCCCGTTGGGGCAGCGCGGACCCTGCGGATCCAGCGGGTAGTGCCCCACCAGGCCGATCCCCACGTCGCGGTGCGTGACGACGCGGTCGTGGACGACGAGGCCGTAGCCGACCCCGATGCCGATGGTCAGGACCGCGAAGCTGGGCACGGTGCGTCCCTCGCCGAACCAGTGCTCGGCACCCGCCAGCGCGACCAGGTCGTTCTCCAGGATGACCGGCAGCCCGGTGGCCTGCTCCACCAGGCGCGCCAGTGCGACGTCGTGCCACTCGAGGAACGGCGCCCGCGCGACGGTCCGGCCGTCGTGGCTCACGCCGCCAAAGCTGATCCCGACCGCGGTCGCGTCCTGTCCGGCGTCGAGGTCGGCGACGAGCCTGCCGATGGCGGCCGCCACCCGGGCCGGCTCGAGGCCGTCGAGGTCGACGGTGCGCGAGGCGACGATGTCGGCACGCAGGTCGGTGAGCACCCCGTGCAGGCACTCCCCGGTCAGCTTCACCCCGACGAAGCGGTGCGTGCTGGCGGGTACGTCCACGAGCCGGGCCGGGCGGCCGGGGCCACCGGCGAGCGGCTCCTCGAGCTCGATCAGGACGCCGCTCTCCAGCAGGGGCGCCACGGTCCGCGTCAGCGTCGCCGCCGAGACCCCGAGCTTCGCGGCGAGCTCGCGCCGCGGCAGCGGGCCGCGGATCAGCACCTCGAGCGACAGGTCGCGCGCCAGCCCGTCCAGGGCCGGCCACACCTGGCCGCGATCCTCCAGCTGGGTCACGCCGCCTCCCCTTTGGTGCTCGATCCGACCCGGCATTCGTTTCATGGTGACGCTAACTCGCGGGCCACTCCCGCGGATCCCTGCCAGCCATCGGCACGACCGAGCCTAAATCAGCACCGACCCTTGACACCAGTTCTTTGCATGATGAAACGTATTCGCCGCAGCGATGTCTCACCAACGCGGCACTCGTCGAGAACGGAGAAACCCAGCATGAGACCCACCAAGACACTGAGCTGGCTGGCCCTCGGGGGCGTCGCCCTGGCCCTGTCCGCGTGCGGCGGGGGCGGCCAGGAGCCGACCACGGACGCCGACGGCAACACCGTCATCAAGTACTGGCACGCGTACAGCGCGGACAGCCCGGAGCTCAAGACGCTCGAGGACGAGGTCATCCCCGCCTTCGAGAAGGCGCACCCGGGGATCAAGGTCGAGTCGGTTCCCTATCCGTACGACGAGCTGCACAAGAAGCTGCTGACGGCCACGGCCGGCGGCACCCTGCCGTGCCTGGTCCGCAGCGACATCATCTGGGTGCCCGAGCTCGCCCAGCTGGGCACGCTCGCTCCGCTCAGCGAGGAGATGGACGACTTCGACAAGATCGCCGCCAACACCTACGACGGTCCCCTGGCGACGACGGAGTACGACGGCAAGCACTACGGCCTGCCCCTCGACACCAACACGCGGGTGCTGATGTACAACCAGGCCACCCTCGACGAGGCCGGCATGGACGAGCCGCCGGCCACGTTCGACGACATGCGCAAGCTCGCCGAGGGCCTGAAGGGGACCGGCGACTTCGCCTTCGCCGACAACGACACCGCGGGCTGGAACCTGCTGCCGTGGATCTGGTCCGCCGGCGGCGAGATGACCGACGAGGGCATGACCAAGGCCTCCGGCCACCTGAACTCCCCCGAGTCGGTGGCAGGCGTCCAGCTGCTCGTCGACATGTACAAGATGGGCGAGATCCCCGACCTGATCACCGGCGCGCAGGGCGGCACCGAGACGGCGGTCGGCCTGCCGAAGGGTGACTACGCCACCATGCTGGACGGGCCCTGGATGTTCCCGATCTTCGAGGACCAGAGCCCCGACTTCGCACTCAAGACCGCACCCATGCCTGCCGGCGACGGCGGCTCGATCTCGGTCGTGGGCGGCGAGGACGTCGTGATGACCGACAGCTGCCCGTCGAAGGACGAGGCGATGCAGTTCATCGAGTACCTGCTCGGCGACGACGCCCAGAAGGCCATGGCCGAGACCGGTCAGATGCCCGTGCTCTCCAGCCTCGGCTCGGAGCTGACCGACATCAAGCCCTACTACGACACCTTCGCCAAGCAGCTCCAGACCGCCCGGCCGCGGCTGCCGCACCCGGAGTACCCCAAGATCGAGGAGATCCTGAGGACCGAGGTGCAGAAGGCCTTCACCGGTGACACCACCGTGCAGGAGGCCCTCGACAGCGCCGCGCAGCAGATCGACCCGATCCTGGCGGGCTGATGACCGACGTCGTCACCCCCACCGCCTCGACGTCCCGCCTCCGCGCCCCCCGCGCGGGGGCGGGCCCCCGGGGCGGACGCGGCCGGGGTCCGGTCCGGAGCACCGGGCCCCGGCACGGGTCCCGGCTCACGCCGTACCTCTTCCTGCTGCCCGGGATGGTCCTGTTCGTCGGGCTGATCCTCTGGCCGATCGTCCAGGCCGCCCGGATGAGCCTGCTCGACTGGAAGTTCACGCCGGGCGTGTCCAGCCCGTTCGTGGGGCTCGAGCACTACGACCGGGCCGTCCACGACCCGGTCTTCTGGAAGAGCCTGGTCAACACCGGCGTCTACATGGCGGCGACGGTCCCGACCCAGCTGGCGCTCGGCCTGGTCCTGGCGCTCCTGCTCAACAAGGCGATCGCGGGCAAGGTCGCGTTCCGGGTGCTCTACTACCTGCCCGTCATCACCAGCTGGGTCGTGGTGTCGCTGGTCTTCGAGTACCTCTTCTCGACCAGCAGCGGCCTGGTCAACCACGTGCTGCACGACGGGCTCGGGATCGGCCAGGAGCCGGTCAACTGGCTCGGCCAGCGCTGGCCGGCGATGGCGGTGCTGAGCATGCTGGGCATCTGGAAGGGCGCGGGCTGGTCGATGCTGATCTTCCTCGCCGCGCTCCAGACGGTCCCCAAGGACCTGCTCGACGCAGCCAGCGTGGACGGCGCCGGCAAGGTGCGCACCTTCTTCTCGATCACGCTGCCGCAGCTGCGGCCGGTGGTGGCGTTCGTGACGGTGATGCTGGTGATCGGCGGCTTCAACGTGTTCATCTCGGTCTACGTCATGACCGGGGGCGGCCCGGGAGACGACACCCAGGTGGTGCTCACGTACATGTACAAGCAGGCGTTCGAGTTCCTCGAGTTCAGCTACGGCTCGGCCATCGCCTACCTGCTGGCCATCATCATCTTCGGCCTGAGCTTCGCGCAGATGAAGCTCTTCAAGTACGACGAGGAGGCCTCGTGAACCGCCCATCGGCAGGGACCTCCCTGCGCTTCGTGATCCTCCTCGCCGGCGCGGCGGTCATGGTCGTGCCGTTCGCGATGATGGTCGCCACCTCGTTCAAGCAGCAGAGCTACGTGCTCACGCCCGATCTCGTCCCCGACCACGCGACGTTCGACAACTACGTGCGGGCCTGGACCTCGAGCGGCTTCGCGCACTACTTCCTCAACAGCGCGGTCGTCAGCCTGGCGACGGTGCTGCTGGTGCTGCTGTTCGGCTCGATGATGGCCTACGCCTTCGCGCGCTTCGAGTTCGTCGGCAAGAAGGTCGTCTTCTACTCCATGATCGCGACCCTGATGATCCCCAGCATGATGCTGCTGATCCCGCAGTACTTCGTCGCCCGCGACCTCGGTGTCCTCGACACCAAGTCCGGACTGGTGATGTTCTACGTCGCCGGCCAGCTCGCGTTCACGACGTTCCTGCTGCGCGGCTTCTTCGCCGGGGTCCCGCGCGAGCTCGACGACGCGATGCTCATCGACGGCGCCAACCGGCTGCACATCTACTGGCACCTGATGCTGCCGCTGGCCCGTCCGGCGCTGGCCACGGCCGCGATCTTCACCTTCCTCGGCTCCTGGGACGAGTTCGTCTGGGCCGTGACCATCATCGACTCCAAGGACAACAGGACGCTGCCGATGGCGATCCAGCTCTTCCAGGGCCAGCACGGCACCTCCTGGGGACTGGTCTTCGCCGCCTCCACGATCGCGGTCATCCCCGTCATCGCGGTGTTCGTCGTCTTCCAGCGCTTCTTCGTCTCCGGCCTGGCGGCCGGAGCACTGAAGGGATGATCCCCGTGAACCGGACCGAACCGGCCTGGTGGACCACCTCGGTCGTCTACCAGGTCTACCCGCGCAGCTTCGCCGACTCCGACGGCGACGGCATCGGCGACCTGGCCGGCGTCACCGGTCGGCTGGACTACCTGCACGAGCTCGGCATCGACGTGCTCTGGCTCTCGCCGATCTACCCCTCGCCCCAGGACGACAACGGCTACGACATCAGCGACTACCAGGACGTCGACCCGTTGTTCGGGACCCTCGCGGACCTCGACGAGCTGATCGCGCAGGCGCACCAGCGGGGCATCAAGATCGTGATGGACCTCGTCGTCAACCACACCTCCGACGAGCACCCGTGGTTCGTGGAGTCCCGCTCGTCGGTCGACTCGCCGAAGCGGGACTGGTACTGGTGGCGCCCTGCCCGGCCCGGCACGACCCCCGGTGAGCCCGGCGCCGAGCCGACCAACTGGGGCTCGTTCTTCTCCGGCCCGGCCTGGGAGTACGACGAGGCGTCGGGCGAGTACTACCTGCACCTGTTCAGCCGCAAGCAGCCCGACCTCAACTGGGAGAACCCGGAGGTGCGGCGGGCGATCCACCAGATGATGCGCTGGTGGCTCGACCGCGGCGTCGACGGCTTCCGGATGGACGTCATCAACATGATCTCCAAGGAGCTCCCCCCGCGCGACGGAGCCGTGCCGACGGCCGAGCGGGACGGGGTCGTCCCGGCCGGAGCGGTGCACGGGGACGGCGGGCCGTTCTTCCTGTGCGGGCCGAGGATCCACGAGTTCCTCGCCGAGATGCACGCCGAGGTCGTCGCCGGCCACGAGGCCACGCTCCTCACCGTCGGCGAGATGCCCGGCGTGACGATCGAGCAGGCCCAGCTGTTCACGGACCCCGACCGGCACGAGGTCGACATGGTCTTCCAGTTCGAGCACGTCGGGGTCGACCAGGGCGACTCCAAGTGGGACGTGCTCCCGCTGCGGCTGACCGCGCTCAAGGAGTCGCTGGGGCGCTGGCAGGAGGGCCTGGCGAAGGCCGGCTGGAACAGCCTCTACTGGAACAACCACGACCAGCCGCGCGTGGTGTCGCGGTTCGGCGACGACGGTGAGCACCGGGTCCGCTCCGCGAAGCTGCTCGGCACCGTGCTGCACCTGCACCGCGGCACGCCGTACGTCTACCAGGGCGAGGAGCTCGGCATGACGAACGCGCCGTTCGCCGCCGTCGAGGACTTCCGCGACATCGAGTCGGTCAACCACTACCGCTCGGCGGTCGAGCTGGGGGCGGACCCCCGGCGCGTGCTGGACGGGCTGCGGAGGATGGGCCGCGACAACGCGCGCACCCCGATGCAGTGGGACGCCTCACCGGGCGCGGGCTTCACCACGGGTACGCCGTGGATCGGGGTCAACCCCAACCACGTCGAGGTCAACGCCGAGACCGCGGTGGCCGACCCGGACTCGGTGTTCCACCACTACCGGCGGCTGATCGAGCTGCGCCGCAGCGAGCCGGCAGTCGCCCTCGGCGACTTCACGATGCTGCTCGAGGACGACCCCGTCGTCTACGCGTTCCTCCGCCGGCTCGGTGACGTGGAGCTGCTGACGGTCGCCAACTTCTCCGGCGCGCCGGCGCGGCCGGCGGTGCCCGGGTACGACGAGTGGCTCGAGGCGGAGCTCCTGCTCGGCAACGTCGCAGGCTCCTCCGGTCCGGAGCTGGCCGCCTGGGAGGCCCGGGTCCACCGCCGGACGATGACCGGATGACCGACGCCGACCTGGTCCCGACCCGGGCGGCGTACGGCCCCGACGACGACGTCACCCTGGAGTGGACCGGGCCGCGCGGCCCCTCGCGGCTGGTGGTGACGCGGCTCGGCGAGGTCGTGCGGGACCAGCAGGTCGAGCCCCGCGAGCTCCTCGCCCTCGGGCCGTTCCCTCTCGGCGGGTACGCCGTGTGGCTGGAGTCCGCGGACGGCACCGGCGACGCGCGCACGGCCTTCGACGTGCTCCCCTCGCCGGTGGCCCGGCCGCGCTACGGCTTCCTGTCCGAGTTCGGCCCGGACCGCACGAGGGACGAGATCGACGCCGCCGCGCTCGGGCTCCGCCGGCTCCACCTGACGACGGTGCAGTTCTACGACTGGGCCTACCGGCACGCCGACCTCGTCGGCACCGAGGAGGAGTTCGTCGACATCTGCGGCCGCACGCTGTCCCACCGGACGACACGGGCGCTCATCGAGGCCTGCCACGAGGTCGGTGCGGAGGCGATCGGCTACGCCGCGGTCTACGGGGTCGGGATGGACCACGCGGACGACCACCCCGAGCAGCTGCTCCACCACCGCGACGGCTCGAGGTACTCGCTGGCGGACCTGCTCGCCATCGGCAACCTCGACGCCGACAACCCGTGGCACGACCACATCATCGGGCAGTTCGAGCGGGCCCTCGCGGAGATGCCCTTCGACGGCCTGCACCTCGACACCTACGGGTCCCCGAAGATCGCCTGGGACCACCAGGGGCGCCCGGTCGACCTCGCCGAGCAGTTCCCGCCGTTCCTCCGCGAGGTGCGTCGCCGGCTGCCCGAGGCGACGCTGTTCTTCAACAACGTCAACGACTACCCGACCTGGGCCAGCGTCGCGACTCCCCTGGACACCACGTACATCGAGGTGTGGGACCCGCACCGGGAGTACCGGCACCTGGTCGCGCTGCTCGAGACCGCGAGGCTCTCGGCCCCCGGACGGCCGGTGGTGCTGGCGGCCTACCTCGTGCCGTACGCCGACGGCAGCACCCCCGGCGCGGACTGGGCGGCCCGGCTGGCCCTGGCCACCGTCCTCAGCCACGGCGGCCACCACCTGCTCTGCGGCGAGGGCAACGGTGTGCTGACCCACCCGTACTACCCCGGCTTCGCGCGGGTCGGGGAGCCCACGATGCGGCTGCTGCGCGACCAGCTCGACTTCGCGGTCGCCAACGGGGACCTCCTCCACGCCCCCGAGGGGCGGACCGTCACGCACTCGCACCTGTCCGGGGACGAGAACGACGACCTCGCCGTGCAGGCACCGGTCGCGGTCGCCCCGGACCCCCGGGCGGGGAGCCTGTGGGCCGTGGCCCGCACATCCCTCGAGGGCCTGACCCTGCACCTGATCGACCTCAGTGCCCAGACCAGCCTGGAGTGGAACCGGCCCAAGGAACCGGGCGCCCCCCTCGACGGGGTCTCGGTGCGGGTCCGGTGGGCCGGTGACCGCCTGCTCTTCGGCAGCCCGGACCGGGGACCGGACCTGGTCGACCTCGACGCGACCCGCGACGGCGACTACCTGGTCGCGACCCTGCCGGCGTTCACCGCGTGGGGGATGGTCCACCTGCCTCGGTGACCCCTCGCCCCTACGGGAGCTGGCGCCCCAGCTGCTCGAGGAACTCGTCGGCCATCGCGACCTGCTCCTCGAGCCTGCGGCGACGCTCCCGGGCGTCGTCGGCGACCAGCCGCAGCCGCTCCACGAGCTCGGGGTCGGGGTCGTCGCCCTGGTCACGGATCGCCTCGATCAGCCCCATCACCTCGTGCATCGCCTCGAGGCTGAAGCCCAGCGGCTTCATCCGCCGGACCACCAGCAGCTTCTCGAGGTCCTCGGCGGTGTAGAGCCGGAAGCCGCCCTCCGTGCGGGCCGACGGCGTGAGCAGGCCGATCTCGTCGTAGTGCCGCAGCGTGCGCAGCGAGAGCCCGGTCCGCTCGGCGATCTCGCCGATCTGCATCGGACGGGGGGCGCCTGCCTCGGTTGCCATGTGCCGCCTCTCACGTCGGTCTCGATTCGGGGCCAACCCTCACGTAACGGTAGGTTTGTCGTCGACCCCCACCGGAGAGAACTATGCCGACTTCCCCTGCCCTGACCGAGTCCCCGGCCGCCCCGACCGAGGTCCAGGCCGCCTCCGTGCGTACGGCGCTGCGCTCACCGGCCCTGCTCCGCACCGAGGTGCTGGCCGGACTGGTGGTCGCCCTGGCGCTGATCCCCGAGGCGATCTCGTTCTCGATCATCGCCGGCGTCGACCCGCGCATCGGGCTGTTCGCGGCGTTCACGATGGCGGTCTCGATCTCCTTCCTCGGCGGTCGCCCCGCGATGATCTCGGCGGCGACCGGCGCGATCGCGCTGGTGATCGCACCGGTGATGCGCGACCACGGCTACGACTACCTGGTCGCGACGGTGCTGCTGGGCGGCGTCATCCAGGTCCTGCTGGGCGTGGCGGGCGTGGCCCGGCTGATGCGCTTCGTGCCCCGCTCGGTCATGGTCGGCTTCGTCAACGCGCTCGCGATCCTGATCTTCCTGGCCCAGGTCCCGCACCTGGTCCACGTCCCGTGGCTGGTCTACCCGATGGTCGCGGCCGGGGTCGCCCTCATCGTGCTGCTGCCCCGGGTCACGCGCGTCGTACCCGCCCCGCTGGTCGCCATCGTGGTGCTGACCGCGCTGACCCTGACCGTCGGGCTGGACCTGCCGACGGTGGGCGACGAGGGTGAGCTGCCCGACAGCCTGCCCACCCTGTTCCTCCCGCACGTCCCGTTCACCCTGGAGACCCTGCGGATCATCGGCCCGTACGCCGTGGGCATGGCGCTGGTGGGCCTGCTCGAGTCGCTGATGACCGCGAAGCTCGTCGACGACATCACCGACACCCACTCCCACAAGTCCCGCGAGGCCTGGGGCCAGGGCGCCGCCAACGTCATCACCGGGTTCTTCGGCGGCATGGGCGGCTGCGCGATGATCGGCCAGACGATGATCAACGTGAAGGCCTCCGGGGCCCGCACCCGGATCTCCACCTTCCTCGCCGGCGTCTTCCTGCTCGTGCTCGTCGTCGGCTTCGGCGACGTCGTGGCCCTGATGCCGATGGCCGCGCTGGTCGCGGTGATGGTGATGGTCTCCGTCGGCACCTTCGACTGGCACAGCGTCCGGCCCGCGACCCTGCGCCGGATGCCCCGCAGCGAGACGACGGTGATGGTCTCGACGGTGGTCGTCGTGGTCGTCACCCACAACCTCGCGATCGGGGTGGTGGTCGGAGTCCTCGTCGCGATGACGCTCTTCGCCCGCCGGGTCGCGCATCTCGCCGAGACCCGGCGCGAGCTGGTCGAGGGCACCGACGGCTCGGTCCGCGTGGTCTACACGGTCACCGGCGAGCTCTTCTTCGCCTCCAGCAACGACCTCTACGCCCAGTTCGAGTACGCCGAGGATCCCGTCGACGTGACCATCGACCTGTCCCGCTCGCACGTCTGGGACGCCTCGACCGTCGCCGCGCTGGACGGGATCACGACCAAGTACGCCCGCAAGGGCAAGCAGGTCCGGATCGAGGGCCTGAACACCGCCAGCGCCTCGATGCACGACCGGCTGTCGGGTCGGCTCGCCGCCCACTGAGCCAACCCTCGGGACGCTCCACCATCCCCAGTCCTGGGGCAGCGTCCCCGGCCCCGGCGCGCGTAGCGTCGTACGCCGGGGACACCGGGGAGGGCTCCATGGAGAGCGACTGGTTCAGCATCGGCTGGAAGGCGCTCGTGGCGCGCGGCGGTGTCGCCCTCGTCTTCGGGATCCTCGCGATGGCCTGGCCGCTCGAGACCGCCACCGCGCTGGCTCTGCTCTGGGGGCTGTGGGCCATCGCCGACGGCTTCGGCTCCCTCGCCCAGGGGTTCTGGCCGGGCGCCGGGTCCGGCTCGCGGTGGCTGCTCGTCGCCATGGGCGCGATCGCCCTGATCGCCGGGATCGTGGCCGTGACCAGCCCGAAGGTCACCGCCGTCGCGCTGACCTGGATCCTGGGCATCTGGCTGATCGCCCGCGGCGTCTTCGAGCTGGCCGCGGCGGCCACGTCGTCGACGACGGTGCCGCGCGGGCTGCTCGCGCTGGCGGGCCTGGTCGACCTGGTCCTCGGGATCCTCTTCGCGGCCAACCCCGGCAAGGGCGCCGTCGGCATCGCGTTCCTCCTCGGGCTGGTCGCGTTCGCCTGGGGCGCGGTGCTGCTCCTCATGGGGCTGTGGCTGCGCCGCGAGGCCACTCACCACCTGGGCCCGGCGGACGCCGGCCCGCACCCGACTGCCTCCTGACGTCAGGGCGCCCAGCGGCAACTCTCCCACGGTCGCCAGTCCGGTGATGCCCGCGCAACAGAACGCGTCTGCTCATCTGGCGCGCAGACCCTTGTTCCCTGCCTTGGGCCTGCGTCTAACAGCCGCGAGTCGCCGTGACCCAGCTAGGTCGATCGGCAGCCTCGAGCATGGTTGGGAAGAGTCTGGAGGGCCGAGGTGTCGGTTAATCCAGGCGATACGTCGGTTCGCTGGACGCGACGCCTGTCGTCTACGTGCTGCCGCGCTCACCACATCCAAGGCGTGGCCGGGTGCAGGACCTCGGCCAGATGATCGAGAAGATGCTCATTCCATCTGGCCGCAACCACCTCAGTGGGGGAAACACGGACGCCGCGACTGAGCAGCACGTACAGCGTGCGCAGGGTGTTGAGAGTGTTCGTCGCCGGCGCGGGGGTCGCGCCCACGCCACCAGCGGACAACATCTGCGCGACGGGCGCGAGCCACACCTCGGCGTCCTCTCGCGTCAGGTCCGACCGCGTCAGAACCTTGCCGATGGCGTACGCCAAGCGAGCATCCTCCTTGTCCCGCCACACGAGATTGGTCTCGGCGCTCATCCGCTGCCCAGCCAGTTCCAGCATCCGGCGTGGCTCAATCTCCTTCCGCAGGCCAAGCTCACCGAGCAGGTCGGCGCCGTGGGCAACGGCGTGCAGCCAGCCGAGCTTCTGGTCATACCCTCGGAGGTCGCTCTCATGCGGATACCAGGTCTCAAAGGCGCCGACCCACGAGGGCTCGCACACGCCGCGTGTCGCCACGATCACGCACAGAACCAGGGCCGCGAAGCTGCGCGTCCAGACCTCTTCGGAGGCCAGTCTCTGCGCCATCAGGTCGCCTAACGGTTCTAGCCTGTCGTCGGGAACCACACCTTCATCGATCCAAGTCGCCAGCGTGGTGAAAGCCAGGTCGTCGCGGATCTCCGGATCCGGCGATGTGAGCATCTCCGAAAGCTCGGCCAGCAGGGCGTTCACGGCTGCACCCTGCGGGAGGGCAAAGTTCTCCTCGCGGACTCTATGCCAGTTGATCATTCGGGCAACCTAACCGGGGGGCCCGGGAAGAGGAACCGAGTTTCCGTGGCTGGAGCGGTTCGGCGCACCTACGACTAACAACCCAGATAGACGCACCCACGCATGCCCGCAACTCACATCGCACGAAGAGCACGACGGGGCTCAAGCGTTACTCGAAGCGAGACTCCTCGTGGGTGAGGAATGGGTTGGGCGAGCCAGTCACCACGAGTGACGTCAATCAGGAAGCGAGCGCCTTTGCCTTGAGCTGATCGAACTCCGCCTGGGTGATCGCCCCGTTGACGAGTAGGCCCTTGGCGTCGGCGATCTGGCTGGCAGCGTCGCCCGAGGACGGTGCGGCGACCGATTTGAGGTAGTCCGCCTGAGCCGCCTGGATCTCCTTTGCCTGCTCCAGTTGACGATCCTGCATCCCGTGGCCACGGGCGATCAGATAGACCAAGATGCCCAGCCACGGGACGATGATCACGAAGATCACCCAGAGCGTCTTGCTTCCTCCGCCCAGGTCCTTGCTCCGGAAGATGTCTCCGAGGACCCAGAACAGGCACATGAACCACGCAAAGAACAGGAAGAACTCAAACAGGGCCAGCAGGAACGAGCCGTTGTCGTCGAACACAAGGCAACCTCTCAAAGGGGCCGAAAGGGTGGATCCCACCGGCTTCTTGACGCAGCCTCAAGCGATCAGCAGCCGAAGACATCCCCCGACTCGGATGAGATGTCCACCCCGCGCCAGCGAGCCACGCCGGGGGCATTGTGAAGTCGCTCAATGCCCGGGCCTTGGCCAGTCGATGGTCACGCGTGATTCATCGCGCCGCCGGAGCGTACGCGCCGCCGTCGCGGGTATCGGGCGTCTGCAGCCTCACGAGCCGGGCGAGTAGCCACACCAGCGCTGCTTGCCAAGCCAGCACGAAGAAGAACACGAACAGCACCCACCACCTTTCGAACCCGTGCGCCACAACAAGCGGCAGCGCCGCGAGCACGAGGGTCAGCACCATGCCGGTCACGTAGGTCACGGCCGCCGCGGCCCGGTACCCGCGGGTCCGATCGCACGGGGGATCAATGCCGAGCGCGTGAACATCGTGCGGTGGGTGGTCCCTCACCATCTGCCGAGCTGAGCTGTAGACACGGGTGCGGGGATACCGCTGGGCCAGCATCCGGCGTGCTCCCGACGCCGCCCGCGGGTTCCAGCGCACCCCGGCCGGCAGGGCCACCGCCTCGATGCGCGCTTGCGCTGCGCGGAACCCGCGGTCGCCCAGAACACAGCGTCCACGAGCGGCGATGACCGCGCTCGCCGGGCCGATCAACACCATCGCGCTGCCACCGGGCAGATACCAGCCGTACAGGCCGCAGCCGCAGTCCACCCCTGGTGGCGAGTGGTCCGCCTCGCCGGCGCACCTCGCCTGCTCAAACCTGCCCTCCCACGGCCCCGATCCCGAGTACACGAGGGGATACAGCCCGTCGGCACGCAACTCGAACTGGCGATACCCACGCAACTCCCCCGGCACGAGCGCTGAGCCTTGGCGTGGCGCGGGCGCCGGCGCTGTCATGTCCGTGCAGGGGCAGGCGATAGCGATGCGCGCTCAGTCTGCCGGGCGGGCTCTGCCCGGACGGGCTCGGTCACCGGCTCGTCCGTCAGGGGTTCGAACTCGACTTCGCGGCGTTCGGTGCCGATCTCTCCCATGGTGGGCTCCCCTCGCCGATTCGGTCGGTGAGTCGATACCTCCGACCCACTCGCATAGGAGCGGGTCCTTCACTCTTATCCTCGCCGCCCCATGAGCACCTGTCGAGAGCCTCGTTGGGCAGTGATCTCGAGCGCGAGGAACCAGGGCCAGCGGCAAACCGTGCTGCGGTCCGTGTGGCGAACAGCGGGCGGCGAAGGTGCGTCATACCGCCACCTGCCGGCGACTCCATTCTGCGGACGATGCCGGGCTCAACGCGTCGCGCCCAAGGTGGGTCCAGAGGCCGAGACAACCGGCTCGGACGGGGCTCGCCGCGGCGTCAGGCGGAATGGTCGCGTGCTCGTGACAGTTGGGCTCGCCACCAAGCGCCGTTCTCGATCCGCTCGAGCCGGTCCATGACGAGGTCTCCGCTCGAAAACTCTTCGACCTCGGCACGGGTCAGCGGCCAGGGTGGGCCCTTCACCTCGGAGTGTTCCTCCCGCGTGGTCGCCAAGACCAGCAGCGTGCCTTCAGGTGCCACCAACGCTGCGATGTTCCGCACCGCGACTGAATGCTGCTCAGGCGGCATCGACTGCACGGTGAGGCTCTCTACGACCAGGTCAAAGTTCCCCTGCCACTGACGAGGAAGGTCCATGACGTCGGCAACGAGGTAATTCACCTCGCTGGCCGGATACTTCCGCCGCGCACCAGCAATCGCCGTCGGCGCGAAGTCAAACCCCGTGGTCCGAAATCCCAGCAACACAAGGAACTCGGCGTCAGCTCCGTAGCCACACCCGACCACCAGCGCCTCGCGGCCACCTCCCGCGAGGTTCCGTGCCTTCGCCCACTCCACGAGCTGCGGGCGAGGGGCGCCGTAGTCCCAGGGCGGCTTGCCCCCACCCGTCTCCGCGCGCGCGTACATCGCCTCGAACATGCCCGATGGCTCGCTCGTCACGGCTCGAGACTACCGACCACGGTGTCTCGCGGCACCGCCGCGATCATGCGCCGTCGGTCGCGCCGTTCAGCCACGGGATGTGCGCGCCTCGCGCGCACTGATCTGCCTCGATGCGCGGATGCGAAGTGCGTCATTCCCCGCCGCGTCGGACCGTTCTCCTCGGAGTTCGAATGTCGCGAAATCGAACGTCGCACAATGCCGATCACCGGTACTCGTTGCTCCAATGGCGAGAGCCACCTGTACCGCGACCCAGAATGTCCCTCAACCGGACCCTGCTCGAAGAATGGGCCCACGCCCACGAGTACCGCTCAGAAGCCGAACGCGCAGCCACCTACCCCGCCTGGCTGCACATCTACAATCACCACCGCGGCCACACCGCACTCAAAGGCAAGTCACCCATCCAGTTCGTGCCCAACCTGCGTGGACAGAACACCTAGGGCACGAGCTCGGCAATGACCTCCAGGTCGGTGTACTCCGGCACTGCTTCGAGGACCCCGGCCAGACTGGCCCGGAGAGCTCGGACGCCTTCCTCACGCCGCGGATCAGCCTCGCGGGCCCGCGCCTTCTCCTCGCTCTCGAAGACGACCAGCACGAACATGCGTGCCGGATCCTTCTGGTCCTGCATGACGAGGGTGCGCAGCGGGCCGGAGCCCGGCTGCTCGAACGTCCGCAGCTGTTCCATGGCTCGGCCGACCTCGTCGGCTCCGCCCTCCTTGACGCGGACGCTGCTCAGCTGGGCCCACATGTCCTTCCCCTCTCACTCCCCGCCCGTCGCCGAGTGTTCTCCCCCGACTGATGGGCGGCAATGGCCCACGTGGCGGGTTCTCGCGGGCCTCGCCCCACCGGGCAGGATGGAGGCGACACCGCGCCCCAGGAGGCCCCGCGTGACCGTGCCCAGCCCCGCCCCCCTGGCCCGCGCCGCCGTGCGCTGGTCCCTCGGCCACGCACTTCCGCGCACCCTGCTGCGCCGGGCGGCCCGGGAGGGCGACCTCCACGGCCGGATGTTCGTGGCCACCCAGTCGGGCGACCTGTCGGCGCTGGAGCCGGTCCTGGACGAGTTGCGCGGCCACGGGCCGTTCTACCGGGGCAAGTACGCCGCGGTGAGCGCGGAGAACGCCGCGGTCCGGGAGCTGCTGTCCAGCCCTGACGTCGCCTCCGGGTTCCTCCCCACCGACGGCGGCAGCCGCCTGGCCCGGCTGCAGGGCTGGTCCATGATCGACGCCCCGCTCGGCCCACTCACCCCACCCTCGCTGCTGGTGACCGAGCCGCCCGACCACACCCGCTACCGCAAGCTCGTGACGCGGGTCTTCAGCGTCCGGGCCGTCGAGCAGCTGCGCGGTCGTACGCAGCAGATCGCCACCGACCTCCTCGACCGGATCGACCCGGGCCGCCCGGTCGACCTGGTCGCGGGGTACGGCAGCCTGCTTCCGGTCACGGTGATCGCGGAGATCCTCGGCGTCCCCGAGCACGACCGGGACAAGGTGCTGAGGTTCGGCGCCGCGGCCGCGCCCAGCCTCGACCTCGGACTCTCCTGGCGGGAGTTCCGCCGGGTCGAGTCGGCGCTGCGCGAGTTCGACCGGTGGCTCGACCACCACCTCGCGGGCCTGCGCCGGCGACCGGGCGACGACCTGCTCAGCCAGCTCGTCGCCGCCCAGCACGACGGCGTGGGCCTCACCGACACCGAGCTGAAGTCCACCGCCGGGCTGGTACTCGCGGCCGGCTTCGAGACCACCGTCAACCTGCTCGGCAACGGCACCGCGCTGCTCGCGGGCCACCCCGAGCAGCGCCGGCTGCTCGCCGAGCACGACGACCTCTGGCCGAACGCCGTCGACGAGGTGCTGCGGGTCGACCCGCCGGTGCTCCTGACCGGACGCATGACCACGGCCGACGCCGAGATCGCTGGCGTGCCGATGCCACGCGGGTCCGCGATGGTCGCGCTGCTGGCCGGCGCGAACCGGGACCCCCGGGTCTTCCCGCAGCCGGGGACCTTCGACGTCAGCCGGGAGAACGCGCGCGACCACGTCTCCTTCTCCGCCGGGCGGCACTACTGCCTCGGCGCTGCGCTGGCCCGGATGGAGGGCGAGGTCGGGCTGCGGACGCTCTTCGAGCGGTACCCCGACCTGCGCGTCGAGCCGGGCGCCGTACGCCGCGACACCCGCATCCTGCGCGGCTACGAGCGGCTGCCGGTCACGCTGAAGCCCTGACGGCCGCGACTCGTCGAGTCAGGCCAGCAGGTCCCGGCTTATCTGGTCGACCGAGCTGACGCCGGACAGCGCCATGGTCAGGTCCAGCTCGGCCCACAGGTGCTCCATGACCGTCCGGGCGCCGTCGGCCCCGGCGAGCGCGAGGCCGTAGACCCAGGGCCGGCCGACGAGCACGGCGCGGGCTCCCAGCGCCAGCGCCTTGAAGGCGTCGGCCCCGCTGCGGACCCCGCTGTCGAAGAGCACCGGGATCCGGCCGTCGACCTCCTCGACCACGCCGGGCAGCGCGTCCAGCGAGCCGATCGCCCCGTCGACCTGCCGGCCGCCGTGGTTGGACACGACGATGCCGTCGACGCCGTGCTCCAGGGCGAGCGCCGCGTCCCGGGGGTCCTGGATGCCCTTGAGCACGATCGGCAGCGAGGTGCGCTCGCGCAGCGTGGCGAGGTCGTCCCAGGTCAGGGAGGACCTCGAGAAGACGTCCAGGAAGGTCTCGACCGCCGCCCGCGGCAGCGGCGAGCGCAGGTTGGTCCACAGGTCCCCGGGGTAGTGCCGGGCCATCGAGACCAGCGCCTTGACCGCGGACACGGTGGGGCGGGGCGTGGGCTCCTCCGACGGGGTCTGCGCGCGCGCCTCGACCAGCCGGCGGAACGCCGGGTCGCTGGTGTACTGCGCGATCCCCTCGGCCCGCGCGAACGGCAGGTAGGCCACGTCGAGGTCCCGGGTCCGCCAACCGAGGACGTGGGTGTCCAGGGTGACCACGATCGCCTCGCTGCCGATCGCCTCGGCCCGGGCCACGAACGAGTCGACGACGTCGTCGTCCCGGCTCCAGTAGAGCTGGTACCACCGGGGTGAGTCTCCGAGCGCGGCGGCGGTCTCCTCCATCGGCAGCGAGCCCTGGGTGGAGATCACCATCGGCAGGCCGAGGGTCCGTGCCGCCTCGGCGACCGCACGCTCCGCCTCGCGGTGCGCCATCTCCAGCACGCCGATCGGGGCGAACAGCAGCGGGGCCGGCAGCCGCCGACCGAACAGCTCGACCGACGTGTCGCGCTCCTCGACGTCGACGAGCATCCGCGGCACGATCCGGTGCCGGTCGAAGGCCGCCAGGTTGGCGCGGGCGGTGTGCTGCTGGCCGGCGCTGCCGGCGACGTACGACCACGCCTGCGGGCTCATCCGGCGCTGCGCCGCCGCCTCCAGGGCCGCCGGCTCGACGGGGACGACGGGCCTGTGGCCGAACACCCCGGCCCGGTAGATCCGCCCCTGGACCTCCCGGCCCATGCTCACGGCGGTGGTGACGCGGTCCCTGATCGTCTGCTCGCTCACCCGGCCAGTCTCCTACACGTTCTCCGTCGCACTCTGGCGCGACCGCGGTGCACGGCGGAGACTCGGAGGATGGCGGTCCTCATGCGTGACCTGGTGATGGGTGCATTGCCCGAGCTCCGGGTCCACCCCGTGGAGAAGTGGGTGCGGGCGACCGCCGGCGACGCGGTGGTCGTCAGCTCACGCGCCGCCCGCCTGGTGTGGGAGCCGCGGCGGGTGGTGGCGGCGTACGCCGTGCCGCGCGAGGACGTCGCGGGCGAGCTCGTCCCCCACGCGACCCCCACCGAGACCGCCGGCCAGGAGCATCCGTTCTCCCTGGACGAGGGCGGGCCTCCGGTGCTGGACCCGCGCACCCCGTTCTCGGCGCACAGCTGTCCGGGGGCGCCGCTGACGATCCGGACGCCCGACGGCGACCTGCCCGGCGCCGCGTTCGCGCCGGTCGACCCGGACCTGGCCGGCTACGTCGTCCTGGACTGGAAGGCCTTCACCCAGTGGTACGAGGAGGACGAGCCGGTGATGGGGCACCCGCGCGACCCCTTCGACCGGATCGACTGCCTGCGCAGCAGCCGCCGCGTCGCGATCAGCGCCGAGGACGCGGTGCTCGCCGACAGCACCCGGAGCACGTGGTTGTTCGAGACGCCGCTACTCGTGCGCTACTACATCCCCCGCGAGGACGTCGCGATGGAGCTGCTGGAGCCCAGCAGCCTGCACACGGTGTGCGCCTACAAGGGCCGGGCGTCGTACTGGTCCGCCCGGGTCGGGGACCGGGTGCTGAGCAACATCGCCTGGACCTACGAGCAGGCCCTCCACGACGCGGTGCCGGTGCAGGACATGGTCGCCTTCTTCACCGAGCGCCTCGACCTGACCGTCGACGGGGTGGCCCGGCCGCGGCCGGTCACGCCGTGGTCCGACCGGGCACCGGGCTAGGGCGCGGGCCGCGGCTGACCCTCAGGTTTGGGGATTCGTGGAACCGCGGCGCGACCTAGCGTCGATCGGGACGCCCGATGCCAAGACCTCCCTGTGACGTGGAAGATGCGCCTGACCGGACACAACCGCCCCCTCTTGACGACCGTGGTGACCACGGTTGTCCTGGTCGCAGCGTCGATGCTGGCCGGCCGGGGCTCCGCGGTGTACCCGACCGCCGGGACGGTGTCGCTCGAGGCCCGGTCCGGCTCCGCCGTCGCCGACCGGCCCGTGCACGTACCCACCGTCTCGGTCGGCGAGGCCCTGGTCCGGCACACCAAGGGCACCCCGCGGCTGCCGCCCGCGGCGCTGGCCCACCTCGACATCCCCGTGACCGCACTGCTGGCCTATCAGCGGGCAGCCGCGATCATGGAGAATGTCGACGGATCCTGCGGCCTGTCGTGGTCCCTTCTCGCTGCCGTCGGGCGGGTGGAGTCCGACCACGGACGGTACGGCGGCGCCCTGCTCGGCGCGGACGGTGTCTCGAGCCCGGTGGTCCGAGGTGTCGCCCTGGACGGGCGTCGTCCGGTCGCGCGGGTCCACGACACCGACGGCGGCGGGCTCGACGGGGACCGCGTCTGGGACCGCGCAGTCGGCCCGATGCAGTTCCTGCCGTCGACCTGGTCGGTGGTCGCGGTCGACGCCGACGGCGACGGGATCCGGTCGCCGGACGACATCGACGACGCCTCGCTGGCCGCGGCCGTGTTCCTCTGCTCCGCGCCGGGCAGCCTGGACACCCGGAGCGGCCGTGGGGCTGCCGTCTTCCGCTACAACCCCTCGGGGTCCTACGTCGCGAGCGTCCTGGCCGTCGACCGCGCCTACCGCGCCGGCGACTTCGCGATGCTCGGCGACCTCGGCCAGCCCGTCCGGACCGCGATCATCCCGGCCAGCCCGGAGCAGCCCACCCTCGAGGCCAGGAGGGGCGCCGACCACGGCGATTCGCCGTCCGGCGGCCAGGTGACGGAGGCGGGGAGCGCGCTCGGCACCCACGACCCGGGCCCGACGTCCGTCCCCTCCCAGGACCCGACACACGGCTCGACGCCGGGCTCGCCGGGCTCGCCGGATCCCGGGACCACTGGCACACCGACGACCGGCACCGCCGACCCCACGTCGGATCCCCCCAGCCCCACACCCAGCCCCACGTCCGACCCACCGAGCCCGACACCGGACCCGTCCAGCCCCACGTCCGACCCACCGAGCCCGACACCGGACCCGTCCAGCCCCACGTCCGACCCACCGAGCCCGACACCGGACCCGCCCAGCCCCACGCCCGAGCCGGTCACGCTGACCGGCGTCCTCGGCACCTACGGTGTCGGCCCGGCCCAGTGGTGCGTCGGTGAGACGGTGCTCGACGTCGGCGACGCGGACTTCCTCACGACCGCAGCGAGCGCGGACTTCGACGGTGACGGCACGCTGGAGTCCAACGCCCAGGAGCTCACCGGTCTCGTCGGGACCCAGGTGAGCCTGCAGGTGACGCGGGGCACCGCCCCCGCGGTCGTCCTGGCCGTCAACGGCGCGGACTACGACCCCACCCGCTGAGCCCGAGCGCGCGGGACGTCACCAGCGATCAGGCCCCGGGGGCGGCGGCGAACACCTGGATCACGGTCTCGCCCGGGCAGTCCGCGGACTCCCGGATCGCCCAGCGCCCGGTCTGCTCGTCGGAGCGCCAGTTGGCCTCGGCGTCGTGCTCCTCGGTCTCGCCCTCGGTGATCGCGAAGCCGTTGTCGACCGCCTCGTGGTTGAGGAAGTCGAGGATCGTCAGGAACGGCGCCGAGGAGACAGCGGTGACGATCACCCCGGTCTCGCCGCGGTGCTCCACGTCGTAGACGGTCGTGTCGGCCGGGAACTCCCACGACTCGGGGAACCCCTCGCCGTACGGCTCGTCGACCGGGTCGGCGTCGGCGCGGCACACGCTGCGGTCCGCGGCCGCCTCGAGCTCCTGCTCGGCCGCCTGCTCCCTGGCCTTCTCCGAGGACGACTCGGCCTCGCTCTCACCGCCGCAGCCGGCGAGGGCGGAGGTGAGGAGGAGCAACGCGCCCGCGAGGGCGACGGCCGGGCGCCTCACTTGCGCGCCCTGTCGTACTTGGTGAACAAGGTCTTTCCTCCGGTCTGCCGCGCGATCGTCGCGTAGGCGTCGTGGCCGTTCTTGCGCGGGTGGTCGACACACTTCCCGATGCAGCCGTCGGCGTACCCCACCAGGACCCGCCCGTGGTCGTCGAGCGTGATGTCCATGAAGTCGAGCAGGTTGCGGTCGTCGCCGCAGGTCGTGCCGCCCGTGCACAGCGAGCCCCGCTGCACCGGGTCGTGCGGGGTCGCGTCCCGGGTCACCCAGTGCCGGCCACCGTCGTAGGTGGTGCTGATGTAGAGGTGCCACACGCCGTGGAACTTGCCGGTCGCCTGGTAGTCACCGCCCTTGGTCGTGCCGAGGTAGGCGAAGGCCGCGCGGTCGTCGCTGCCGGCGACCACGGCCGGGAACACAGCGTTCTTGACGCCGAGGTCGCCGGCGACCTGCTGCCCGCGCTTCCAGGTGCGGCCGTGGTCGGTGCTGACCGCGACGCCGGGGCGGCCGTCCGCGCCGACGTACCCGACGTAGACGGTGTTGTTCGCGCTGATGCCGACCGACGGGTCGGAGTCACCGACGGTGCTGGAGGGCACCTTGTGCACGGTCCAGCTCTGGCCGTCGTCGCGCGAGACCGCCAGCGCCGCACGCTTGCCGCACCCCTTGTTGGGCAGGTACGCCGTGCCGTCCGGGCCGACCTTGACGTGGCCGTGCAGGCCCCCGCACTGGGTCAGGTCGTACGTCGGCACGCCGGCGCCGAAGGTCGTCCCGCCGTCGTGCGAGGCCGCGCAGAAGGCGGTCGCGATGTCCTGGCTGCAGTAGTAGACGGTGTTCTCGTAGTCGGTGGTCGGCAGGTTGCCGAGGCCGTTCCCGGTGAGCGGCCCGCCGCCGATGCTCTGGTGGTCCACCCCGCTGGGGATGCCGCCGCCGGTGCTCGGGGACCAGGTCTTGCCGTCGTCGTCGGTCCAGCAGGTGAAGGAGTCCACACCGGTCAGCTGCGACTCGAAGGTCCGCCCGGTGCTGCGGTCGGTGAACAGGATCGGGTCGAGGCTCTCGGTGCTCCCCTGGGGACAGCCGGTGGCGGCGTTGGCGGAGACGTCGCGCCAGGTCGCGTCGCCGTGCGCCCACCGGACCTTGTAGGTCGAGAGGTAGGCCTGGTACATCGTGGCGTCGGTCCTGAAGCTGTTGCCGATCGAGGGCTCGCCGGCGTTGTTGGCGTCGGTGAGCTTCCTGGGCGCCTTGTAGTTCCGGAACGTGGGCGGCCTGTCGTCGCCGGGCTGGGGGTTGGCCGGCCGGTCCACGAGCCTGGCGGTTGCCCGGTAGCTGTCACCGGCGGGGGCGAAAGGCACCACCCGGACCGTGTAGTCCCCCGCCCGTGGAGCCGCGAGGATCAGCTCGGGGTCGCTGCTCGACGCCGCGGTGGCCACCGACTCGCCCTTGCTGTTCAGCAGGTAGACGTCGAAGTCCGCGGCGGCGTTCTCCCACTTCACCGAGATCTTGAGCTGGTGGTCGCGGCCGTAGGTCGACGGCGTGTCCACGTGCAGCGCGAAGTCGTCGCAGGACTCGGGGGCCGAGCAGTCCGGCAGGTCGAGCGCGGTACCGGTGAGGTTCGGGACGGCGAACGGGCCGCCGGTCCAGGAGACTCCGTGGTCGCCCCCCGCGGACACCGTCCCCTCGGCCGGCGTCGCCGCGTCGGCGCTGCCCGAGCCGGTGAGGCCCAGCACCGTGAGGCCCGCACCCACCAGCAGCAGCGCCGCCGGGCCGGTGACGAGCTGGTGGACGGTGGAGCGTGGTGCTGCGCGCATGGATGCGAACCCTTTCCCGGGACGGCCGGACTCCCCGGTCAACGACGAACGTCCCCTCGCGCTACGGCGGCCAAACCCGGCGGGCACCCCGGTCTGGAGCGGTGTCCCGCCGAAACTCCGTGCCGGGCGCGTGGCCGATGGCCGACGATGTGCCCATGCCCCAGGACCTCAGCGCCGTCGACTGGCCCGTCCGCACCGCGCGGCTGACGATCCGGCCGGCCACCCCCGACGACGCCGAGGCGACCTTCCGGATCCGCTCGATCCCCGCGGTCGGTCGCTGGCTGACCCGCGAGGCCGACGACCGGGAGCGCTACGTCCGCAGCTTCGCGGATCCCGAGCGGCTGTCGAAGACCCTGCTCGTCGAGCACGGCGGGGTGGTCGTCGGTGACCTGATGCTGCTCATCGAGGACGGCTGGGCCCAGGCCGAGGTGGCCGACCGGGCACGCGGGGTCCAGGCGGAGCTCGGGTGGGTGATCGACCCCGCCCACGCCGGGCGGGGCTTCGCCACCGAGGCCGCCCGGGCGCTGCTCGGGATCTGCTTCGAGGACCTCCGGCTGCGTCGGGTCATCGCCCAGTGCTTCGCCGACAACGTCGCGTCCTGGCGGCTGATGGAGAGGCTCGGCATGCGGCGGGAGACCCACTCGGTGCGCGAGTCCCTGCACCGCAGCGGCGCGTGGCTCGACGGGTTCGCCTACGCGATCCTCGCCGAGGAGTGGCGCGAGCAGCGGGCCGCGGACCTCAGGGCATCCCCGTGACCGTGTCGGCCCTGAACACGCAGAACTCGTTGCCCTCCGGGTCCAGCATCACGGTCCACGTGTCCGGGTTGTCGAACGTGGGCGGGTCCTGACGCACGTCGAGCACCGTGGCGCCCGCCTCCACCAGCCGAGCCACTTCCTCCTCCATCGGCCCCGGCGTGACGAGGTCGATGTGCAGCCGGTTCTTGACCTGCTTCTCCTCGGGCACCTTCATGAAGTACAGCGGCGAGCCCGACCTCGAGGGATCGTCCACGAGGTACTCCTCGGGGTTGCGCTCGGCCATGCGCCGGGACAGGACAGTGGCCCAGAAGCCCGCCTGGGCACGCGGGTCGCGGCAGTCCACGACCACGGCCAACACTGATGACGACATCGCGCCTCCTCGCAGGGGTCTGCCCCCATTGGGCGGGACGCGCGCCCGTCACCGCAAGGGGGACTCCGGCCGGGGGCGCGACGCTCAGCTCTCGTGGATGAGCTGTTCGGGCAGCTTCTTGACCCGGGTGCGGCGCCTGCGGCGCGTCGGGATCATGGAGCGCATCTCCTCCAGCTTGCCGAAGCAGAGCAGCCGGTCACCGGCCTCGACCAGCTCCTTGTGCAGGGGGTTCGGGATCACGTTGGCGCCGCGGTGCAGCGTGAGCACGGTGATGTCGCGCTCGTCGAGCCCGGACTCGCTGAGCTTCTTGCCGACCATGTCGGCACCCGGGTGCACGACCAGCTCCGCGACGCCGTACCCGGTGGAGACGCTGAGCCGCTGGCGCACGTCGATCTCCGGGAACGCCACCTGGTTGGCGATGTGGTCGATGATCGCGCCGGCCACGTCGAGCTGGGTGGCCGTCTCGATGCCCTCGAGGCCGGGCGAGGAGTTGACCTCCATCACCAGCGGCCCGTCGTTGCCCTCCAGCATGTCGACGCCGGCGACGCGCAGCCCCATGATCTGGGCCGCCCGCACCGCGGTCCGCTCGTACTCCTCGTCGAGTGCCACCGGCTCGACCGAGCCGCCGCGGTGCACGTTCGACCGGAACTCGTCGCCCTGCGCGACCCGGCGCATCGCCGCCACGACGCGGTCCCCGACGACCAGCGCGCGGATGTCCCGACCCTTGCTCTCCTTGACGAAACGCTGGATCAGCACGTTCTGCTGGGTGCTGTGCAGGGTCTCGATGATCGCCTCGGCGACCTTCCGGTCGGGGGCGAGGATGACGCCGATGCCCTGGGTCCCCTCCAGCAGCTTGATCACCACCGGCGCGCCGCCGACCCGCTCGATCGCCGGGATCACGTCCGCACGGTCGCGCACGAACGTCGTGGCCGGCATCCCGATGTTGTGCCGGGACAGGATCTGGGTGGCCCGCAGCTTGTCGCGGCTGTTCGTGATGCCGTACGCCGGGTTCGGCGTGTAGACGTCCATCTGCTCGAACTGGCGCACGACCGCGGTGCCGAAGTAGGTGATCGAGTTGCCGATGCGCGGCAGGATCGCGTCGTAGTGCGACAGCTGCTTGCCCCGGAACTGCAGGTCCGGCTCGTCCCCGGAGAGGTCGATGGAGAAGCGCAGGGTGTTCAGGACCTTGACCGTGTGGCCGCGGTCGAGCGCGGCCGTGCGGAGTCGCTGCGTGCTGTAGGCGCGCGGTGCGCGGGAGAGGATCGCTAGCTTCATGCCCATCCTGAGCCGACCGGGGGTGACGGCCGCCCATTCAAGCACCGGGGTGGCCCCGCTGGATACGGCGCGGTCACGCCTCGGTCGTCCGTGCCGGGTCGGTGCTGTCGGGGACCGGGCCCCGGGGCTGACAGGATGGCCCCGTGTCGACGACTCCTGAGTGCACCATCGCCGGGTGGCGGGAGTGGGTCAGTCTCCCCGACTGCGGCGTCCCGTGGGTGAAGGCCAAGCTCGACACGGGCGCCCGCACCTCGGCGATCCACGCCTTCGACATCGTCGAGTTCGAGCGCGACGGCGACGCCTGGGTGCGCTACTCGATCCATCCCTGGCAGGGCTCCCGCGAGGACGCCACCACGGTGGAGAGCCGCATCCACGACCGCCGCGTCGTGCGCAGCTCCTCGGGCCACGAGGCCGAGCGGTACGTCGTGCAGATGACGGTCGGCCTGGTCGGCCGGACGGTCACCACCGAGATGACGCTCTCGCAGCGCGACCAGATGGGCTTCCGGATGCTGGTCGGCCGGGAGGCCCTGCGGCAGGGCTTCGTCGTCGACCCGGCCCGCTCCTACCTCGGCGGCCGGCCCCGGACGTCGGTGCGCCGGCGCAACCGGGGTCGCTGATGCCGCGCGACTCCTTCGCCATCGGGCCGGTGCGGGTCCGGGCCGGCGCCGCGCGCGACCTCGAGCTCCCGATCACCCGGCTGATCACCGGCGCCGACGTCGGGCTCCCGGTCCGGATCCTCCACGGCCGCGAGGAGGGGCCCGTGGTGTGGGTCAACGCCGCGACGCACGGCGACGAGGTCGTCGGGGTCGAGGTCATCCGGCGGCTGCTCACCTCGCTCTCACCCAAGGAGCTGCGCGGGACCCTGATCGCCGTACCGGTCCTCAACGTCCTCGGCGTGATGACCGGCGAGCGCTACCTGCCCGACCGTCGGGACCTCAACCGGTCCTTCCCGGGCTCGGCCCGCGGCTCGCTGGCGAGCCGGATCGCGCACCTGATGATGACCGAGGTGGTCGCCAAGTGCGAGGTCGGGATCGACCTGCACACCGGCTCGGACCGGCGTACGAACCTGCCGCAGGTCCGCGCCGACCTCGACGACCCCCGCACGCACGAGCTGGCGGCGGCGTTCGGTGCGCCGGTCATGCTGCACGCCCGGATCCGGGACGGGTCGCTGCGGCACGCCGCGCGGGAGCGCGGCGCCACCGTTCTGCTCTACGAGGGCGGCGAGGCGTGGCGGTTCGACGAGTGGGCGATCTCCGCCGCGGTGGACGGCGTACGCCGGGTGCTCGCCGCGCTGGGCATGGTCGACCCGGTCGAGCCCGCGGCCGAGCCAGGCGTGGAGTGCCGGCAGAGCGGCTGGGTGCGCGCCCGGCACACCGGCTTCCTCCACCTCGACGTCCAGCTCGGGCAGCGCGTCGGCGACGGCGAGAGGCTGGGCAGCCTGTCCGACTCCTTCGGCCGCACGCTGCGGCTGGTCCGGGCGGACCGCACCGGCATCGTGATCGGCCGCAGCGAGGCGCCGGTCGTCAACGGCGGCGACGCGGTCGTGCACATCGCCGACCACGGGGGCTGATCCGCCGAACGGGCTCGTGCGGAGGCCGGGAGTGGGTACGGGCGCGACATGAAGAGACGTTGGGCAGCGGCTCCGTTGGCAGCCATCGGCACGGTGGCCGTCCACGACCTGGTGCAGCGCCGGCACGCGATCCTGCGCAACTTCCCGGTGGTGGGCCATGCCCGCTACTGGCTGGAGGCGATCGGACCCGAGCTGCGGCAGTACATCGTGGCCGGCAACGACGAGGAGCGACCGTTCAGCCGCGACCAGCGCCGCTGGGTCTACGCCTCGGCCAAGCTGCAGAACAACTACTTCGGCTTCGGCACCGACAACGACCTCGAGCACGGCGCCGGCAACGTGATCGTCCACCACCGGACCTTCGGCGACGCCCACCCGACCCACGGCGCGGTCGGCCAGGAGGCGAGGCTGCCCTCCGCGAAGGTCCTCGGCCAGGCCCGGGGACGACGGCACGCGTTCCGGCCCGCCTCCGTGGTGAACGTGTCCGGGATGAGCTTCGGCTCGTTGTCGGGCAACGCGATCGAGGCGATCAACCGGGGGGCCGCGGCCGCCGGCTGCCTGCACAACACCGGCGAGGGCGCCGTGTCGCCCCACCACCGGCACGGGGCGGACCTGGTCTTCCAGATCGGCACCGCCTACTTCGGCTGCCGTGACGAGCAGGGCAGGTTCAGCATGGCGAGGCTGAAGGAGCTGGTGGCGACCACCCCCGTCCGGGCCATCGAGATCAAGCTCAGCCAGGGCGCCAAGCCCGGCCTCGGCGGCGTGCTCCCCGCGGCGAAGGTCTCCCGCGAGATCGCCGAGACCCGGGGGGTGCCCCTGGGGGTCGACTGCCTGAGCCCCTCGCGCCACGCGGAGTTCCACGACGTCGACTCGATGCTGGACTTCGTGGAGCGGGTGGCCGACGAGACCGGCCTGCCGGTCGGGATCAAGTCGGCCGTGGGGGATCTCGGGTTCTGGCGCGAGCTGACCGACGCGATGGCGGCCGGGGATCGCGGCGTGGACTTCGTGACCGTCGACGGCGGCGAGGGTGGCACCGGCGCCTCCCCCCTGATCTTCACCGATGCCGTCTCGCTGCCGTTCCGGCTCGGCTTCGCCCGGGTGTACGCCGAGTTCGCCCGGCGCGGGCTGCACCAGGACGTCACGTTCATCGGGGCCGGCAAGCTGGGCCTGCCCGACAACGCGGTGGTGGCCTTCGCGCTCGGCGTCGACATGGTGAACGTCGCCCGGGAGGCCATGCTGGCGGTCGGTTGCATCCAGGCACAGAAGTGCCACACCGGCGAGTGCCCCACCGGCGTGGCGACCCAGAACCCGTGGCTCGCCCGCGGACTGGACCCGGCCGACAAGAGCGAGCGGGTCACGAACTACGTCAAGACCCTGCGGCGCGACCTGCTCAAGGTCTCCGAGACCTGCGGCGTCGAGCACCCGGCCCTGATCCGCCCCGACTCCGTCGAGGTGCTGGACACGCTGTCCGAGGGACGGTTCCTCGACGAGATCTACGGCTACGAGCCGGGCTGGGGCTTCCCCTCGGCACCCGATCTGGCCTCGATCCGGGCGATCATGGCCGCGGCCGACGAGGACGAGAGCCAGACCGAGGGGCCGCCGGAGACCTCGCAGCGCGGACGGGAGAGCGTCGGGGCGGCGGGAGAGAAACCGGCCATGTGACCCGCAAGACGCAGGACGGAAGGGAGTCGCACTCCCTTCCATTTCCAACGTATAGCGCACCGGGGGGCTTGCGGCAAGACCCCTGTCAGGCTCCAGAATCGCCGGCCGTAGCCGATTTTCCACGGGTGGGGAGCTGTGAGATGGGGCCGATGACGTGGACCGCGTGAGCACCAGTGCCTTCGACCTGTCCGGTCACCTCGCGCCCAAGGCCGACCCGGCACTGATCGCCGGCGACGAGCAGCACTTCGGGGCCATCGCGGAGAGCCTCGAGCGGTCGATCACCGACTTGTCGCTGCGTCTCGACGCCGCGCGCAGGGCGCCCGGAGGGACCGGCCAGCAGGCCCTCGACCGCGACCAGGAGGTGCACCGGCTGACCGGGCGGCTGCGCGCCCTGCGTCGCTTCGGGCTGGACCTGTGCCTCGGCCACATGGTGAGCGCGGATGACACCGAGCCCGTGTACGTCGGGCGGCTCGGGCTCACCGACTCCGCGGGTCGTCGGCTGCTCGTCGACTGGCGCTCGCCCGCGGCCGAGCCGTTCTTCGGCGCGACCCACGCCAACCCGATGGGGCTGGCCAGCCGCCGCCGGTACCACTGGACCCGGGGCCGGGTCAGCGACTACTGGGACGAGGTGTTCACCGCGGACGGGTTCGGCGGGCACGCCGCTGCGCTCGACGACCAGTCCGCCTTCATCGCCACCCTGGGCAGCAGCCGGTCACCGCGGATGCGCGACGTGCTCGGCACCATCCAGGCCGACCAGGACGCGATCATCCGGGCGGGTTCCCGGCGCGCCCTCGTCGTCGACGGTGGCCCCGGCACGGGCAAGACCGTCGTCGCGCTGCACCGCACGGCGTACCTCCTCTACTCCGACCCGCGGCTCGGGCACCGGCGGGGTGGTGTGCTCTTCGTCGGTCCGCACCAGCCCTACCTGGCCTACGTCGCCGACGTGCTGCCCAGCCTCGGCGAGGAGGGCGTGCAGACCTGCACCGTCCGGGACCTCGTCCCCGAGGGCGCCGCAGCCGCGCCCGAGGCCGACGCCGAGGTGGCGCGCCTGAAGGCGTCCGCCGACATGGTGCGGGCCATCGAGCCGGCCGTCCGGCTCTACGAGGAGCCACCGACCGAGGGGATGGTGGTCGAGACCCACTGGGCCGACGTCTGGCTCAGCGCCGACGAGTGGGCGGAGGCGTTCGCGTCGGTGGACCCCGGCACCCCGCACAACGAGGCGCGCGACCAGGTCTGGGGCGAGCTGCTCGCGATCCTCGTCGACAAGCACGAGGACGAGGACGTGTCGCCGGACCTGGTCCGCAGGTCCCTGCGGCAGAACGCGGAGCTGGTCGACACCTTCACCAGGGCCTGGCCGCTGCTCGAGTACACCGACCTCGTCGGGGACCTGTGGACGGTGCCCGCCTACCTGCGCAGGTGCGCGCCCTGGCTCGACCCCGAGGAGGTCCGCAGGCTGCAGCGCACGGACCCGCAGGCCTGGACGGTCTCCGACCTGCCGCTCCTGGACGCGGCCCGGCAACGCCTCGGCGACCCGGAGGCGTCCCGGCGCAAGCACCGGCACGAGGCCGCCGTCGCCGCCGAGCGGGAGGAGATGGCCCACGTGGTCGACCACCTGGTCGCGACCGACGACTCCGAGATGCAGGTGATGTCGATGCTGCGCGTGTCGGACGCGCAGAGCATCCTGGTCGACGAGTCCGCGCTGTCGAGCGCCGACCCGGACTCGCTCGCCGGACCGTTCGCCCACCTCGTCGTCGACGAGGCCCAGGAGCTGACCGACGCCGAGTGGCAGATGCTGCTGCTCCGCTGCCCGTCCCGCAGCCTCACCATCGTCGGGGACCGCGCGCAGGCCCGGCACGGGTTCTCCGAGTCGTGGCAGGAGCGGCTCCGGCGGATCGGGCTCGACCACGTCGACCTGGCGTCGCTGAGCATCAACTACCGCACGCCGGAGGAGGTCATGGCCGCGGCCGAGCCGGTCATCCGGGGCGTGCTCCCCGACGCCAACGTGCCGACCTCGATCCGCAGCACCGGCGTACCCGTCGTGCACGGACCCGTGTCGGACCTGGGCCCGGTCCTCGACTCGTGGCTCGCCGAGCACGCCGACGGGATCGCCTGCGTCATCGGCATCAGCGAGCTCGAGGACGACATGCTCCGGACCAGCTCCCGCGTCCGGTGGCTGACACCCGAGCTGTCCAAGGGCCTGGAGTTCGACCTGGTCGTCCTCATCGATCCGGACACTTTCGGCACCGGCATCGAGGGAGCCGTCGACCGTTACGTCGCGATGACCCGGGCGACCCAGCGGCTCGTCATCCTGTCGAGCGCCTGAGTTGAGCCGCTCGCCGACGGGCTCGCTCGAGCACCCGGTGGGGCGCGTGACCGCTAGCGTGGCCGGGCGCTCTGTCCCCGAAGGGTGGTCTCGTGGCACTCGTACTGGCTGTCGCCGCCGGTGTCGTCGGCATGCTCATCGGCATGGTCGGCGTGGGGGGCGTCCTCCTGCCACCGTTGCTGGTGGCGGTCGGAGGACTCACCGCGCACGAGGCCACGGCAACCAGCACCTGGGCCTTCATCTTCACCGGCGTCGTGGGCACTGCGGCGTACTCCTGGCGGGGTGTCGTCCCGTGGCCGATGCTCCTGCGCCTGGCGATCGGCATCGTCCCCGCAGCATTCGTCGGGGCAGCGGCCAACGTGCTCCTTCCCGCGACGGTGGTGCTGCTCGCCATGGCGACGCTGACTCTGTACGTCGGAGCCCGGCAGCTGCGTCCCGGCACCGACCCCGCCGAGGGAGAGGCGGGGAGGGAGCTGCGCACCGCAGAGCTCGTCGGGATCGGAGCTGTGGTCGGGTTCGGGTCCGCGCTGACCGGCACCGGCGGGCCGGTCCTGCTCGTGCCTCTTCTGCTGGCGCTGGGCATCACACCGGTGAAGGCGGTGGCGGTGAGCCAGGCCGCGCAGCTCCCCGTGGTGATCTCCGGCTCCATCGGCTACCTCCAGGCCGGTCTCACGGACGTGGCCCTCGGCACGACCCTCGGCGTGCTCGCCGCGGTGGGCACGGCGGTCGGCGCCGTCGTGGCCACCCGCATCCACGCCGCACACCTGCGAGCCCTGATCGCCCTCGCGTGCATCGCCGCCGGACTGTTCCTGGCCGCCCGTGCCGCGGCCGACCTCCTCGGGGGCTGACCCAACGCCACGCCGCCCGGGCCAGATCCTCGATCGGGTCTCCGGGCCGGGCGAAGTCCCAGTCCAGGACGACAAGTGAGCCGTCTGGTCGACGCACGGTGTCGTACGGCGAGACGTCGTGGTGCACGACTACTCGATCCGGGCGGAGACGGGCAGCCGAGGGCCGGCAGGAGGTCTCCCAATCCCAGGTCTTGACGTCGGCAGCCGGGAACCAAACCAGGTCGGCGTGGCGACAATGAGGTCATGAGCACCACCCCGTTCGTGACCGACGCGGCCCTGGTCGCCGCGGTCGCGGACAAGGACGCTGGCGCGCTGCGGGAGCTGTACGAGCGGCACGGCGCCTGGCTGCACGCCCGGCTCATCCGCCGCTGCAACGATCCCGAGGTCGTCGTCGAGGTCGTGCAGGACACTTTCGTCGCGCTCTGGAAGGACGCGCGGCGGTTCCGTCACGACGGCGAGGTCGGTGCGTGGCTGTGGGGCATCGCGTTCCGGCGGATGGTGTCGCGGCTGCGGTCTCGCAAGGACGTGGTGCTGATTCCCGATTGGGACGTGCCGGCAGCGCCGCAGCAGGTGCTGCCGTCCGCCGAGGACCTGGTGCTCCTCGGTGTGGAGTACGGCGACCTGGCCGCGGCATTGCGGCGCCTGTCGCCGGAGTTCCGATCGGTCGTGCAGGCGGTCGTGCTCGACGGCCTGACCACCAAGGAGGCCGGGCGCCTGCTCGGCGTCCGCGAGAACACCGTGAAGACGCGGCTCCACCGCGCGAAGGCGCAGCTGAGGACCGCGCTCACCGAGCCGCAGGAGGGATGGCGATGACCACCGGGACCCAGGGTTGGCACGCCGACCCGGCGCTGTTGGCGAGCTACCTCGCCGGAGACCTCGACGCCGTCACCGGCGCCTCGGTCGAGCAGCACGTGAGCCGATGCGAGGCCTGCCGGGCGGCGGTGGGCCACTTGCTCGAGCCGCAGCTGGTCGAGCGCACGTGGGCCGGCATCCGCGACGCCATCGAGCGTCCGCCCCTCCCGGTCCCCATCCGGCTGGCCAGGCGGCTCGGGCTCCCGGAGTCGACGGCGGTGCTGCTCGCCGCCGCCGCCTCCCTGCGCGGTGCCTGGCTGGTCGGGGCCTTCCTGTCCCTGTCCTTCGCGACCCTCGCCGCCTACCTGTCCGGCGGTACGGCGCTCGCGCCGTTCCTCCTCGTTGCCCCGCTGGCGCCGGTGCTCGGGGTCGCCACCGCCTACGGCCCGCGCCAGGACCCGCTCGAGGCGCTGGTCGCCACCGCGGCCTACGGACGCACCAGGCTGATCCTGCTGCGCACGATCGCGGTCCTGGTGTCGGTGCTGCCGGTCACCGCCCTGCTCGGTCTCGCACTCCCCGGGCCTCGGTGGCTGGCCGCCGCGTGGCTGGGCCCGGCCCTGGCCCTGGTGCCGGTGCTGCTGGCGCTGGCCGGGTTCGTCGGCCCCCGGGCCGCGGCAACGGTCGTGCTGCTCGGCTGGTCCTCCGTCGTGGTCGCCTCGACGCGCGCCGGCCTGGACCCGGCCTGGCCGGTCGAAGCCGCTCAACAGGGCGCCTACCTCGCACTGGCCGTGGCCGCCTGTGCGGTCATCGCGGTCCGACTCGGCATCGACCGGCGGCGGGGGGTGGCGCTGTGAACGTCCCCAGGGGCACGGTCGAGCTCACCGGCGTGGGCAAGCGTTACGGCCGCAAGCACGCCCTCGCCGACGTCGACCTCACCTTCGACCACGGCGTGACGGGGCTGCTCGGCCCCAACGGCGCCGGCAAGACCACGCTGCTGCGCATCGTCGCCACCTCCATCGCCGCCGACAGCGGGCAGGTGCGGTTGCTCGGGCGCGATCCACACGGCTCCCAGGCGGACGTGACCGCCGTGCGCAGGGAGCTGGGCTACCTGCCGCAGGAGCTCGGCTACCCCTCGGACATGACCGCCTTCGGGTTCGTCGAGTACGTCGCCGTCCTCAAGGAGTGGAACGACCGGGAGCGCCGCGTCCGGGAGGTGCGGCGGGTGCTCAGCCTCGTCGACCTCACCGACCAGGCGACGGTCCGGGTGGGCCGGCTCTCCGGCGGGCAGCGCCGGCGGGTCGGGCTGGCCCAGGCGCTGCTGGGCGACCCGCGGCTGATCGTGCTCGACGAGCCGACCGCCGGCCTCGACCCGGCACAGCGCGCCGACCTGCGGCGCACGCTCTCCACCCTCGGCCACCGCTCGACCGTGCTGCTGTCCACCCACCAGACCGAGGACGTCGCGGCCCTCTGCGAACGCGTGGTCGTGCTCGCGGGCGGGACGGTGCGCTTCGACGGCGCCGCCACCGACCTGGTCGCCACCGCCGTCGGTCGGGTCTGGCTGGCCGACGAGCCCGGCGACGACGCGCTGGTCAGCTGGCGGACCGGCACCGGTCGCCACCACGTGGTCGGCGGTACGCCGCCGACCGGCGCGGACCCCGCCGAGCCGACCCTCGAGGACGCCTACCTGCTGATGCTCGGCCCTGATGCGCAGCGGCTCCGCGCACCTGCCTGACCTGCCGGTACCACTCATGCCCACCACACCTGGAGCGACCATGAGCAGTCTTTCCGTGCCCGCGTCCGGCCTCGCCGGTCACCGTGCGATGGCCGTCATCGAGGCGCGCCGGATGGCGCGTCACCCCGTCTTCCTGCTCGGTGTCGTCCTCGCCTTCGTCGTGCTGGGGCTCTTCCTCGCCACCAACGAGGAGGAGGGAGTCCCGGTCGTGCTCACGATCCCGCTGCTGGGCGCGTTCTACATCGGCCTGACCAGCGTCATCGCCGCCGCGCGGCTCACCAGCTCCACCGACGTCGCCGTCGAGGCCGTCGCCACGGCCCCGGGCACCGAGGCTCGCCGGACGCTCGCGCTCGCCGCGACCGGCATCCCGGCGTTCCTGGCCGGGCTGGCGTTCTCGGTCGTCCTGGTCGTCGTCGCGCAGGTTCAGGGCGTGGCCCCGCAGGAGTGGTGGTTCGGCACGCTGCCCGACTGGCAGGTGTGGAGCATCCTGCTGATGTGCCCAACCGCGTGTCTCGGCGGTGCGCTGCTGGGCGTCCTGACCGGCCGCTGGCTCCGGTTCCGGGGTGCATCGGCCATGGCGGTGGTGGCCCTCATCGTGGTGAGCCTGCTCGGACAGACCCCGCTCCTCGAGACCAGCAGCTCCGAGTGGCGGCTCTGGGTGCCGTGGGCGATCTTCCACACCGGCGACAACGCTGACGGCACCCAGACGCTGATCGCCGGCAACCCCGGCGCCTACCTGGGCTACATGCTGGCCCTCTGCGCCCTCGCGGTGCTGGGCGCGATGTGGCACGACCGCACCGCCCGGACACCGCGGTTCCACGCTCTCGTCGCGGCTGTCGCGGCGACCGCGCTCGTGCTCTTCGCCCTGGCAGCCACGACAGGCAACCACGACAACCGGGACTCCGACCCGATCCCGTCGAGGGTGACGGGTTGAGCGCCCGGCTCTGGTACCTCCGTCACGGCGTCGCCTGGCTCCCCGTCCTCGCGTGTTGCGCAGCAGCCGCCGCCACCGCACTGCTCGTGGTGCGCTGGCCGGACGTGGCCGGGGTGCTCGCCCCCACCGTTCTCGCCTGCTGTGCCGGAGCGGCCGCGTTCGTCTACGACGAGGACGCCCTTCCGGTGGTGGCGGTGACGCCGCGTGGCGCGGGCTGGCGGCGGACCGCCCGACTCGGTGTGATGCTGCTGCCGCTGTCGGTCTGGGCCGTGGTGGTGGCGCTGCGACCCGGCGACGTCCCGTTCGTGCGGCCGGGCTGGTGGCTGCTGGGCGGCGCCACCCTCCTGCTCGTCGCTGGCTCCGCGGCCCTGGCCTCCCGACGGCTCGTGCAGGCACCCGGCGCGCTGCTCGCGCCGGTGGTCGCCCTCACTGTGGTGGCGCCGGTGACGTTCGCGGGGCTGTTCAGCTGGGGCACCCTCTACCCGATCGGCGACTTCCCGGACCCCGTGCGAACGGTGTGGCTGGGGGTAGCGCTCAGCGGCGCCGCAGTCTGTGCTGTGGCGCTGCGGCCCGGGCTGCGCCGCTGAGGATCACTCCGGCACCGGCACATCAGTCTCGACGGGATCGCGGCGGCGGAACACGCCTCTCGTGGACCGGACCCCCAGCACGCAACGAGCTCAGTGCGCCATGTCGACGAAGCGCGAGTAGTGGCCCTGGAAGGCGACGGTGATGTCCCGGGTGGGGCCGTTGCGGTGCTTGGCGACGATCAGGTCGGCCTCGCCGGGGCGGGTCGACTCCTTCTCGTAGACGTCGTCGCGGTGCAGCAGCACCACCATGTCGGCGTCCTGCTCGATGGACCCGGACTCGCGAAGGTCGCTCATCATCGGCCGCTTGTCGCCGCGCTGCTCGGGGCCACGGTTGAGCTGGGAGAGCGCGATGATCGGGATCTCGAGCTCCTTGGCCAGCAGCTTGATCTGCCGGGAGAACTCCGAGACCTCGAGCTGGCGGGACTCGACCTTCTTGCCCGACGACATCAGCTGGAGGTAGTCGATGACCATCAGCTTCAGGTCGTGACGCTGCTTGAGCCGGCGGGCCTTGGCCCGGATCTCCA
This sequence comes from Nocardioides koreensis, assembly GCF_039531775.1. Lineage (NCBI taxonomy): Bacteria > Bacillati > Actinomycetota > Actinomycetes > Propionibacteriales > Nocardioidaceae > Nocardioides > Nocardioides koreensis. The sequence continues at coordinate 399,523 of NZ_BAAAQR010000002.1, read as the reverse complement.
TCATCGTCATGTTCGGGGAGTCGTCGATGAACATCGGCGCCGAGGAGACCTCGCCCATCTTGCGCGCCAGCTTGGCCCAGTCGTCGTCGTTCATCGCGCCGTTGCGGATGTGGTTCAGCGGCACCTTCGCCTCCGCCGACAGCAGGCGCATGGTGATCTCCGAGCGCGTCATCTCCAGGCTGAAGAAGACGCTGCTCAGGTTGTTGTGGATCGAGGCCGCGCGGCAGAAGTCCAGAGCCAGAGTCGAGTTGTGCGTCGGGATCATCGACTGGCCCGCGAGGTACAGGTGGTCCTCGTTGTCGACCTGGACGCAGCGCACCGGCACGCTGTCGATCTTGCGCACGGCGGTCACGTAGCGGCGTCCGATCCGCACTGTCGATGCAGGTCGTTCCTGCTTGTGGAGCAGGTGCTTCCGGCTCAGCCGGAAGACGTCGTCGGTGGTGGAGAAGTTGAGGATGTAGCAGGTGGAGGTCTCCTCGGACCGGCCGCGCACCTGTCGCGTGGTCCGTCCGCACTTGTAGCCCAGGCTCACCACCAGTTCGTGGACGTCATCGGCGAGACGCTTGCTGGTGACGGCGAACTGGCACGAGCCCACGCCCTTGACCACGGTGCCGTCGGTATCCATCAGGCCCGCGAGCAGTTCTCGCCGCGATGTCTCGTCCGAACGCAGGTAGGACCTCGGGATGTGTTTCGCACCCAGCACCCCGGCCTTGCGCAGGAGTGCCGTGAAGGAGCCGTGATCGGTGTAGCAGTCCCGGCACAGGCGTGACCCCGTGCAGCGGGCTCCGCAGTCGAGGCAGGCGCCGGCACCGACCGGGCGCTCGTCGATCGGCAGCTTGACGCTGAACAGCATGTTGCCCCGAGGTTCCACTCGCAGACCGTGCCCCTCGAGGTACATCGGGATCTCGTCGGTCTCGCAGGTGATGCGTGCCCCATGGCTGTGGCCGTCACCCAGCCACGCGCCCAGCACGTACGGGGCGATCGGGAGCGCGGCCGGCGCGCCCTGGAGCGGGGCGGTGTTGAGAACGGCATGGTTGGCGCGCCCGTCCGCGCCGACCTTCAGCGTCTCCTCGATCTCCCGGGTGGTGACAACGCTCGGGAAGATGTGCTGGTTGCGGGTGCGGTTGTACTGCCGATCGGCGGACCACTTCGACTTTCGCGCCGCACGTGTCTCGGTGAGCCACTGGTGCTCGGCATCGGCGACGATCCGGGAGCCGTCCGAGAAGGCCACCTCGTAGCAGGGCCGGTCGAGCAGAACATCGGTGGCCGCCACCACGGTCGTGGGGCGCCCGTGGGCGTCGTACAGCTGGTCGCCCACCCGTACCTCCCCCATGGTCGTCCAGCCGGTCGGCGTCGGGAGGGGCGTGTCGAGGGCCAGCGCCTTGCCCATCGCGGGACGCGCCGCGACGATGATCATCTGGCCGGCGTGCAGGCCGTTGGTGAGGTCGTCGAGGTCGGCGAAGCCGGTGGGCACGCCGTAGAGGCCCGCCTCCCGGTTGCCGATCGCCTCGATCTCGTCGAGGACGCCGTCCATGATGTCGCTGAGCGGGACGTAGTCCTCGCCCGAGCGCTTGTCGGCGATCTTGTAGACCTCGGCCTGCGCCTGGTCCACGACGTCGTCGATCTCGCCCTCGCCGGCGTAGCCGATCTGCACGATCTTGGTGCCCGCGTCGACGAGCTTTCGCAGGATCGCCTTCTCCCGGACGATCTCGGCGTAGTAGCCGGCGTTGGCCGCGATCGGCACGTTGGCCGACAGCGTGTGGAGGTACGGCGCCCCGCCGATCCGCTGCAGCTCGCCGCGACGCTGGAGCTCGGCGGCGACCGTGATCATGTCGACCGGCTCGCTGCGGCCGTACAGGTCGATGATGACGTCGTGGATGGTCTCGTGGGCCGGCCGGTAGTAGTCGGTGCCGCGCAGCGACTCCGTCACGTCGGCGATGGCGTCCTTGGACAGCAGCATCGAGCCGAGCACGGACTGCTCGGCGGCCATGTCCTGCGGCGGGGTGCGGTCGCCCGGGCGGGTGGGCCGCTCCCCGGGCGCGTACGGCGCCGGACCGTCCCCCCACTCCTCCAGCGGAGGCTCGTCCAGGTCCCGCGGGTCACGCCCCCGGTCGTGCTCCGCAACGCTCACCCTGGGCCTCCTGAAATCCTCTGCGAACCGACCCCGCTCGAGCACCGCCGAGGGTAGTCACGACCGCCGACAGCCGGGCTCGCGGCCCTGGTCCGGCCACCCCGCGCGCGGTCCGCGCGACTCGGGAAGCCCTCGCCGGCCCGGCCGGCGACCCCCGGACCGTACGTCGCCGAGCACCCCAGGTGGAAGCCCGTTGTCCACAGGTCCTGTGGATAACAGGCCCAAGGTCGTGGACGACACGCGACGAGTTGTGCACTCACTGGGGAGAGACCTGTGGAGAAAGGGTGGGAAATCTCCCCCATCACCCCTCTGACCTGCGAAAACGTTGCTCCACACCTGTGGAGAGAAAATACCTCGTCGCGGATCGAGTTCACCGGCCCGACGCCTTCCGGACGCCTCCCGCTATGTCGACAAAGCCCCCGGACCCCGGGATTCCCACAGGTTGGGGATGGTTACCCACAGGGGGCTGTGACTAGTTCCTGTTGGGAGCAATCAGACCATCTGGTTCTTACCGTGACTAGAGTGTGTCCATGCGCACCTCCGCGGACCGCGAGATCTGGCGGCTGGCCGTCCCCGCCTTCCTCGCCCTGGTCGCCGAGCCGCTGTTCCTGCTGGCCGACGCCGCGATCGTCGGCCACCTCGGCACCGCGCCGCTGGCGGGCCTCGGCATCGCCGGCGCCGTCCTGCAGACCGCGGTCGGCCTCTGCGTCTTCCTGGCCTACGGCACCACCGCCGGCGTCGCTCGGCATCTCGGCGCCGGGGACCTGCGCGGCGCGCTCAGCCAGGGCATCGACGGGGTGTGGCTCGCGATCGGCATCGGGGTCCTGACCACCCTGCTCGGGGTGCTGCTCACCGAGCCGCTGGTGCACCTGTTCGGGGCCTCCGCCGCCGTCTCCGGCCCGGCGGCGACCTACCTGCGGATCGCGTTCCTCGGGACCACCCCGCTGCTGGTGATGCTGGCCGCGACAGGGGTCCTGCGCGGACTCCAGGACACCCGGACGCCGCTGGTGGTCGCGGTGGCCGGCAACGCCCTCAACATCGTCCTCAACCTGCTCCTCGTCTTCGGCGCCGGCCCGATCCCCGGCCTGGGCATCGCCGGCTCGGCCCTCGGGTCCGTCCTCGCGCAGGTGGCCAGCGCCGTGGCCCTGCTGCTCGTCGTCGTCCGGGCCGCCCGCCGCGAGGGGGCCCCGCTGCGTCCCGACCTCCCGGGCATCCGCGCCGCCGCCCACGCGGCCGTCGCCCTCGTGGTCCGCACGCTGACCCTGCGGGCGGCCCTGCTGGTCACGACGTACGCCGTCACCCTGACCGCGACCGACAGCCGCGCCCAGGAGGTGGACCTCGCCACCCACCAGCTCGCGCTGACCATCTGGACCTTCCTGGCCTTCGCCCTCGACGCCATCGCCATCGCCGCGCAGGCGATCACCGGCCGCTCGCTCGGAGCGGGCGACGTGGCCGGCACCCGTGCGCTGACCCGCCGGATGGTGACCTGGGGGGTCCGCAGCGGCGTCGTGACCGGGGTGCTGCTCGCGGCGGCCAGCCCCCTGCTCGGCCACCTCTTCACCGACGACGAGGCGGTGCAGCGGCTGCTGGTCCCGGTGCTCCTGGTCGCCGCGGCCGGCCAGCCGGTGGCGGGCGTCGTCTTCGTGCTCGACGGCGTGCTGATCGGCGCCGGCGACGGCGGCTACCTCGCGCGGGGCGGCCTGGTGACCCTGGTGGTCTACGCCCCGGTCGTGCTGGCCCTCGCCGTCGCCTCGGCGGGCCTGGTCGCGATCTGGGTCGCCTTCGCGAGCGTGTTCATGGGTGCCCGGCTCGTGGTGCTGGTGCGCCGCGCGCGGGGGGACGCCTGGCTGGTGACGGGAGCCCGCGCGACCCCGGCCCGGGCCACGTAGGTTGGGCCCATGAAGCCGCTCCAGTCCGTCGCGATGGGGCTGGTGATCGTGGTGCTCGTGGCCCGCTTCCACGGGTACGACGCCCTGCCCGACCCGGTCGGCTGGCTGCTGGTCCTGCTCGGGGTGCGCTCCCTGCCGAGGGCCGTCCCGCACCGCGACGGCCTGCTGGGGCTCGGCGCCCTGGCCGGGGTCGTCTCCGCGGTCGTGTGGTTCCCGTCGGTCACCGACGCGCTGTACGACGCCGACGCCTCGCTCGGCTGGGCGGCCAACCTGCCCGAGGTGCTGTTCGCGGCGCTGCTGTGCCATGCCCTGGCCGCCACCGCCGGACCGGCCGGCGACCTCAAGGCGGCGCGCTGGCTGCGCCTGACGCGGACCGCCCTGCTCGTCGTGGCGCTGCTCCCGGTACTGGTCTTCGGCGCGGGGCTGACGTCGTTCGAGCTCACGTCCTACGTCGCGGCCGGACTCGTGCTGGTGCTGCTCATCTGCCTGCTGTTCGCCTACGCCGGCCGCCCCTGGGCGATGCCGCCGGCCGACCCCGCGGAGGACCCGGCACGTGCGACAGGGGCCGCCCCTCCCGAAGGAGGAACGGCCCCTGAGGCGTGAGCTGAGCTGCTGGGGTGGGTCGTCAGCCGGGGATGACGTTGAGGCCCACCGTGGCGGACACCTCGTCGTGCAGCTTGACCGAGACCTGGTGGGCGCCCAGCGACTTGATCGGGTTGTCGACCACGATCGTGCGCTTGTCCACCTGCTCGCCGGTGGCCTCGGTGAGCGCGCCGGCGATCTCGGCGACGGTGACGGCGCCGAAGAGACGACCACCCTCGCCCGCACGGACCTTCACGCTGACCGTCGCGGCCTCGAGCTTGGTCTTGATCTGGGCCGCGTGGTCGTGGTCGCGGACCGCACGCGAGGAGCGGGCGGACTTGATCGACTCGACCGTCTTCTCGGCGCCACGGGTCCAGCGGATCGCGACACCTCGCGGCACGAGGTAGTTGCGGCCGTAGCCGTCCTTCACCTCGACGACGTCACCGGGGGCACCGAGACCGGTGACCTCCTGGGTCAGGATGAGCTTCATCTGTTCGGCTCCTCTCAGCGACCGGTGGACGTGTAGGGCAGCAGGGCGAGCTCGCGGGCGTTCTTGACGGCGATCGCCACGTCGCGCTGGTGCTGGACGCAGTTGCCGGTCACCCGACGGGCGCGGATCTTGCCGCGGTCCGAGATGAACTTGCGGAGCAGGGCGGTGTCCTTGTAGTCGACACCGGTCGCCTTCTCCTTGCAGAACTGGCAAACCTTCTTCTTGGGCTTGCGAATCACTGCCTTGGCCATTGTGGTGCTTCCTTTCTAGAAGCCCGGCCCAGAGTGGGTACTGGGCCGGAATGGTTGAGGGATTCGTCGTTGTTCGATGGTGGCCTCACGACCACCGGAGCTGATCCGGTCAGCAGGACCGATCAGAACGGAGGCTCGTCGGAGCCCACGCCGGGAGCACCCCACGGGTCGTTGCCCGCGGGACCGCCCGACGGCTGGCCGCCGCCGTAGCCGCCCTGGCCACCGCCGGACTGCGGAGCCGGGGTCGCCCACGGGTCGTCGCCGCCGCCGCCCTGCGGGGCGCCGCCGCCACCCTGCTGCCCGCCGCCGGAGTAGCCCCCGCCGCCACCCTGCCGGGTGGTGCGCTGGACCTTCGCGGTGGCGTACTTCAGGGACGGACCGACCTCCTCGACCTCGATCTCGAAGACGGTGCGCTTCTCGCCCTCGCGGGTCTCGTAGGTGCGGGACTTCAGGCGACCCTGCACGACGACACGCATGCCGCGCTGCAGGGACTCGGCGACGTTCTCCGCGGCCTGCCGCCAGACCGAGCAGGACAGGAACAGCGCGTCGCCGTCCTTCCACTCGTTGGACTGACGGTCGAAGGTGCGCGGCGTCGACGCGATCCGGAAGTTGGCCACGGCCGCCCCCGAGGGGGTGAAGCGCAGCTCCGGGTCGTCGACGAGGTTGCCGACCACGGTGATGACGGTCTCGCCTGCCATGCGGTCTCCTAGCTAGTTCTGATCAGGGCCGCGCCCATCGTTGCCGCTGGCACCGACAGGCGCACGGGTTTCATCCACAGCCGACGCTCAGTGAGCGTCGGGGCGCATGACCTTCGTGCGGAGGATCGACTCGTTGAGGCTGAGCTGGCGGTCGAACTCCTTGACCGTGGCCGGCTCGGCGCTCAGGTTGATGACGGCGTAGATGCCTTCGGCGTTCTTCTTGACCTCGTAGGCGAGCCGGCGACGTCCCCAGACGTCGACGGACTCCACGGTGCCACCGTCGTTGCGGATGACGTTGAGGTACTTGTCGAGCGACGTCTCAACGGTGCGCTCTTCGATGCTGGGGTCGAGGATGACCATCACTTCATAGGCACGCAAAGCGGTCTCCACCTCCTCTGGACTAAGGCGACCACGGTCTCTCCGTGGCAGGAGGGCGATGCGTCCCGGCCACGTCGTGCGACGAGTCGTACGACGCGGGCGGGTGTCTCGAGCCTGCCGGCCCCGTCGGTGGGGCGGAGACAAGGACGCCACAGGCTAGCAGCGGCGGGCGGGGCGCCTGAAATCCTCCGGACATCCCTGGGGACGTCCTCCCGCGGCCGAGGAGCCGCACCGGGCCGGGCCGGGCCGCCGGGCCTTCCTAGGATGGCCGGATGAGCATCAGCATCGGAGCCCACGTCGACCAGACCGACCCGATCGCCGAGGCCGAGGCCCGGCAGGCGCCGCTGGTGCAGTTCTTCCTCGGCGACCCCCAGGGCTACAAGGGCCCCGAGTTCTCCTACGCCGGCGGCGCGGAGGGCCTCCGGGCCGACGCGGAGGCCGCCGGGATCGACCTCTACGTGCACGCGCCGTACATCGTGAACGTCGCGACGACCAACAACCGGATCCGGATCCCCAGCCGCAAGCTGCTCCAGCGGCACGTCGACGCGGCGGCCTCGATCGGCGCCAAGGGGCTGATCGTGCACGGCGGACACGTCAACAAGGCCGACGACCCCGAGAAGGGCTTCGACAACTGGCGCAAGGCCGTCGAGGCGACCGACCTGAAGCTGCCGCTGCTGATCGAGAACACCGCAGGCGGCGAGAACGCCATGACCCGCTACCTCGAGCGGATCGCCGGGGTGTGGGAGGCGATCTCCACGACCGAGCAGCGCGACATGGTCGGGTTCTGCCTCGACACCTGCCACGCCCACGCGGGCGGCAACGACCTCGCGACGGTGGTGGAGGACGTCCGCCGGATCACCGGGCGGATCGACCTGGTCCACTGCAACGACAGCCGGGACGACTTCGACTCCGGCGCCGACCGGCACGCCAACTTCGGCAACGGCCGGATCGACCCCGACCTGCTGGCCGCGGTGGTCCGCGACGCCGGCGCCCCGGTGGTGTGCGAGACCCCGGGCGGGGCCGAGGAGCACCGGGCCGACTTCGCCTGGCTGCGCGAACGGCTGTAGGGCTGGGCTGCGGGAGCGCCCGTGACCCCGGTCGGGCAGCCCGGGGTGCGCCCCGGCGCACGCTGACCCGCACGACGGCCGGGCGCCGGGCGGCCCGGTAGCCTCGCCGGGTGACCTCCCCTCCCTCCGCCCCGCTGACCGTGCGCGACGTGACCGAGGAGGAGCACCTCGACTTCCTCCGGGGTCGTCGCTCCGCGAGCTTCCTGCAGACCCCGGCCTGGGGCCGGGTGAAGTCGGAGTGGCGCCGGGAGTCCCTGGGCTTCCTCCGCGGGGACGACCTCGTGGGCGTGGGTCTCGTGCTCTACCGCCAGCTCCCCAGGGTCAAGCGCTACCTCGCCTACCTGCCGGAGGGCCCGGTCATCGACTGGGCCGACGACGACCTCGCCGCCTGGCTCACCCCGATGACCGCACACCTGAAGAGCCGGGGCGCGTTCGGCGTGCGGATGGGCCCGCCCGTGGTGACCCGGCGCTGGACCGCGGCCCAGGTCAAGGAGGGCATCGCCGACGAGGGGGTACGCCGGCTCGGCGACCTGGCTCCCTCCGAGCGCGACCACACCGGCGCCCGCGTGGTCTCCCAGCTCGACGAGCTGGGCTGGATCCGGCAGTCCGTCGACGGTGGTTTCGCGGCCGGCCAGCCGCAGCACAACTTCCAGGTCCCGCTGCGCGCCGCCGACGGTTCCCCCCGCACCGAGGACGACGTGCTCAAGGGCATGAACCAGCAGTGGCGCCGCAACATCAAGAAGGCCGCCAAGGAGGGCGTCGAGGTGGTCTCGTCAACCACCGCCGCCGAGGCGCTCGAGCTGTTGCCGGCGTTCCACGAGCTCTACGTCCACACCGCCGAGCGGGACCACTTCACGCCGCGTCCGCTGGCCTACTTCCGCACCATGGTCGAGGCCCTCGGCGCCGAGGAGCCGGACCGGATCCGGCTCTACCTGGGCCGCCACGAGGACGACCTGGTCGCCGCCACGATCGCGATCCGGGTGGGGGGCCACGCCTGGTACTCCTACGGCGCCTCGTCCACCGAGAAGCGCGAGGTCCGCGGCTCCAACGCCGTCCAGTGGGCGATGATCCGCGACGCCCTGGCGGCCGGCGCCGACGTCTACGACCTGCGCGGCATCACCGAGACGCTGGACTCCGACGACCCGCACCTAGGCCTGATCCAGTTCAAGGTCGGCACCGGCGGCGAGGCCGTGGAGTACGTCGGCGAGTGGGACCTGCCGCTCAGCCGGCCGCTGTACAAGGCGTTCGACCTCTACATGAGGCGGCGCGGATGAGCCTGACCCTCACCGTCGACGGCGACCGCTGGCGCCGTCACCTGTGCTCGGTCGCCGAGGCCAACCCCGGCCTGGTCCCGGTCGCCAAGGGCAACGGCTACGGCTTCACCGTCGGCCGACTGGCCCGCAGGGCGCAGTGGCTGCACGACCAGGGCCTGGGCGGGGACACCCTCGCGGTCGGAACGTACGACGAGCTCCCGCACGCCGCGCAGCGCTTCCACGGCGACCTCCTCGTGCTCACGCCCTGGCGGCCGTTCGGCAGCGCCCTGGAGACCGACCCCGCGCTGGCGCCACGGCTGGTGCACACCGTCGGGCGGGTCTCCGACCTCGCCGACCTCCTGGCCCGTCAGCCCGACGCCCGGTTCGTCCTGGAGCGGGTGACGAGCATGCTCCGCCACGGCCTGTCGGCACGGGACCTGTGGACCGCGGCCCGGATGCTGCACGACCACCCGCGGGCACGGCTCGAGGGCATCGCCCTGCACCTGCCCCTGGCGCAGGGCACGCACCTCTCGGAGGTGCAGCGGCTGATGAACGACGTCGTGGCGGCCGAGCTGCCCGAGGGCGGCACCGGCGCGACCACGGTGTGGGTCAGCCACCTGACGCACGGCGAGCTGGACCGGCTGCGCGCGGCGTACCCGGACTTCACCATCCGTCCGCGGATCGGCACCGACCTGTGGCTCGGCGACCGCGGCGCGCTGCGGGTGACCTCGACCGTGCTCGACGTGCACCCGGTGGAGCGCGGCGACGTGTTCGGCTACCGGAGCCGCACCGCGCCGAAGTCGGGCCACATCCTCGTGGTCACCGGCGGCACCGCCCACGGCATCGGCCTCGAGGCACCCACGGGGGGCTCGTCGCTCAGGGCCCGGGCCGCCACCCTGGCCCGGGGCAGCCTCGACGCGGCCGGCTTCGTGCGCTCGCCCTTCTCCATCGACGGCAAGCAACGCCTGTTCGCGGAGCCGCCGCACATGCAGGCCTCGATGCTGTTCCTGCCGCACGGCGCCCACGTGCCCGCGATCGGGGACGAGATCGACGTCCGGGTCCGGTTCACCACCACCGCGTTCGACCGGGTCCTGGTCAGCTGACCCCTCGGGGCAGCGACAGTGACGGCCTCCTCGACGGCCGGGGCGCCGGCACCCAGTCGCGCACCGGGTCGTGCTGGGGCAGCAGCACGTCGCGCGCGACGAGGACGACCAGGTAGAGCTCGGCCGCCATCCGCAGCAGCACCGCCACCCAGTAGAAGCCGGTGTCCCCACCCGAGGCCGGCGCCAGGTAGCCGCCGAGGTACCACCACACGGCGGCGAAGTAGAGCACCTCGCCCGCCTGCCAGACGATCTGGTCGCGCCACCGCGGCCGTGACAGCGCGGCCAGCGGCAGCAGCCACAGCACGTACTGCGGCGAGTAGACCTTGTTGACCAGCAGGAAGCCGGCCACCACGAGGAAGCCCAGCTGGGCCAGGCGCGGCGTGGCCGGTGCCAGCAGGCCGAGCAGCAGCACCCCCAGGCACCAGGCGCCGAAGAAGAGCCACGACACGGCGTTGATCGTGTGCACCTCGACGGTGCCGTCGGTGGCCTGGGCGATGACCAGCCAGATCGAGCCGAGGTCGGCCCCCCGGTCGGAGTTGAAGCTCCAGAAGACGCGCCACTCGTCGGGTCCGGTGAGGTAGGCGGGGAGGTCGGCCAGCACCCAGGCGGCCACCGCCGAGCCGGTCGCCAGCGCGAAGGAGCGCCACCGGCGCTGCCGTGCACAGATCACCAGCAGGCCACCGAGCAGGAACAGCGGGTAGAGCTTGGTGGCGGTCCCGAGCCCGATGAGCACGCCGGTCAGCACCGGCCGGTCCCGCGACCACGCCCAGAGCGCGCCGGCGACCAGGCCGACCGCCAGCAGGTCCCAGTTGACCAGCGCGGTCAGCGCGAGCGCCGGCGAGAGCGCGAAGATCGCGGCATCCCAGGGCCGGTTCCGGTTCACCCCGCTGAGGAACCAGGCCGCCAGGATCCCGACGGCCGCCAGGCCCACGGCGTTCACCGCCACGAAGAGCCGGGACTCCGCGGTCACGTCCTTGTCCGCGGCCAGGGCCTGGGGTGACTGGCCGTACCTCGGCTCGATGTCCGGCGACCCGCTCAGCCAGTGGGTCACCCAGGCCGTCCCCCACGCCCAGTAGGAGATCCCGACCGGGTACTCCATGACGTCGTAGCGCGCCCGCACCTGCGAGTCGTCGGTGTAGGGCCAGTTCAGCTCGACGAACCCCCGGTCGGTGTAGAGGTAGGGCAGGTCGGAGTAGCACATGTGGGAGTAGCGAGCGTCCCCGTTGCGCCAGGAGTCCTCGTAGCAGGAGGTCTTCTGCAGCATGCCCAGGGAGAGGCAGACCGCGGTCAGCGCCAGCACGACGCGGACCGGTGTCCACCACCGGTGCCGGCCGGCGTGCTCACCGACCGGCCCGCCGACGCCCTCGCTCAGGGCGGCGACGACGGGGTCGTCCAACGTCGGGTGGACCCGCGCGTCGCCCTCCCCGGCGCTCACTGCCCCGAGTACCGGCGCGGCTCCGTCGACGCCATCGTCCTGGGTGACTTGCTGGGCTTCCCGGGCTGGGACGGCGACTGCGTGGGCGAGCTCGACGTCGAGTCGGACGGCGAGTCCGACGGGCAGCCGAGGACGCCGCACGGGTCACTGGGCGACGGCGGGTGGGTGTTGGTCTGGCCCGGCGGCGTCGGCTTCACCGTCGACGAGTCGCTCGGCGAGCTGCTCGGGGTCTGCGACGGCGACCGGGTCGGCGGCGCCTGGGTCGGGGACGGCGGCGGCGTGTACGGCTCGTGTCCCGTCGCCGGCGCGGTGCCGTCGACGTTCGCCGGCGGCGGGAAGTCCTCGACGGCCAGCCCCTCCATGTCCCGCTTCATCACCGCGGTCCAGGTGTCGGCCGGGTAGTCGGCACCGAAGTACGACGGCAGCCAGCCGTCGAGCTGCTCGTTGCCCTTGCCGCGGACGTACATGACGGCCGTGGACAGCTGCGGGGTGTACCCCACGAACCAGGCGGAGGAGACGTCGTCGTCCCCGTTGGTGGCGGTGCCGGTCTTGCCGGCCGCCGGCCGGCCGAGCCCGAGGGCAGCGGTTCCGGTGCCGTGCTGGACCACCTGCTGCAGGGCGTAGGAGGTGTCCGCGGCGATGTCCTCGCTGAGGACGTCCTTGGTCGACTGCTTGTACGACCACTCGGTCTCGCCGCTCTTGTTGACGACCTTGTCGATGACGTGGACGTCGGCGCGCTGGCCACCGTTGGCGATCGTCGCGTAGGCGTTGGCCATGTTGATCGGCGCGACCGTCGCCGAGCCCAGGGCGATGCCGGTGACGGGCTCGAGCCCGGGGCTGTTGTCGAGGTGGTTGTACCCGCTGGCCTTCTTGTCCCACTTCGGGATGCCCAGGTCGTTCGCGGTCTCGAGGATCTTGTCCGGGCCGTCGGGGATCGACACGGTGAGGTCGGCGTACGCGGTGTTGATCGACTCCTCGGTCGCGGTGATCAGGTTGACCGCCGAGCCGTAGTCGTTGCCGAGGCCGTCGGGGCCGGTGCCCTCGTTGCGCACCCGGTCGCCGGTGTCCTGCCCGTTGTAGTAGTAGGGCGAGTTGCCCTCGAAGGTGTCCTTGAGCGAGAACCCGGCCTTCAGCGCGGCCGCCAGCGCGAACGGCTTGAAGGAGGACCCCGGCGCGCCGCCGGTCTCGGCCCAGTTGATCTGGGACTGCAGGTAGTCCTGGCCGCCGTAGAAGCCGCGCAGCGCGCCGGTGCCCGGCTCGACGCTGGCCACCGCGACGTGCAGCTGCTTGTCGGAGAAGCCGTCCGGCCGGGCCTCCATCACGCCCTGCTTGGCCGCCTCCATCGCCTTGGGAGTGAACGTCGTGGTGACCCGGAGGCCGCCGCCCTCGATCTGCTCGTCGGTGTAGCCCAGCGAGTGCAGCTCGTCGCGCACCATCGCGAGCATGAAGCCCTTCTGGCCGCCGTACTGGCTCTGCGCCTCGATCTCCGGGAAGTCCGGCAGGTGGCGCTCGGCCCGGTCGGCCTGGTCGGCGGAGATGTTCCCCATGTGCGCCATGCCGCCGAGGACGTAGGCGTAGCGCTCCTTGAGGTTCGCCTTCGCGTCCTTGCCGTTGGCGGGGTCGAACAGCGTCGGGTTGTTCAGGACGCTCGCCAGGACCGCGCACTCCTTGAGGCTCAGGTCCTTGGCGTCCTTGTCGAAGTAGGCCCGCGCGGCGGCCTGGACGCCGTACGCGCCCCGACCGAAGTAGATGGTGTTGAGGTAGCCCTCGAGGATCTCGGACTTGCTCAGCTGCTGCTGGATCTTCAGCGACAGGATCGCTTCCTTCACCTTGCGCTTGTAGGAGCGCTCCTGGGTGAGGTACAGGATCTTGACGTACTGCTGGGTGATCGTGGACGCGCCCTGCTTGGAGTTGCCGCGCGCGTTGCTGAAGGCCGCCCGGAGGATGCCCTTGGGATCGATGCCCTTGTCGGTCCAGAAGCTCTGGTTCTCCGCGGCGACCACCGCGTCCTGCATCTTCTGGGGGATCTCCTTGAGCGGGATCGAGTCACGGTTCTGCGTGGCGTACTGGCCGAGCTGGGTCTTGCCGCCGGCGTAGTAGACGAACGACGTCTGGGTCCGGAAGTCCTTGTTCGGGTCCGGGATGTCGATGGTCTTGTAGAGGTAGAAGAGCCCACCCGCCAGCAGCAGGCTCCCCGCGAGCGCTGCCACGAGCAGCCACTTCCCGACGCGCTTGAGCCGGGTCTTCTTGCTCGTGGGGGGCTGGGGGGGTGTCTTGACGGCGGAGCCGGGGGCTCTGCGCTTTCCACTCAACTTCGGCTCTCCGGGGGCTCGGGGGCGCGTTCGACGGGCAGGTCGAAGTGCCCGTCGGCGGGGGGCGACCTCAACAGGGTACGCATCCCCCGCATGGCGCGCCGTTACACCCATCTGGTTCACCGCAGCTGGATATATCGGTACGATATGTCGCATGGCACGTCGTGGAGAGACCATCGAGCTGGCAGTCCTGGGGCTGTTGCACGAGGGACCGATGCACGGCTACGAGCTGCGCAAGCGGCTCAACCTCATGCTCGGCTGGGGCCGCGTGCTGTCCTACGGCTCGCTCTACCCCACGCTGAAGAAGATGCTCCGGGGGCAGCTGATCGAGGAGGCGGCGGCGACGCTGACCCCCGTGACGCGACGCCCGCGCATCGTCTACCAGGTGACCGAGGTCGGCCACCGTGAGTTCGAGCGGCTGATGTCGGAGGTGGGTCCCACCGCCTGGGAGGACGACAACTTCGACATCCGCTTCGCCTTCTTCGGTCGCACCGACATGGAGATCCGGCTGCGCGTGCTCGAGGGCCGCCGCACCCGCCTCCAGGAGCGGCTCGACCGGGTCCAGAACCAGCTGGCGATGACCCAGAAGGAGGTCGACCGGTACGCCGCGGAGCTCCAGCGGCACGGCGTCGAGTCGGTCGAGCGCGAGGTCCGGTGGCTCTCCGAGCTGATCCAGGCCGAGCGCCGCTACGAGGAGCAGGCCCCCGACGAGGCCGCCTCCGCCCAACCAGCCAGCACCCCCACCACCGCCACCAGGCAGCCAGCCGGCCCCACGGCCGATCAGTAGTGAGAAACAGGAAGGAATCCCGATGGGTTCGGTACGAGTAGCAATCGTGGGAGTCGGCAACTGCGCCACCTCCCTGATCCAGGGTGTCGAGTACTACAAGGACGCCGACCCCGAGGGCACCGTCCCGGGGCTCATGCACGTCACCTTCGGTGAGTACCACGTCAAGGACGTCGAGTTCGTCGCCGCCTTCGACGTCGACGCCAAGAAGGTCGGCTTCGACCTCTCGGAGGCCACCCAGGCCTCGGAGAACAACACGATCAAGATCACCGACGTGCCCCCGACCGGGGTCATCGTCCAGCGCGGCCACACCCTCGACGGTCTCGGCAAGTACTACCGCCAGACGATCGAGGAGGCCGACGGCGAGGGCGTCGACGTGGTCCAGGTCCTCAAGGACACCCAGGCCGACGTGCTCGTCTCCTACCTGCCGGTGGGCTCGGAGCAGGCCGACAAGTTCTACGCCCAGTGCGCCATCGACGCGGGCGTCGCCTTCGTGAACGCGCTGCCGGTCTTCATCGCCTCCGACCCGGTGTGGGCGAAGAAGTTCGAGGACGCGGGCGTCCCGATCATCGGTGACGACATCAAGTCCCAGGTCGGCGCGACCATCACCCACCGCGTGATGGCCAAGCTGTTCGAGGACCGCGGCGTGGCGCTGGACCGCACCTACCAGCTCAACGTCGGCGGCAACATGGACTTCAAGAACATGCTCGAGCGCGAGCGCCTGGAGTCCAAGAAGGTCTCCAAGACCCAGGCCGTCACCTCGAACCTCCACGGTTCGCTGGCGGGCAAGATCGACGACAAGAACGTCCACATCGGGCCCTCCGACTACGTCGCCTGGCTCGACGACCGCAAGTGGGCCTACGTGCGCCTCGAGGGTCGCGCCTTCGGCGACGTGCCGCTGAACCTGGAGTACAAGCTCGAGGTCTGGGACTCGCCGAACTCCGCCGGCATCATCATCGACGCGATCCGCGCGGCGAAGATCGCCAAGGACCGCGGCATCGGCGGCCCGCTCATCTCGGCGTCGTCCTACCTGATGAAGTCCCCGCCGGTGCAGCTCCCCGACGACGAGGGCCGCCGCCGCGTGGAGGCCTTCATCCGCGACGAGGAGTGACCTCCCCGGCGGGCACCGACCCGTCGTGAGCTCATGCTGGAACGCCTCGACCCGTCGTCAGCTGACGACGGGTCGAGGCGTTTCGCGCGTCAAGAGGCGGCGGGTCGGCGTTCTGCCTCGGCCTTGACCCGCTCCAGGGTCTGGCGCATGCCGGCCAGCAGCTCGTCGGTGAAGACCTGCTGACCGCCCAGGGCGATCCGGGTGAGGCCGCGCGAGACACCGGAGATGCCCTCGGGGGCGCGGCGTCGCTGGGTCAGCCGGGTGCCGGAGCCGGTGGGCTCGAGGCTGAACGACCACACGGTCCAGTTCTCCTTGATCCGGAACGCGAGCTCGCGGTGCGGCTCGAAGGTCACCACCCGCGCCTGGGTCGGCCAGAACAGCGGGCCCCGGCGGTTGAGGTTGAAGAAGGTCGTCCCCTCCTGCACCGGGCGACCCCGCACGAAGGTCTTCACGACCTGCGGGCTCCACGACGACATCCGGGCCACGTCCGAGACCAGCGCCCACACGGCGACCGGTGGCGCCTCGAGCTCGATCGTCTCCTCGAGCAGGGGTTCGACGGTCGACGAGTCGGTGGCCATGGGCACGCTCCGGAGGTCAGGGAGTGGAACAGGTTCTTGACGAGCGAACCTACTGACAGATGTTCAACAGCGCACCGTGACGCGTGCCACTCAACGGCGCGGGCGCAGCCCGTCGAGGAGCAGGTCGAGCACCGCCTCCATCTGGTCGGCAAGCAGCGGGTCACCCCACTCGTCCGCGTGCGCCGGGTGGTGGAACAGCGCGGTGGCCTGGAGCACCGCGCGCCCCGCCACCACCGGGTCGACCGCGGCGAGCTCGCCCGAGGCGACCCCGTCCGCGACGATCCGGCCGGCCTGGCCGGCGAGGTGGCCGACGTGGGCCGCCACCACCTCGCCGGCCTCGTCGGTGACCCTGCGGAACGTCGCGAACAGCTCCGGGTCCTCCCGGGCGATGCCCTGCTTGGTCCCGGCGAGCGTGCGCACCCAGGCACGGAGTCGCTCCTCGGCGCTCCCGGACCCCGCCGCCACCTCCGCCAGGGGCGCGGAGATCCGGTCCAGCCAGCGCTGCGTGACCGCGTCGCGCAGCGCCGCCTTGCTGGGGAAGTGCCGGTAGACCGAGCCGTGGCTGACCTCGAGGGCCCGGGCCACGTCGACGACGGTGGTCTTGGCCGGGCCGTAGCGGCGCAGCACCTGCTCGGCGGAGTCGAGGATCCCCTCGCGGGTCAGCGGTTCGGCCACGGCGGCACGTTACTTCTCGCTGTCGAGGAACGACATCTGCATGGCGTCGTAGCGGGTGCCGGCCACCGCGTCGGTCGGGACGGCCGCCTCGATCGCGGCGAGGTCCTGCGCGGTGAGGTCGACCTCGAGCGCGCCCAGCGACTCCACGAGCCGGGTCCGGGTGCGGGCTCCGACGAGCGGCACGATGTCGTCACCATGGGACGCCACCCACGCGATCGCCACCCGGGCGACCGTGGTGTCGCGGGCCGCGGCGACCTGCCGCAGCGCCTCGACGAGTCGCAGGTTGGCCTCGAGGTTCTCGCCGGAGAAGCGCGGGAGGTGTGCGCGGAAGTCACGGACGTCGCGGTCGGCGCTCCAGTGCCCGGAGAGCAGCCCGCGCGACAGCACGCCGTACGCCGTGATGCCGACCCCGAGCTCGCGGGCCGTCGGCAGGATCTCGCGCTCGATGTCGCGTGAGAGCAGGGAGTACTCGATCTGCAGGTCCGCGATCGGGTGAACGGCGGCCGCACGGCGGAGCGTCTCGGCGCCGACCTCGGACAGGCCGAGGTGGCGCACCCAGCCGGCCTGGACGAGCTCGGCCATCGCACCGACGGTCTCCTCGATCGGGATGCTGGGGTCGAAGCGGGCCGGCCGGTAGACGTCGACGTGGTCGGTGCCGAGGCGCTTGAGGGAGTAGCCGAGGAAGTTCCGGATCGCCGCCGGGCGGGTGTCCACGCCGGCCCAGGCGCCGTCCGGGCCACGAAGGGCGCCGAACTTCACGCTGATCACCACGTCGTCGCGGTTGCGGCCGCGCAGCGCCTCGCGGAGCAGCATCTCGTTGTGGCCCATCCCGTAGAAGTCGCCGGTGTCGAGCAGCGTGACCCCGGCGTCGAGGGCCTGGTGGATCGTGGCGATGCTCTCCGACTCCTCGGCGGGGCCGTAGAGGTCGGACATGCCCATCAGGCCGAGGCCGAGGGCGGAGACGGTGGGGCCGGTGCGGCCGAGGCGGCGCCCGGCGGAGGTGGTGGGGGTGCTCATGCCTCCATCATGGGACATGAACTGACAGATTTCAAACGTTGTCAGTCGCCGAAGTTGCCGCAGCCACCAGCAGCGCCGCCGAGGCCTTCGCACGGGTCGCCGCCTCCGGGTCGGCGTCGAGCGCGCCGCTGGCCAGCCCCCCGTCGAGGAGCAGCGTGAGCGAGCGGGCCAGGCCGTCAGGGTCCGCGGCCCCGGCGTCCACACCCAGGCGGCGCACCCAGGCCAGCACCTCACGCTTGTGGGCCACGGTGCGGTCGTGGACCGGCGTGCCCGGCGCCGATTCAGCCGCGGCGTTGATGAAGGCGCAGCCGCGGTAGCCGTCGCGGCGACACGCCGAGGCCAACGCGTCGAAGAGCCCGACCAGCTCGTCCGCGGGGTCCGGGCCGGCGGCCTCGGCCGCCGCGTGCAGCTGGCCGCTCCAGACCTCGTCGACCCGGTCGAGGTAGGCGACGACCAGGTCGTCCTTGGCCGGGAAGTGCTTGTAGAAGGTCGCCTTGGCCACGCCGGACTCGCCGATGATCCGGTCCACCCCGACGGCGCGGATCCCGTGGGCGTAGAAGAGCCGGAAGGCGGTGTCGAGGATGCGCTGGCGCGCAGAAGGTGGGGCCACGTGTTGATAGTAGACAGATCTGTCTGCTAACGTCCACCCATCGGGCAGACAGACCTGTCTACCTCGTCCACGTACGAAGGGAACCACCCATGAACATCGCAGTCCTCGGCACCGGCATGGTGGGCCAGGCGATCGCCGGCCGCCTGCACGAGCTCGGCCACTCCGTGGTCGTCGGCACCCGCGATCCCGCGTCGACCCTCGCCCGCACCGAGCCGGACGGCATGGGGAACCCGCCGTTCGCTGCCTGGCACGGCGACCACCAGGGCGTCGCCCTGGCCACCTTCGCCGACGCGGCCGCCGGCGCCGAGCTGGTTGTCAACGCCTCCAACGGCAACGTCGCCCTCGAGGTGCTCCGCCTCGCCGGCGCGGAGAACCTGGCCGGCAAGCCGCTCCTCGACATCGCCAACCCGCTCGACTTCTCGGCCGGCTTCCCTCCCACCCTCTTCGTGAAGGACTCCGACTCCCTCGGCGAGCAGGTCCAGCGCGCCTTCCCCGAGGCCAAGGTCGTCAAGACCCTGAACACGCTGACCGCGAGCCTGATGGCCGACCCGAAGTCGCTGGGGCAGAGCTCGACGATCTTCGTCTCCGGTGACGACGCCGGGGCGAAGGCCACCGTGGTCGGCCTGCTCGAGAGCTTCGGCCACGACGACGTGATCGACCTCGGACCCCTCGAGACCGCCCGCGGCACCGAGATGCTGCTGCCCATCTGGCTACGGCTGATGGGCGCACTCGGCACCGCGCAGTTCAACTTCAAGATCGTCCGCTGAGATGACCGCCCCGGACCGGATGCGCGGCTCCACGGTCCTGGTGAGCGACGAGGAGCCCGCCCGATGAGGCTCGGGGTCCACCTCGTCGGCTTCGACGCGCCCGGGGGCCCGGCCGGCATCGCCCCGATGCTGGCCGCCCTCGGCCGAGCGACCGACGAGGCCGGCGTCGACAACCTCTCCCTGATGGACCACTACCTCGGCCTGGAGATGCTCGGCGACGTGCACCAGCCGATGCTCGAGGGCTACACCACGCTCGGTTTCCTGGCCGCACACACCAGCACGGTCGAGCTGCAGCTGCTGATGACCGGGGTGACCTACCGACACCCCGGCCTGCTCGCCAAGATCGTCGCGACCCTCGACGTCCTCTCCGGCGGCCGGACCGCCCTCGGCCTCGGCGCCGCGTGGTACGAGCGCGAGCACCTGGCCCACGGCGTGCCCTTCCCGTCCACCTCGGAGCGGTTCGAGCGCCTCGAGGAGACCCTGCGGATCGTCCGTCAGATGTGGAGCGACGAGGACGGACCGTTCGAGGGCACCCACCACCGGCTCGCGGAGACCATCTGCGCCCCACAGCCGCTGCACCGGGTGCCGGTGATGGTGGGCGGGAACGGCGAGCGGAAGACGCTGCGCCTGGTCGCGGCGTACGCCGACGCGTGCAACCTCGTGCTCGGCGGCGACGCCCCCGCCGACGAGGCCCGGCACAAGTTCCGCGTGCTGCGCCGGCACTGCGAGGAGCTCGGCACCGACTACGACCGGATCCGGCGCACGGTCATGCTGCCGCGGCCGCTGGACCCGGCCCACGGCGCGGACCGCTTCCTCGAGGCGATGGCCGAGCTGGCCGACGCCGGCGTCGAGGAGGTCCACGTGGTGCCGCTCGGTGCCGCGGCCGCGGACCCGGTGCGGTTCGTGCGCGACCTCGGCACCCACGTCGTACCGCACCTCACCCGGGTCTGACCCCGGCCCGCCTCCCGAAGAAGAACGAAAGGCACCATGTCGTCCCCCTCCCGGACCCTCGTCCTGCTGGCCCACCCCGACCTCGCGGACTCGCGCGTCAACCGCGTGCTCGCCGACGCCGTCGGCGACCTCGAGGGCGTCACCGTGCGCGACCTCAGCGTGGCCCGCTTCCGCGACGGCTTCGACGTCGCGCTCGAGCAGCACCTGCTGCTCGGGTACGACACCGTCGTGCTCCAGTTCCCCTGGTACTGGTACTCCGTGCCCGGCATCCTCAAGGAGTGGATGGACCAGGTCCTCACCCATGGCTTTGCCTACGGGTCGGGGGGCGACGCCCTCCACGGCAAGACGCTCCAGGTGGTCACCAGCACTGGCGGCCCGGACGCGTCGTACCAACCGGGCGGCTACAACCGTTTCACCATGGTCGAGCTGATGCGCCCGCTCGATGCCACCGCCCACCTGTGTGGCATGACGCTCGCGGAGCCCTTGGTGGTGCACGGCGCACGGACGCTCGACGACGCGACCCTGGCGTCATACGCCGAGCGCTACCGGTCCCTGCTGGCCGGCGACGAGCTGCGCGCCACCGCCTGACCCCGCCGGGCGGTGGTCAGCCCCGGGCGGCCCACCAGTCGCGCAGCGCGGCCTCAGCGGCCTCGGCCGACATCGGGCCCTGGTCCATCCGCAGCTCCAGCAGGAACTTGTAGGCCAGGCCCACCTCGCGACCGGGTCCGATCTCGAGGATCTCCATGATCTGGTTGCCGTCCAGGTCGGGCCGGATCGAGGCCAGCTCCTCCTCCTCCGACAACCGCTCGATCCGTGCCTCGAGGTCGTCGTAGGTGCGGCGCAGGCGGTCGGCCTTGCGCTGGTTGCGGGTCGTGCAGTCGGCGCGGGTGAGCACGTGGAGGCGCTCGAGCTCCGCCCCGGCGTCGCGGACGTAGCGCCGTACGGCGGAGTCGGTCCACTCGCCCGTACCGTAGCCGTGGAAGCGCAGGTGCAGCTCCACCAGCGTGGTGACCGCGTCGATCTGGTCGTTGGAGAAGCGCAGCGCCTTCATCCGCTTCTTCGTGATCTTGGCGCCGACCACGTCGTGGTGGTGGAAGGTGACGGTGCCGTCGTCGAGGAAGCGGCGGGTCCGCGGCTTGCCGACGTCGTGCATCAGTGCGGCGAACCGGGACACGAAGTCCGGCCCGCCGCCCGGCAGTCGCGACTCGAGGTCGATCGACTGCTCGAGCACGGTGAGGGTGTGCTCGTAGACGTCCTTGTGCCGGTGGTGCTCGTCGCGCTCCAGGGCCAGCGCGGGCAGCTCGGGCAGCACGTGGTCGGCCAGGCCGGTCTCGACCAGGAGCGTCAGCCCGAGCCGGGGGTACGGCGCGCAGACCAGCTTCACCAGCTCGTCGCGGACGCGCTCGGCCGAGATGATCTCGATCCGGCCCGCCATCTCCCGCATCGCGTCCACGACCGCGGGGTCGACGGTGAAGCCGAGCTGCGCGGCGAACCGGGCCGCCCGCATCATCCGGAGCGGGTCGTCGGAGAAGCTGTCCTCGGGGCGCCCCGGCGTGCGCAGCACCCGGTGCGCGAGGTCCACGACGCCGCCGAACGGGTCCTCGAAGGTCCGGTCCGGCACCGAGACCGCCATCGCGTTCACGGTGAAGTCGCGCCGGCCCAGGTCGCCGGCGAGGGTGTCCCCGAAGTCGACGTCCGGCTTGCGCGAGGTGGGGTCGTAGGTCTCCGAGCGGTACGTCGTGATCTCGACCTGCCACTCACCCTTGCGACAGCCGATGGTGCCGAACGCCCGGCCCATGTCCCAGATCGCCTCGGCCCAGCCCCTGAGCAGTCGCTCGGTCTGCTCGGGGCGGGCGGAGGTCGCGAAGTCGAGATCGTTGTGCCGGCGACCGAGCATCGCGTCGCGCACCGGGCCGCCGACCAGGGACAGCTCGTGCCCGGCGTCCCGGAAGCGGCGCCCCAGCTCGTCGATGACCGGGGAGATCCGGTCCAGCTCCGCGGCGACCGACCGCTGGACGTCAGTCATCTGGAGAGGCGGCGGCGGGGCGTCAGGCACGGAGGGCAACTCTAGCGGCCGGGCCGCCGGCGCCGGGCCGGAGCACCGCCCCGGGGCCGGCTGGACGGACGGCTAGAGTCAAGGCCGTGCTCCGCCCCACGACGCTGCTGCCTGCCCTCGTGGCGGTCGCGGCGACACTGGCGGGGGTGTCTCCGGCGACCGCCGCCACGGACCCCGAGCAGACCGCCTCCACCGAGAGCACCGTGCACCCGACCCAGGTGCACACCCGCGCCGTGCACGCGCGCCGCCCCGCCGCGGAGCGGACGCCGTTGTCGGTCACGATCGACTCGCTCAACCCGTCCTACGTGCCGAGGAGGGGGCCGGTCCGGGTCACCGGCTCGGTCACCAACGAGGACGACGCCGCGTGGACGAAGGTCTACACGTTCGCCTTCCTGGGCGGGACCCCGATCCGCTCGAGTGCCGAGCTCGCCGACGCCGGCGACGTCGACCCCACCACCGACGTGGGTGCGCGCATCACCGATCCCGGCAGCTACGACACGATCGCCCGGATCGGGCCCGGGGAGACGATGCAGTTCTCCATCACCCTCCCCCACCGGCTGCTCGACGTGACCGAGCCCGGCGTCTACTGGTTCGGGGTGCACGCGCTCGGCACCGGGCCCGACGGGCGCCTCGACGGCGCCGACGGTCGCGCCCGGACGTTCCTGCCCCTGGTGCCGCGCACCAAGGAGGCGGTCGACACCGCCCTGGTGCTCCCGCTGCGGCGCACGGTCTCCTACGCCCCCGACGGCAGCGTCGAGGACGTCGAGGGGTGGAACGCCGCCCTGTCCCCGGGCGGCCGGCTGCGCTCGATGGTCGACCTCGGCGCCGCGGCCGGGTTCCGCCCGATCACCTGGCTCGTCGACCCCGGACTCCCCGACGTGGTGCGCACTCTCACCCTCGGCAACCCGCCGCGGTCCCTGGCACCGGACCTGACGGAGGCCGACGGCGGCGGACAGACCCCCCAGACGGACCCGTCCGCCTCCCCGTCCGGGGAGGGCGACAGCGGTGAGGCCGCGGGCCAGACCCAGGCGCTCGCGGACGTCACCGAGTCGGGCAACGCCTGGCTGGACCGGCTGCACGAGGCCCTCGACGGCCCCGAGATCCTCGCCCTGCCGTACGGCGACGTGGACGTCTCGGCAGCGGCCGAGCGCGGCCCCGGGCTCTACCGCCGGGCCCGCAAGCGCAGCGGCAACGAGCTGGCGCCCTGGGGACTGCCGATGACTCCGGCGGTGGCGTCGCCCGGCGGGTACCTCGACCCCTCCGCGCTCGGCCCCACGCCCGGCCGCTCGACCGTGCTGGTCACCGACAAGATGTTCGGCGCCGACCCACCCGCGGTTGCGGAGACCAAGGGGGCGCGCCTGGTGACCACCTCCACGGACGCCGCGACCGGCGGCCCCGGCCCGGACGACCCGCTGGCCCCGGTGGCGATGCGCCAGCGCATCCTCGCCGAGGCCGCGCTGCGCCTGCTCAGCCCGCACCCGACGCCGCTGGTCGTGGTGCTGCCGTCCTACTGGAACCCGAGCAGCACCATCGGCTTCTTCGAGGGGCTCGACGTCGACTGGCTGCACCTCACCACGGTCAGCGACGTGGCCGGCGGGATCGCGCGACAGGTCTCGCAGGAGCAGCTGGACTACCCGCCCCGCCTGGACCGCAGCGAGCTCGACAGCGCGAACTTCTCCTCGGCCGAGGCGCTGATCCGGGCCGGTGCGACCCTGCAGAACGTGCTCACCGACAACGACAGCGTGGCCTCGACGGTGGCCGACCAGGCGATGCGGGCCACGTCGTACGGGCACCGGGCCAGCCCGGACGGGGCGCGGGCGGCGACGGACCGGTCCCGCGCGTGGATCGAGCAGGAGATGGGTTCGATCCGGATCGACGCCCCGCCCGCCGTCACCCTGTCCAGCACCAGCGGCCGCTTCGCGGCCACCATCAGCAACGGTCTCGACGAGCCGGTCACGGTCAGCATCCAGGCGCTCACCGACGAGCCGCAGGCCATCCGGGGCCCGGAGACCGTGGACATCGGCCCGGGCGGCCGGACCAGCGTGCTGCTCAACGCCTCGTTCCGCCGGCTGGGCGTGCACAACGTCACCCTGGTGGTGACCGACGCCGACGGAGTCCCGCTCGGCTCCTCCGACCAGCTGCCGATCCGCTCCGCCCAGGTCAGCAAGGTGATCTGGCTGATCCTGGGCACCGGCGTGGCCCTGCTGTTCGGCGCGATCGCCGTCCGGCTGTTCCGGCGGGTGCGGGTGGCGAGCAAGTCATGAGGAGGTGGTCATGAGCTCCTCGGAGAGCCAGAAGATCCTGAGCTCCAGCGCCGTGATGGCGGCCGGCACCGTGGTGTCCAGGCTGAGCGGGTTCGTGCGCGCGTTCCTGCTCACCGCGGCCCTCGGCAACCTGCTGCACGCCGACCTGTTCACGATCGGCAACACGATCCCGAACATGCTCTACATACTGCTGGCGGGCGGCGTGTTCAACGCCGTGCTCGTGCCCCAGCTGGTCCGCGCGATGAAGAACGACCCCGACGGCGGTGAGGCCTACACCAACCGGATCGTCACCCTGGCCGCGCTGTTCCTCGCCGTGGTCAGCGTCCTGCTGGTCGCCGCCGCCCCCTGGGTGATGTCGCTCTACCTGAACTCCTGCTACGACTCGGCGGGCCTGACCGACCAGCGCGAGTCGGTGATCGCGTTCGCGCGCTACTGCCTGCCGCAGGTCTTCTTCTACGGGATGTTCGTGCTGGTCGGGCAGATCCTGAACTCCCGGGGCCGCTTCGGGCCGATGATGTGGGCGCCGATCGCCAACAACGTCATCTCGGTCGCCGTGCTCGTGGTCTACCTGCTGGTCTACGGCCCGGTCGCGGAGGGCGAGAAGTACAGCGCCTTCACCAGCGGCCAGGAGATGCTGCTCGGCATCGGCGCCACCGTCGGCATCATGGTCCAGCTGCTGATCCTGCTGCCGTACCTGCGGGCGGCCGGCTACACCTACCGGCCCCGCTTCGACTTCCGCAACACCGGGCTCTCCCACACCCTGCGGCTGGGTGTGTGGACCGTGCTGTTCGTCGTGGTCAACCAGATCGCCTACACCGTCGTCGTCCGGCTGGCCTCGGGCGGCACGGGCTGCGGCACCGGCGGCGAGACCGGCACGGGGTACACCGTCTACTCCACGACGTTCCTGATCGTGATGGTGCCGCACTCGGTCATCACCGTCTCGCTGGCCACCGCGATCCTGCCCCGGCTGGCCGCGCGGGCCGCCGACGACGACCTGCGCGGCCTGGCGCACACCCTGGGCGGCACGCTGCGCAGCGCGCTGGCCGTGATCATCCCGTTCGCCTGCCTGATGCCGCTGATCGCCGGCGACGTCGCCAACACGGTCTCCTTCGGCGCGGTCCGCGACAGCTACCAGCTGTTCACGCTCTCGCTGGCGCTCTTCGGCCCGGCCATCCTGCTGTTCACCGTCCACTACCTGATGCTGCGCGGCTTCTACGCCCTGGAGCGGACCCGGACGGTCTTCTACATCCAGTGCGCCGTCGCGGCCACCAACATCGTCGTGGCGCTGGCGCTGGTCACGGCCACCGACGCCGAGCACACCTCGCCGGCGCTGGTCGTCGCCTACGCCGCGTCGTACGCCGTGGGCTCGGTGCTGTCGTACGCCGTGCTGCGCCGCCTCCTCGGCGGCCTGGAGACGCCGGCGCTGGTCCGCTTCCTGGTCCGGGTGGGGATCGCGGTCGCCGTCTCGACGACTGCGGCGTTCGTCGTGCTCCGCCTGCTCGGGGTCCTCGGGGCCGACCCGAACAACGCCGTCGCCGCCCTGCGCGCGATGCTGGTGACCCTCGTCGACGTCGGTCTCTTCGTGGTCCTGGCCAGGTTCCTGCGCCTGACCGAGGTGACCGAGGTCGTCGACATGGTGTCGAGACGCCTCCCGTCCGTGAGGGGCCGCTGAGCCTACGATGACCACTAGTCCGCCAAGAGGGGAGCTGCGTGCCGAAGTCCATCCGGCCCGGTGACGTCCTCGCCGACCGTTACCGACTGATCGACCTGCTCGTCGAGAGCAGGGACGGCCGGTTCTGGCGCGCCCACGATCGCGTCCTGGAGCGGCACGTCGCCCTGCACGTGCTCGACGCCGACGACGACCGGGCGGCGCTGCTGCTCGAGGCGGCCCGCCAGTCGGCGACGGTCCCGGACCGGCGCCTGCTCCGCGTCCTCGACGCCGACCAGGTCGACGGGTTCTGCTACGTCGTCAACGAGTGGGGCGCCGGCAGCTCGCTGGACATCATGCTGGCCACCGACGGGCCCTTCGCGCCGCGCCGGGCCGCGTGGCTGGTCTCGGAGGTGGCCACCTCGGTGGCGGCCGGCCACGAGGCCGGCGTCGCCCACGGCCGGCTGGTGCCGGAGAACGTCCTCATCGACCGCACCGGCTCCATCCGCGTCATCGGGTTCAGCGTCGACGCGGCCCTGCACGGCCTCGCGCCGGGCCGGGTGTCGACCGACGTCACCGACCTCGGCGGCCTGCTGTACGCCGCGCTCACCGGTCGCTGGCCGGGGGCGTCGAGCTCCGACGTACCGGCGGCGCCGCACGAGCACGGGCGGGTGCTGCGGCCCCGGCAGGTCCGCGCCGGCATCCCGCGCCCGCTCGACGCGCTCTGCGACCAGGTCGTCAACCCGTACGCCGGCCACGGGTCCCGCGACGCCCACGACCTGACCACGGCCCGGGGCATCGCCGAGTACCTGCGCGAGTTCGTGGGCGACCCGACCGGGATGGCCGAGGCCGAGGCGGCCAGCCACAGCGGCACCCGCACGGCCGTGCTGCCCCGTCTCGCCCCGGCGGCCTCCGCGCCGCCCCCGCGGCGGGCCGAGCCCGGTGCGACCGCGGACCCGGTCCCCGACGCGACGCCCGACGCGACGCCCGACCCGACGCCCGACCCGACGCCCGACCCGACGCCGGACCCGCTGCCCGAGGCGCTCGAGCCCGACCCCGAGACCGAGACCGAGGCCGAGGCCGAGGCCGAGGCCGGGGAGTCGGTGCCCGACGGAGCCGACGACGAGACCGGTGAGCAGGCCGAGACGCCGGTCCCGCCGACCGGGTCGGTCGAGCAGCCCACCCAGGCCGGCCTCCCGATCTTCGACGACGACAACGACGACGTGTCCTGGTTCGCGGCCCGGCCGACCCCGCCACCGCCTCCGCCCCCGTTCGAGGAGGTCCCCGAGCGGCCGCTGTTCGCCCCCGAGCCCGCCGAGGGACAGCCTGCGCGCAAGGCGCGCCCGCACGTCGCGGCCGCGACGGGATCGCGCGACTACTGGCCCTGGGACACCGGCCCGGGGACCGGCTCGGGCGTGATCCCGGTGGCCGAGGACGAGGAGGAGGACGACGAGGTCCCCGGTCGGAGCTGGCTGCGACTGGCGTTCGCGATCGGCGCGAGCCTGCTGCTGCTGCTGGCCATCGTGGTCGCGTTCAACCTCGGCCGCGGGCGCACGCCGCTCGGCGACAAGCCCGAGGACACGCCGTCGGAGTCCCCCTCCCCGAGCTCCTCGCTCGCCCCGATCACCGGCCTGGCCGCCCAGGACTTCGACCCGCAGGGCGACCCGCCCGAGGAGCACCGCGAGCTGGCGCCGCTCGCGGTCGACGGCAACCCCGCGACCGCGTGGCGCACGATGACCTACGACCAGAACATGGGCCCCGGTGGCCTCAAGACCGGCGTCGGCCTGACGATCGACCTCGGCGCCGCCCACGACGTGTCCGTCATCGACCTCACCCTCGTGGGCGCCCCGACCGGGGTGTCCCTCTACGTCACCGACCGGGCGCCCTCCGCCGTGGCCGGGCTCACCCCGGCGGCCACCGAGGACGCGGCCGGGACCAAGCAGCGGATCACCCTCGACCGGCCGGTGCGCGGCCGGTTCCTCACCGTCTGGCTGACCTCCCTGCCGCAGGCCGAGGGTGGCTACCGTGGTGAGGTCGCCGAGGTCGCGATCCGCGGATGACCGGTTCCCTCGGGCCCGACGACGTCAGTGACGCCGACCTGCTTCGCGCCCACGTCGACGGCGACACCGACGCCTTCGGCACGCTCTTCGCCCGGCACCGGGACCGGCTCTGGGCGGTCGCGCTCCGCACCATGGGCAACCCCGACGACGCGGCGGACGGCCTCCAGGACGGCCTGGTCGCGGCGTACCGCCGGGCCGGCTCCTTCCGCGGCGAGGCGGCGGTGACGACGTGGCTGCACCGGGTCGTGGTGAACGCGTGCCTGGACCGGATCCGGGCCTCGCGCTCGCGCCGGGCCGAGCCGCTCCCCGACGACCTCGAGGAGTACGAACGCCGCGGCTCGCTCGTCTCGGCTGCTCCCGTGAGCGAGGACCCCGCGGAGGTCGCGGTGCGCGGCGACCGCCGGGACGCGGTGCTCGCGGCCCTGGCGACGCTCCCCGACGAGCAGCGGGCGGCGCTGGTGCTCGTGGACATGGAGGGCTACCCGGTCTCCGAGGTGGCCGAGATGCTCGACTGCGCGGTGGGGACGGTGAAGTCGCGCTGCTCCCGCGGGCGGGCCCGGCTCGCCGTGCTCCTCGGCGTGCCGGCGCCCGAGGGTGAGCGGGGCCACCCGCCGGACGGGAACCCCGACCCCACCCCATCCGTCCGATCCACCGACGCCCCTCGCGCACCACCCGCCGCGGGCTGACCCGACCACCGGGACCGACCGCACCAGCAACCGTCCCCACCGAGCACCGCACCCGAGAGGAGGTACCCGATGCCCGACGAGCCCGACCTGGGCCCCGAGCAGGAGCAGGAGGTACGCCGCCTCCTCGCCGACGCGCGGCACACCGAGCCGGTGCCCGCCGACGTCGCGACCCGGCTGGACCGCGTGCTGGCCGACCTCGCCGCCCAGCACGGCGGCTCCCCGGACG
Source organism: Nocardioides koreensis (assembly GCF_039531775.1). Taxonomy (NCBI): domain Bacteria; kingdom Bacillati; phylum Actinomycetota; class Actinomycetes; order Propionibacteriales; family Nocardioidaceae; genus Nocardioides; species Nocardioides koreensis. The sequence continues at coordinate 370,501 of NZ_BAAAQR010000002.1, read as the reverse complement.
ACGAGGCCGACAACGTCGTGGCCATGGCCTCGCGGCGCCGGCGCCGCGTCACCTCGGTGCTGGTGGCAGCGGCCGCGGTCGTGGCCATCGGCGTCGGCCTCGACCAGGTGGTCGACTCGGGTGGCTCGGGCGAGAGCGCCTCCACCGCCGACCGCGCCACGGTTGCCGAGTCGGGCGGCGCCGGGTCCGGGTCCGACCAGGGCAAGGACGAGCCGGCGCCGGGCGCCGACAGCCTGACCAACAGCGGGGCGGCACCCGAGCAGGCCCTCACCGACCCCGTCCGGGTCCGCCCGGACCACTTCTCCGCCGACGTCGCCCGGGCCCGACAGCTGACCCACCGGTCCGCGGCGTACTACGCCCCCGACGTCCAGGCCCTCAAGGACGCGAGCGGCAAGATCGACTGCACCCCCGGCGACTGGGGCTCCGGCACCTTCGTGCCGGTCGTGTACGACGGGCACCGGGGCGTCCTCGCCTTCCGCGCCGCCAACGGGGACACCCAGGTCGTCGACCTGTTCGGCTGCGGCGGCTCCTCCGTGCTGCGGTCGATCACGCTGCCCGCGCCCTGAGCGGCCCGGCCACCGCCCGGCGGCCCGCGGCGGGGAATGCCCCTCGCCTACGATCGGTTGAACCGACAGTCCACCGATCGAGGAGTGAAAGCGCCCCATGTCTGAGTCCGGCACCCGCAACGTCATCATCATCGGCTCGGGTCCGTCCGGGTACACCGCGGCGGTGTACGCCGCGCGGGCCAGCCTGCACCCGCTCGTGCTCGAGGGGTCGGTGACCGCCGGCGGCGCGCTGATGAACACCACCGAGGTCGAGAACTTCCCGGGATTCCGCGACGGGATCATGGGTCCGGCCCTGATGGACGAGATGCGCGCCCAGGCGGAGCGCTTCGGCGCCGAGCTCGTGCCCGACGACGTCGTCGAGGTCGACCTCACCGGCGAGGTCAAGGTCGTGAAGACCGCGACCGAGACCTACACCGCCCGCGCGGTGGTCCTCGCGACCGGCTCCGGCTACCGCAAGCTCGGCCTGCCGCGCGAGGAGCAGCTGTCCGGCCGCGGGGTCTCGTGGTGCGCGACCTGCGACGGGTTCTTCTTCCGCGACCAGCACATCGCCGTCGTCGGTGGCGGCGACTCCGCCGTCGAGGAGGCCACCTTCCTGACCCGGTTCGGCTCCAAGGTGTCGCTGATCGTGCGCCGCGACGAGCTGCGCGCCTCGAAGATCATGCAGGAGCGCGCCTTCGCCGACCCCAAGCTCGAGATCGTCTGGAACTCCGTGGTCGAGGAGATCAACGGCGAGGACCGCCTCGAGTCGGTCACCCTCAAGGACACCGTGACCGGTGAGACCCGCCCGCTCGACGTGACCGGGCTGTTCATCGCCATCGGGCACGACCCGCGCTCGGAGCTGCTGCAGGGGCAGGTCGACCTCGACGACGACGGCTACGTGCTCGTCGAGCACCCCTCGACCGCGACCAACCTGCCGGGGGTCTTCGCCGCCGGCGACCTGGTCGACCACCACTACCGCCAGGCGATCACCGCGGCCGGCACCGGCTGTGCCGCGGCGCTGGACGCGGAGCGCTACATCGCGACCCTCGACCACGCGGCCGGCTCGCAGCAGGAGGCGCAGGAGGCCGTGGCCGAGGAGCCGCTCAGCCCGACCGTCCAGACCGCCGGCATCTGACCTGCCCGGCACGCCGTGGTGTCGGGGAACAACTGTCCCCGGCCTGGTGTTCACTGAGCACTGATCTTCAAGAGAAAGGGAGTTCCCGTGGCGAACATCGCTGCCGTGACCGACGCCGAGTTCGAGGCGCAGGTCCTCAAGTCCGACAAGCCCGTCCTGGTGGACTTCTGGGCCGAGTGGTGCGGGCCGTGCCGTCAGGTGTCCCCGATCCTGGACGAGATCGCGTCCACCCACGGCGACAAGATCACGTTCTTCAAGATGAACGTCGACGAGAACCCGGTGACCCCCTCGTCCTACCGCGTCACCGGCATCCCGACCATCAACGTCTACCAGAACGGTGAGGTCGTGAAGTCGATCGTCGGTGCCCGCCCCAAGGCCACGCTGCTCAACGAGCTGGCCGACTACATCGCCTGAGCCACCTGGCTCTTCCGTCACGTGACGGTGCGCCCGCTCCTCGTCGCCTTCGGCGTGGGGGCGGGCGCTGGCTTCTTCGCGGGGCGTACGACGCCGAGCAGCCGCTCGAGGGCGGCCTCCAGCTCGTCCTTCCAGGTCAGCGTCGAGCGCAGCTCCATCCGCATCCGCGGCGTGGTCCCGTGCGCCCGCTGGGTCTTGAACCCGACGCTGCCGAGGAACTCCACGGGCGGCACGCAGCGCCGGACCCCGCGGGTGTCCCCGAAGGCCTCGACCGCCTTGATCCCGCCACGCTCGATCAGGTCGCGCGCCATGCCCTGCACCAGCATCCGGCCGAGCCCGCCGCCCGCGTGGGCCGGGTCGACGTACACGTTGGTGAGCAGGACGGCGTCCGGGGAGACCGGGGCCGTCGGGAAGCTCGCCGCCCCGGGCACGAACGCCTCGGGGGCATAGATCAGGTAGCCGACCGGCCGGTCGTCGACCAGCGTGACCCGACCGCAGGAGCCCCACTCGCGCAGCACCTGCGAGACCCAGGCGTCCTTCTCACCCCGCGGGTCCTCGACCCGCTCGCGGCGCACCGGGTCCAGCTCCCAGAACACGCAGGACCGGCACGGCTCCGGCAGCGCGTCGAGGTGGTCAAGCGTCAACCGCACGATCTTGCGCGACATGCGTCCCTCCCAGGCCCGTGCCGACGGGTGTGACCGGACCGACGCGCCCACTCCCCGGTCTGCGCGTGCGACCCGCACTCCCATCGTTCATGCTAGAGGTGTCATGGACAACACCCCCGCGCCCCGCGTGACCCCCGGTTCCGGGACCCGCCTCGACTCCTACGTCGACCGGTACGCCGCCCGCACGGCGGGCATGACCGCCTCGGAGATCCGGGCGCTCTTCGCGGTCGCCTCGCGGCCCGAGGTCGTCTCGCTGGCCGGGGGGATGCCGAACATCTCGGGACTGCCGCTGGACGTCGTCGGCAGCGCGATCGCCGATCTGATCGCGGCCAACGGCCCGGTGGCCCTGCAGTACGGCTCCGGCCAGGGCGACCCCACCCTGCGCGAGCAGATCTGCGACGTGATGCAGCTCGAGGGCATCGAGGCGCACCCCGACGACGTCGTGGTCACGGTCGGCTCCCAGCAGGCGGTCGACCTGGTCACCCGCATCTTCTGCGACCCCGGGGACGTCGTGCTCTGCGAGGCCCCGTCGTACGTCGGCGCGCTCGGCGTGTTCAAGTCCTTCCAGTGCGACGTGGTGCACGTGGAGATGGACGCCGACGGCCTGGTGCCCGAGGCGCTCGACCAGGCCATCACCGCGGTTCGCGCGGCGGGCAAGACCATCAAGTTCCTGTACACGATCCCGAACTTCCACAACCCCGCCGGCGTCACGCTGGCGCCGGAGCGGCGCCCGCAGGTGCTCGAGATCTGCCGGCGCCACGACATCCTGGTGCTCGAGGACAACCCCTACGGGCTGCTCGGGTTCGAGGGCGAGCCGAAGCGGGCGCTGCGCGCCGACGAGGCCGAGGGCGTGATCTACCTCGGGTCCTTCTCCAAGACCTTCTCACCGGGCATGCGGGTCGGCTGGGCCCTCGCGCCGCACGCCGTGCGCGAGAAGCTGGTGCTGGCGCAGGAGTCCGCCACCCTGTGCCCCCCGTCGTTCAGCCAGATGGCCGTCTCGACGTACCTCTCCCAGCACGACTGGCAGGGCCAGATCAAGCAGATGCGGGAGATGTACCGCGAGCGCCGCGACGCGATGATGGACGCCCTGCGCGACTACATGCCGGCCTCCTGCTCCTGGAACGAGCCCGACGGCGGCTTCTTCGTCTGGGTGACGCTGCCCCCGGGCATCGACGCCAAGGCGATGCTCCCGCGGGCCGTTACCGCGCGGGTGGCCTACGTCCCCGGGACCGCCTTCTTCGCCGACGGCTTCGGGTCCGGGTCCATGCGGCTCTCGTTCTGCTACCCGACCCCGGAGCGGATCCGTGAAGGGGTGCGCCGGCTGGCGAGCGTGCTGGAGGCCGAGATGGAGCTGCGGGAGACCTTCGGGGCCGCCGCGCCGGCGCGTGGCCTGGGACCCCGCAGCGGGTACGACGCGCCGAGCAGCGACCTCAGCTGAGCGGACGAGGACCGATGATGAGTGGAGAACACGTGGTCTCGACAGGCTCGACCACCGGAGCCGGCCCGTCCACCGGAGCCGGCCCGTCCACCGGCGAGGGTCACGCACCCACCGGCCAGGTGCTCGTCCTTGCGGGCGGCCTCTCCCACGAGCGGGACGTGTCGCTGCGCTCGGGTCGCCGGGTCGCCGAGGCGCTGCGGGGCACCGGCCGCGAGGTGGCGGAGCGGGACGTGGACGCCTCGCTGCTTGCCACGTTGCGCACGGAGCGCCCGGCCTGTGTCGTGCCCATGCTGCACGGGGAGACCGGCGAGGACGGGGCGGTCCGCGAGGTCCTCGAGCTGCTGTCGGTCCCCTACGTGGGAGCTCCCCCGGCTGCGTGCCGCGCGGCGTTCGACAAGCCGGTCGCCAAGGCCATCGTCGCCCGGGCCGGGATCGACACCCCCGCGTCGGTGTGCCTGCCGCACGAGACCTTTCGCGAGCTCGGCGCGGCCGAGGTGATGGCGGCGTTGGTCGCCCGCCTGGGGCTGCCGCTGATGGTGAAGCCCGCCAAGAGCGGCTCCGCGCTGGGCTGCTCGGTCGTCCGCACCGCCGAGGAGCTGCCGGCGGCGATGGTCAACGCGTTCGCCTACGGCGACGTGGCGCTGCTGGAGCACTTCGTCGAGGGCCTCGAGGTCGCCGTCGCCGTCATCGACGACGGCTCGGGCCCCCGGGCGCTGCCCGCGGTGGCGATCCGGCCCGACGGCGGCGTCTACGACTACACCGCCCGCTACACCGCCGGTTCCACCGAGTTCATCACGCCCGCACCGCTCTCGCCCGAGCTGTCCGCCGAGGTCGCCGGGATCGCGCTGCGGGCCCACGAGGTGCTCGGTCTGCGGGACGTGTCCCGGTCGGACCTCATCGTCGGTGCGGACGGCCGGGTATGGTTCCTCGAGGTCAACGTGGCCCCTGGGTTCACCGAGACCTCGACCGTGCCGCTCGCGATCCAGGCCGCCGGCCTCGATCTCGGCAAGGTCTGTGCCTCCCTCGTCCAGGCCGCCGTCGCGCGGAGCAGCCCGCAGGAGTAGACGTGCGTGACCTGACCTATCCCCCGATCATCGTCACCGCCAAGACGGCGTTCCGCCTGCTCGGCCAGCGCTTCCAGATGACCGGCACCGAGCACGTCCCCCGCTCCGGTGGCGCGCTCCTGGCCTACAACCACATCGGCTACGTGGACTTCGTGTACGGCGGGCTCGCCGCGAACCCCTCCGGTCGCCTGGTCCGGTTCATGGCCAAGCGGGAGCTCTTCGACCACCGGTGGACCGGGCCCCTGATGCGCTCCCTCCACCACATCGAGGTCGACCGCGGCGAGGGCCTCGCGTCGTACCACACCGCGGTGGACTACCTGCGGGCCGGCGAGGTGGTGGGCATCTTCCCCGAGGCGACGATCTCCCGGGCCATGGAGCTCAAGGAGTTCAAGACCGGGGCCGTGCGGATCGCCGCGGCCGCGGGTGTCCCGGTGGTGCCGGTGATCCTGTGGGGCACCCAGCGGATGATGACGAAGGACCACCCCAAGGACTTCTCGCGCGGCAAGACCATCTCCATCAAGGTCGGCGAGCCGATGCGGCCCACCGGCGAGGACCCGGTCGCGGAGACCGCCGCCCTGCGGGAGCGGATGGCCGGGATGCTCGACGAGGCGATCCGGGACTACCCCTCGGAGGAGCAGGACCCCGGCGCCTGGTGGGTGCCCGCCTCCCACGGCGGCGGCGCTCCCACCCTCGAGGAAGCCGCCCGGCTAGACGCGGCCGAGAAGCGGGAGCGGGCGGCCAAGCGCGCCGCTCGGCGCGCCCAGGGCTGACGCCCCTCTCAGCGGGCCGTTCCCGCGACGGTCGCCCCGGCAACCGCCGTCCCGGGCGGACGTCATCCGTTCCGGTCGCTCCCACGACGCGGCCGTATGACCTCGTGGCCGTCTCGGCGGCTCGTCCCGGGCTGGGCGTTGGTTTCACGTGCAACATCGGCCGATCCGGCCATCCGGCCATCCGGCCATCCGTCCGACCACCCGCCGCGCTCGTCCGGCAGCGCCTGGCCACGCGGGGCCACGCGGGGCCAGGCCAGAGCCTGACGTGAACGACTTGTATCTATGTCGACAAAGCGACAAGTCTCCTAGTCGCTAGATCGGCCTGTCGTTGCGGTTGCGCGGGTCCATGACGTCGACGATGCGCTGCAGGTCGTCGAGCGAGGCGAACTCCACGGTGATCTTGCCCTTGGTACGACCGAGGTCCACCTTCACCCGGGTCTCGAACCGGTCGGCCAGGCGGTCCGCCAGGTCGGTGAGCCCGGGGGCCGTGGGCTTGCGCCGCGTCGCCCGGGGGCCGGGGGTGTCCGGACCACCGACCGCCACGATCTCCTCGAGTCCTCGGACGCTGATGCCCTCGGCCACGACCCGCTGGGCGAGCCGGTCCTGGAGGTCGGGGTCCTCGACGCCCAGCAGCGCCCGCGCGTGGCCGGCCGAGAGCACCCCCGCGGCCACCCGGCGCTGGACGGCCGGCGTCAGTCGGAGCAACCGGAGCGTGTTGCTGATCTGGGGACGCGAACGCCCGATCCTGGACGCCAGCTCGTCATGCGTGCAGCCGAAGTCCTCCAGCATCTGCTGGTAGGCCGCCGCCTCCTCGAGCGGGTTGAGCTGCGAGCGGTGGAGGTTCTCCAGGAGCGCGTCCCGGAGCATGTCGTTGTCCTCGGTCTCCCGGACGATCGCCGGGATGGTCTCCAGGCCGGCCTCCTGGGAGGCGCGCCAGCGGCGCTCACCCATGACCAGCTCGTAGGCCTCGACCCCGGTCCGGCGCACGACGACCGGCTGCAGCAGTCCGACCTCACGGATCGAGTGCACGAGCTCGGCCATCGCGTCCTCGTCGAAGACCTGACGGGGCTGCACCCGGTTGGGCGTGATCTGGTCCAGCGGCACCTCGGCGAAGTAGGCGCCGGCCACCGGCGCGAGGCCGGACTCCGGCACTATCTGCTCCGCGGGCTGCCCGTCGACCGGGGCGCCGCGCTCGCCGTCCTGCGCCGTCGACATCGTCCCCGTGGTGGCGCCACCCTCGGCCACGGCGCCGTCGGCTGCCCCGTCCGGGGCGGCAACCGGCGTCGCGGGAGCGGTGGGGATCAGCGATCCCAGGCCTCGTCCGAGTCCTCGTCTCTGCTGCGGCCGGCTGGCGTTCATCGTGGGGCTCCCTTGGTCGCGAGTTCGCGGGCGGCTTCGAGGTAGCACAACGCACCCGGCGAGCCGGGATCGTAGGTCATCACCGTCTGGCCGTACGAGGGTGCCTCCGAGACCCGCACCGAGCGCGGGATCGCCGTCTTGATGACCTGGTCGCCGAAGTGGTCGCGCACCTCGTCGGCGACGCCGGCGGCGAGCCGGGTGCGCGCGTCGTACATCGTCAGCAGGATCGTGGAGACGTTCAGGCGCGGGTTGAGGTGCGCCTTGACCATCTCGACGGTCTCGAGGAGCTGCCCGAGTCCCTCGAGCGCGTAGTACTCCGCCTGGATCGGGATCATCATCTCGGCGCCGGCCACCAGGGCGTTCAGGGTGAGCAGGCCCAGGGACGGCGGGCAGTCGATGAAGACGTAGTCGTAGCGGTCCTCGCCGGCCTCGGTGGCGCTGCCGACCTTCGGGTGGCCCTGGATCGCCTTGTGCAGCCGGCTCTCGCGGGCCACCACGCTCACCAGCTCGATCTCGGCGCCGGCGAGGTCGATGGTCGCGGGCACCACGTCGAGGTTCTCCACCTCGGGGCAGGTGCTGACGACCTCCACGAGCGGGACCCCGTCCACGAGTGCGTCGTACGTCGAGGCGACGCCGCGGTGGTGCTCGACGCCCAGGGCCGTGGAGGCGTTCCCCTGCGGGTCGAGGTCGATCACCAGGATCCGCTGCCCCAGCTGCGCCAGGGCCGCGGCCACGTTGACGGTCGACGTGGTCTTGCCGACCCCGCCCTTCTGGTTCGCGACGACGAAGACCCGGGTGCTCTCCGGCCGCGGGAGCGACGGGCGCATCCGGGCACCGTGCCGGGCGAGCACGATGTGTTCGGCGGCTCGCGCCAGCGGCGTCGCGTCGTCGGCGAACTCCGAATCGGCGAGCGCGAGATCGGCGGCGGTGCGCACTGTGAACGCCTTGGGCGTCGGTGTTTCACGTGAAACCACGTCATCCTCTTCCGTCAGTTCCTGTGGATGACTGGGCTCATCCTGTGGAGAACTACGCTCCGCGGGCCACCCCAGACCGGTGGATAACGTTGCTGGACCGTCCGTGGGCCACCCCAGGGCGGCACGCGCATCCGCCGGCGACGACTGCTCCGTCACGACTCACGCCTCCCGTGATTGCCGTGGCCCCGGGAACGGCGGCCCCGAGATCCACGCTTGCGAGCCGATGCGGAACCACGCGGGGTACCTCGATCCTCGGCAAGCGGCAAAGATACCTGCGCCGGATCCGCCCAGGCCACCCGGAGGGCATACGTGGGCGGGTCGACGACTCCGTCCCCCAGGATTCGTACCTCGGGGTCGGCGCACCCCCACCGCTCGAGCACCGGCCGTGCCGCGGCGATCTCCTCGTGGACCGACGATCCCTTCATCGCCACCAGGGTCCCGGTGGGGTCGACGAGTGGCATCGACCAGCCGAGCAGCCGGTCCAGCGGCGCGACGGCCCGGGAGGTCACGACCGCGAACGTGCGGTGACCGTGCAGCGCCTCCGCGCGGCCGCGCACCACCTCGACGTTGTCCAGGCCGAGGTCGGCCACCGCCTCCTCGAGGAAGGTGGTGCGCCGCAACAGCGGTTCCACCAGCGTGATCCTCAGGTCCGCCCGCGCGATGGCCAGGACCAGCCCGGGCAGACCCGCACCGGAGCCGATGTCGCAGACCGTGGAGCCCTCCGGGACCAGGTCACCGAGGAGGGCGCAGTTGACCAGGTGCCTGTCCCACAGCCGCGGCGCCTCGCGGGGGCCGATCAGGCCGCGGACCACGCCGTCAGTGGCGAGGAGCTCGGCGTACCGCTCGGCCAGCGGCAGCCGCGCAGAAGGAAACACCCTCCGCGCCACGGCCGGCGCGGAGGGTGTGGTTTCACGTGAAACGTCGTCCATCGATCAGCTCGGCAGGACCACCACGTGACGGCGCGGCTCCACGCCCTCGGACTCCGAGGAGAGCCCGGCCGCTGCGACGGCGTCGTGGACGACCTTGCGCTCGAAGGGCGTCATCGGGTCCAGCGACACGGGCTCGCCGGCCTCGCGCACCCGGGCGATCGTCGACTCGGCCAGCGCCACCAGCTCCTCGCGCTTCTGGGCGCGGTACCCAGAGATGTCGAGCATCAGCCGCGAGCGTTCCCCGGTCTCGCGGTACACCGCGAGGCGGGTGAGCTCCTGCAGGGCGTCGAGGACCTCACCGTCGCGCCCGACCAGCTGGCTCAGGTCGGCGCCCACGATGGAGACGGCCGCGCGGTCGCCCTCCACGTCCATGTCCAGGTCGCCGTCGAGATCGGCGATGTCGAGGAGCTCCTCGAGGTAGTCCGCCGCGATGTCGCCCTCCTGCTCGAGCTGGCGCACCCGCTCGGAGGAGCCGGCCGCGGGGGCCTCGGTCTCCGGGGTGACCTCGGCGTCGGGCTGGGTGGTGGTCTCGGTGCCGCTCTCGCTCACTGCTGGTCTCCCTCAGGGGTGGTCTTGTCCGTGGGGCGGGCTCCGCCGGACTTCTTGCGCTGCTCTCGGGACTGTCGCTTCGGCTGCTGCCGCTGCTGCGGGCGCCGGTCGACCTCGGGCTCGACCACCTCGGTGGTCGCGGCCGCCGCCGGGTGGCCGTGCTTGGCGGCCTTGTGCGCGTCGCGATCGGCCTTCGCCTTGGCGGCCGGCGTGCCCGGCGCGGGGTTGTTGCGGATGACGTAGAACTGCTGGCCCATCGTCCACAGGTTCGAGGTGGTCCAGTACAGGAGCACACCGATCGGGAACGCGATGCCGCCGACCGCGAAGACGACGGGCAGGACGTAGAGCAGCATCTTCTGCTGCTGGGCGTAGGGGCCGCTGAGCGCATCGGACGGCATGTTCTTGCTCATCAGCTGACGCTGCGTGGTGAACGTCGTCGCCGTCATCGCGACGACCAGGATCGCCGCCACGATCTGCACGCTGAGGTGCCCGTTGGCGTTCAGGAAGGTGTCGGAGATGGGCACGACGCCGAAGAGCTGGGCGTTGCCGAACTGCTCGGCCATGCTGTCGGTCAGCACACCGTTGCCAGACCCGTTCTTGGCCGCGTGGTCGAGCAGCCGGAACAGCGCGAGGAAGATCGGCATCTGCAGGAGGATCGGCAGGCACGAGGCGAACGGGTTGGTGCCCGTCTCCTTGTACAGCTTCATCGTCTCCTGGGCGAGCTTCTCCCGGTCGTGGCCGTACTTCTTCTGCAGCTCCTTGACCTTGGGCTGGATCAGCTGCATGTTCCGGCTGGACTTGATCTGCTTGACGAACAGCGGGATCAGCGCCGCCCGGATCACCAGGGTCAGACCGATGATCGACAGCGCCCAGCCGGCGCCGCCCGCGGGGGACAGCCCGATCGCGATGAACGCCTTGTGGAAACCGACCAGCACCACGGAGATGGCGTAGTACAGCGGCGTCATGATGAAGTGGCCGATGTCGCCGAAGATTCCCACGAGTTTCAGGCTCCTTGTATGGGGGAGTTGCCCGCGTTGGTGCGGGGAGGACTCTGCTTGGCCGGCACGGGGTCGTAGCCGCCGGCCGCCCACGGGTGGCAGCGACCCAGCCGGCGTACCGACAGCCAGCTGCCGCGCAGGCTGCCGTGCTCACGCACCGCCTCCAGCGCGTACGCCGAGCAGGACGGGTGGTAGCGGCAGACCTGGCCGTAGAGCGGGCTGATCAGCGCGCGATAGGCGCGCAGCAGGCCGATGAGGACGTACTTCATGCGACCACCACCCGACCCAGGCAACGCTCGAGGTCGGCGGCGAGTTCCTCGTAGGAGGAGGACGCAGACTCGGGCAGTGCCCTGACCACGAGCACAGCAGAGCCCGGGAGCGACGAGACGTGCTCCCGGGCCAAGTGTCGAAGACGGCGCTTCACGCGGTTACGGGTCGCGGCGTTGCCCACCGACTTGCTGACCACGAACCCCACCCGAGCGGCGGGCACCACCGGCCGGTCACCCCGGACCTCGGGTCCGGGGTCGAGCAGGTGGACCACGAGGGTCCGCGAACCGGCCCGGCGCCCCCGACGGACCGCGATCCGAAAGGACTCGGAGTCACGCAGCCGATGGGGGGCGCTGAGCACGGAGGACGGCCAGCAGACTGAGGGCAGCGCCCTCAGACGGCCAGGCTCTTGCGGCCCTTGCGACGACGCGAGGACAGGATGGCGCGACCGGCGCGGGTGCGCATGCGCAGGCGGAACCCGTGCACCTTGTGACGGCGGCGGTTGTTCGGCTGGTACGTACGCTTGCTCACGAGCTTCTCTCCATGGTGTGACAGGGCAGCCACGCCGGCGGATCGGCAGTGCCTCGGAACACAGGGTTCCGCAGCGCCTTTCGGCTGGCACCGCCCACCCACGAGCGCACAGCTGCATGGACATGCGGCACCCGTCGACACCGGGTGACCGGCCAACGGTACGCGCTGGCGTTCAACAGGGTCAAACCGGCGCCGGAGCCCTGTTTCCACCCCTGTGGATGACGTCTTGCTCCACGCTGCCGCGGCTTGTTACGTTCAGGCTCTCCGAGGTTCCCCCACACCCCCGGGCTGCTGTGGATCAACAGGCTGTGTGACGTCCGCCACTTTCTCGGCTTTCGCCCCCTGACCTGCGGAAACACCGATCCATTGGCCGCCACGGTGCGTCTCGGGCCGACCCTCTCCACAGATGAAGGGTCGGGTTCACAACCTGTGGACAAAGTTGTGGAGACAGATGCGGCCTCACGCCGATGCGTCGGTTCCGCTGCGGCTGGACCACGACGACAGCGAGCATGGGCGCGAGACGAGCGCACGACCACCGGAAGCGAGGCGGGAACCCCGTGGAGCAGAGCACCTCGGACCTCAATGTTGCCTGGCGGGGCGTCGTCAACGACCTGCAGCCCAACCAGCGCGCCTGGTTGCGCGCCAGTGAGCCGGTGACGCTGCACGAGAGCACGGCGATCATCGCCGTCCCCAACGACTTCACCCGCACCCAGCTCGAGGGCCGGCTCCGCGGCCAGCTCGAGGACGCGCTGACCGTCGCCTTCGGGCGCGAGATCCGGATCGCGGTGACGGTCAACCCCCAGCTCGACGAGCAGGCGATGGCCGACCCCGGTCCCACGCCAGTCGACACCTCGACAAGTCGCCATGACGACATGTCGACAATTTCCGGGTCGGAGCAGCAGGTGCCCTCCCCGCGATCGGTCGTCGAGCCGGTGGAGTCGCTGCCGAAGCCGACCGCCCTCGAGACCCGGCTCAACCCGAAGTACACCTTCGAGACGTTCGTCATCGGCTCGTCCAACCGGTTCCCGCACGCCGCCGCGGTCGCGGTGGCCGAGGCGCCGGGCAAGGCCTACAACCCGCTGCTCGTCTACGGCGACTCCGGCCTGGGCAAGACGCACCTGCTGCACGCCATCGGCCACTACGTCCGCAGCCTCTACAGCGGGGCGAAGGTGCGCTACGTGTCGAGCGAGGAGTTCACCAACGAGTTCATCAACGCGATCCGCGACGACCGGCAGGACCGGTTCAAGCGCAGGTACCGCGACGTCGACGTGCTCCTCATCGACGACATCCAGTTCCTGGAGGGGAAGACCCAGACCCAGGAGGAGTTCTTCCACACCTTCAACACGCTCCACAACGCCAACAAGCAGATCGTGCTGACCTCCGACCGGGCACCCAAGCGGCTCGAGGCGCTCGAGGACCGGCTGCGCAACCGGTTCGAGTGGGGCCTGATCACCGACGTCCAGCCGCCGGACCTCGAGACGCGGATCGCGATCCTGCGCAAGAAGGCCGCGATGGACCGGCTCACCGCCCCGCCGGACGTGCTCGAGTTCATCGCCTCCAAGATCCAGACGAACATCCGCGAGCTCGAGGGCGCGCTGATCCGGGTCACGGCGTTCGCGAACCTCAACCGCCAGGAGGTCGACATGACCCTGGCCGAGATCGTGCTCAAGGACCTGATCCCCGAGGGCGGCGAACCGGAGATCACCGCGGCGCTGATCATCGCCCAGACCGCTGCCTACTTCGGGCTCTCGATCGAGGAGCTGACCGGCCCGTCCCGGGGCCGGCACCTGGTGATGGCGCGCCAGATCGCGATGTACCTGTGCCGCGAGCTGACCGACCTCTCGCTGCCGAAGATCGGCGCCCAGTTCGGCAACCGCGACCACACGACCGTGATGTACGCCGACCGCAAGATCAACCAGCTGCTCGCCGAGCGCCGTGCCGTCTTCAACCAGGTCAGCGAGCTCACCAACCGCGTGAAGCTGCAGGCCCGCCAGTCCTGACCCCGCCCGAAGGCCCGAAATGGCTCTCCAGAAACCGTTCTGAGGGGCCCGCACGACCCGCGACGCCCGGCACGACGCCGGGCGTCGCTCTCATTTCGCTTTCTGACGAGCCATTTTCGCCCCGCCGAGGGCGCCACACCGAGCTCCGACGCCCTGTGGAGGAAATGTGGGCCCGGACCACCGACCACGGGAGGGCCTGTGGACAACTGAGGGGGACGATCCGGCGGCCGATGCCGAATGCACACCCACCTGTCATTCGCACCACCCCCGCTCCACAACCCCTGTGCACGGAAATTCCGCCGCTGACCTGCAGCAACGGCGGTCATCCACAGTTTCCACGGATGCTGTGACTCCCACCTACCTCCACACAGATCGATCCTCGGTGAACATCCATCCGGGCCCCGACCTGGGGACAACTCGTTCACGAGCCCCCGGCCGGCACCCGCGACAAACGGGGCAAACCACACCGAACCTCCCGCGACCAGCGCGCGCATGGCAGGATTCACCTCCCAGACCTGGCCCCCACAACACCTCGTTGTGATTCACCGACCGAAGGACCACACACCGTGAAGTTCCGCGTCGATCGCGACGTGCTCGCTGATGCCGTTGCCTGGGCTGCCCGCAGCCTCCCGGTCCGTCCGAGCGTCCCGGTGCTGGCCGGGCTCCTCATCGATGCGAGCGACGAGGGGCTCGTCCTCTCCACCTTCGACTACGAGACCTCGGCGCGGGCGACGCTCAAGGCCGAGGTCAGCGACGAGGGCCGGGCCCTGGTCAGCGGACGGCTGCTCGCCGACATCTGCCGCAGCCTGCCGAACAAGCCCGTCGAGATGGTGCTCGATGGCGCCCGCGTCTCGCTCACCTGCGGTTCGGCCAGGTTCAGCCTGCAGACCATGCCGGTCGACGACTACCCGACCCTGCCCGAGATGCCGGCGGCGACCGGCACCGTGCAGAGCGACCACTTCGCGCACGCCGTCGCCCAGGCCGTGACCGCCGCCGGTCGCGACGACATGCTGCCGGTGCTCACCGGTGTCCGGATCGAGATCGAGGGCTCCTCGATCTCGCTGCTCGCGACCGACCGGTTCCGGCTGTCCCACCGCGAGCTCGGCTGGGACCCCCGAACCCCCGACGAGTCGATGGCCGCGCTGGTGCCGGCCAAGGTGCTCGGCGACACGGCCAAGTCGCTGACCGCTGGCAGCGAGGTCACGGTCGCGCTGGCCGCCTCCGGCACCGGCGAGGGCATCATCGGCTTCGAGGGCGCGGCGCCCGGCGGCGTACGCCGTACGACCACCCGCCTGCTCGACGGCGAGTTCCCGAAGGTCCGCAGCCTCTTCCCGCACGAGCACCAGACCATCGCCAAGGTCGACAAGGCGGCCCTGATCGAGTCGGTCAAGCGCGTCGCCCTGGTGGCGGAGCGCAACACGGCCGTCCAGCTCGCGTTCAGCGACGGCGTGCTCACCCTGGACGCCGGTTCCGGTGACGAGGCCCAGGCCTCGGAGTCGATCGAGGCGACCATCGACGGCGAGGACATCACGACCGGCTTCAACCCGCAGTTCCTGCTCGACGGCCTCGGCGCGATCGACCAGCCTGTGGTCGAGCTGGCCTTCACCCAGGCCTCCAAGCCCGTGGTGATCAGCGGCTCGGTGGAGGGCGACGCCGAGGCGTCGCCGTTCCGCTATCTGCTGATGCCGCGCCGCCTGCTCTCCTGAGCGACGCCCGGCATCCCGCCTGGCTTTCGTCGCTCAACGGCCAAACCCCGGCCGCCCTTGCTCCTCGGCCTTGCCGGACGGGCGCCGAACGCCGCTCGCCATCGACCCTTAGGCTCTTCGCATGGAACTTGGACTTGTCGGGCTCGGAAAGATGGGCGGCAACATGCGGACCCGCCTGCGCGAGGCGGGCCACACGGTCGTCGGCTACGACCGCAACCCCGACGTCTCGGACGTCGCTGGCCTCGAGGAGATGGTCGAGAAGCTCCCGTCCCCCCGGGTGGTCTGGGTGATGGTCCCCTCCGGGGACCCGACCCGCGAGACGGTGCGCACCCTGGCCGACCTCCTCAGCGAGGGCGATCTCGTCGTCGACGGCGGCAACTCCCGCTGGACCGACGACCAGGCGAACGCCGAGCTGTTGGCGCAGCAGGGCGTCGGCTTCGTCGACTGCGGCGTCTCGGGCGGGGTCTGGGGCCTGGAGAACGGCTACGCCCTGATGTGCGGCGGCTCCGACGCGGACGTCGCCAAGGTGCAGCCCGCCTTCGACGCGCTCAAGCCCGAGGGCGACTCCGGGTTCGTCCACGCCGGCAAGGCGCCGGGCGCCGGGCACTTCGCCAAGATGGTCCACAACGGCATCGAGTACGCCATCATGCAGGCCTACGCCGAGGGTTTCGAGCTCCTCGAGAAGGTCGACCTCGTCGAGAACGTCGTCGACGTCTTCGACTCCTGGCGCGAGGGCACCGTGATCCGCTCGTGGCTGCTCGACCTCCTGGTCGCGGCGCTGCAGGAGGACACCCACCTCGACAAGCTGGCCGGGTACGCCGAGGACTCCGGCGAGGGACGCTGGACCGTCGAGGCCGCCATCGACAACGCGGTGCCGCTCAACGTGATCACCGCGTCGCTGTTCGCACGGTTCGCCTCCCGCCAGGACGAGAGCCCCGCGATGAAGGCGATCGCGGCCATGCGCAACCAGTTCGGCGGGCACGCCACCCGGACCGCCCCGCCCCCCGGCGGCGACGCCGGCACCGACGCGTCCCCGGGTGACTAGGGGCACCCTTGTACGTCTCCCACCTCGTCCTGCACGACTTCCGCTCCTACGCCGCCGCCGACGTCCGGCTCGAGCCGGGCGTCACGGCGTTCATCGGCCGCAACGGGCAGGGCAAGACCAACCTGGTGGAGGCGATCGACTACCTCTCCCGGCTCTCGTCGCACCGGGTCGCCACGGACGCGCCGCTGGTGCGGGCCGGAGCCGACCAGGCCGTGGTCCGGGCGGCGGTGGTCAAGGACGGGCGCACCGCGGTGCTCGAGGTGGAGCTCAACCCGGGTCGCGCCAACCGGGCCCGGATCAACAAGTCCCCGCTCCCCCGCACCCGTGAGCTGGTCGGGCTGGTGCGCACGGTGGTCTTCTCCCCCGAGGACCTGACCCTGGTCAAGGGCGACCCGTCGGACCGGCGCAGGTTCCTCGACGACCTGCTGGTGCTGCGGACCCCCCGGCTGGCCGGGGTGCGGGCGGACTACGACCGGGTGCTCCGCCAGCGCAACTCCCTGCTCAAGACCGCGGGCGCCGCCCGCCGCGGCAGCTCCTCGCAGGAGTCGGCGCTCGCCACCCTCGGGGTCTGGGACGCGCACCTGGCGCGCACCGGCGCGGAGCTCCTCGCCGAGCGCCTCGCCCTGACCGAGGCGCTGCGACCCTACGTCGGCAAGGCCTACGAGACCGTCGCCCGCGGCGCCTCGCGTGACGACGCCGAGATCACCTACCGGCCGTCCTTCGAGCTGCCCGCCGGCGACGGTCCGGCCGCCGACCGGACCGTCCTGACCGACGCCCTGCTGGCCGAGGTCGAGCGCCGCCGCAACGACGAGCTGGACCGGGGCGTCTCCCTGGTCGGCCCGCACCGCGACGACCTGCTGCTGACGCTCGGCCACGGTCCGGACGAGTCGGGCGGGGCCCGGCTCCCGGTCAAGGGCTACGCGTCGCACGGCGAGTCCTGGTCGTTCGCGCTCGCGCTGCGGCTGGCGTCGTACGACCTGCTGCGCGCCGACGGCGACGACCCGATCCTGATCCTCGACGACGTCTTCGCCGAGCTCGACACCGAGCGCCGTGCCCAGCTCGCGGACCTGGTGGCCGGCGCCGAGCAGGTGCTGGTCACCGCCGCGGTGGGCGCCGACGTGCCGCAGGCGCTCGCCGGCACCCGGTACGTCGTCGCGAACGGCGAGGTCCGCAGGGCCGACGATGACCGGTGACGAGGGCGTGCCCGAGCCCGCTGCGGAGGGGGCCGCGGACGGGAACGTCCAGCCGGACGCGGAGCTCGTCGACGGGGCGACCGACGAGGCCGCCCCGGCGATGGACGACCACCACGACGACGGGCTCGACCTCGCGCGGGCGCTGACCCGGGCCACCGCCCGGGCCGGCGGAGCCCCGGCCCGCCGCGGCACCCGGGGAAAGAAGCCCAGGGGACCGGGGACCTCCCGGGTCTCCGGGGCGCACCCCGACGACCGCGACCCGCAGCTGCTCGACAGCGTCGTGAGCCGGCTGGTCAACGACCACGGGTGGGGCCTGGACCTGCGGGTGCACGGGGTGTTCGGCCGCTGGCAGGAGCTGGTCGGTGCGGAGGTGGCGCAGCACTGCACGCCGGAGTCGTTCGCCGACGGCAAGCTCGTGGTCCGCACCGACTCGACCGCCTGGGCCACCCAGCTGCGGCTGCTCGCCCCGACCGTCGTGCGCCGGCTCAACGAGGAGCTCGGCCACGGGACCGTCGTGGTCATCGACGTGCTCGGCCCGCACCTGCCGTCGTGGAAGAAGGGGCCGCGCTCGGCCCGCGACGGGCGGGGCCCGCGCGACACCTACGGCTGACCAGCCGCCTCGGTTTCACATGAAACCGGACCCCCGGACACCGGGCCCCGGGGCGGCTCCACGAGACGATCTGGGAGCCCCGCCGATGTATGGGGACCCATCCGACCCCCTGAACGGGCCCATGAGGACCCCTCACGACCCGCTCAGGGCCACTTTTTGTCCCCAGTTGCCCCCAGTCTGAGGGTCGGTACGTGGCGTAACGGCTTCTGGCCGGTATCATGGCCCTCGGGTCGCCGGCTCACAGCTGCGGCGGCCTTCTGTGTGTCATCGCCGCACGACACCGGGTCGCCCCGGGGCCGGGCGGCCATTCGTGAAGAGGTGTGTGTGACCGACGAACAGCACGTCGAGACCCCCGTCGAGAACGAGACCGAGAGCACCGAGGTAGCGGCAACCGACGCCCAGGTCCCGCCGGCACTCCGGGGCACCGCACCCCCTGACGGCACGTCGTACGACGCCTCCGCGATCCAGGTCCTCGAAGGCCTCGAGGCGGTCCGCAAGCGTCCGGGCATGTACATCGGCTCGACCGGTGAGCGCGGCCTGCACCACCTGATCTGGGAGATCGTGGACAACGCGGTCGACGAGGCACTGGCCGGTCACTGCGACCGGATCGTGGTGACCCTGCAGGCCGACGGCGCGATCCGCGTCGAGGACAACGGCCGCGGCATCCCGACCGACACCGCGCCCGGGCAGGAGATGCCCGCGGTGACGATGGCGCTGACCATGCTGCACGCCGGCGGCAAGTTCGGTGGCGGCGGGTACAAGGTCTCGGGTGGCCTGCACGGCGTGGGCGTCTCGGTCGTCAACGCGCTGTCCACCCACCTCGTCGTGGAGGTGAAGAACCGCGGCCACCTGTGGCGCCAGTCCTTCAGCCTCGGCGACCCGGACGGCCCGCTGGAGCAGGTGCGCCCGATGGAGCCGGGTGAACGCACCGGCACCACGGTCACCTACTGGGCGAGCCCGGAGATCTTCGAGACCACGACGTACTCGCTGGAGACGATCACCAACCGTTTCCGCGAGTACGCCTTCCTCAACAAGGGCCTCGAGATCGTGGTGCGCGACGAGCGGCCGGCCGCCGAGGAGGTCCTCGAGGCGGTGCAGGACGAGACCATCGCCGACGAGGTCGACCAGCAGTCCAGCGACGCGATCCGCAAGGGCGAGAGCGGTGGGCTGGAGCGGATCTTCAAGTACGACCGCGGCCTGGTCGACTACGTCGAGCACCTCAACCGTCGCAAGCAGATCGCGAACCCCTCGGTGATCTCGTTCGAGGCCGAGACCCCCGACTCGGTCGAGAACCACATGAGCCTCGAGGTGGCGATGCAGTGGAACACGACGTTCTCCGAGTCGGTCCACACCTTCGCCAACACCATCAACACCCACGAGGGCGGCACCCACGAGGAGGGCTTCCGGGCGGCGCTGACCGGGCTCGTGAACAACTGGGGCTTCGAGTGGGGCCTGATGAAGAAGCCCGAGGACCGCGTCTCGGGTGACGACATCCGCGAGGGTCTCACCGCGATCATCTCGATCAAGCTGGGTGAGCCGCAGTTCGAGGGCCAGACCAAGACCAAGCTCGGCAACACCGAGGCCAAGGGCTTCGTGCAGCGGATCATGAACGACCAGCTCGGCGACTGGTTCGAGAAGAACCCCGCCGAGGGCCGCGACATCATCCGCAAGTCGCAGGCCGCGGCCCAGGCCCGGATCGCGGCCCGCAAGGCCCGCGACCTCGCCCGCAACCGCAAGGGCCTGCTCGGCGGCGGTGGCCTCCCCGGCAAGCTCTCGGACTGCCAGTCGACCAACCCCGCCGAGTGCGAGGTCTTCATCGTCGAGGGCGACTCCGCGGGTGGCTCGGCCCGCCAGGGCCGCGACCCGCGCGTCCAGGCGATCCTCCCGATCCGCGGCAAGATCCTCAACGTCGAGAAGGCCCGCATCGACAAGGTCCTGGGCAACCAGGAGGTGCAGGCGATCATCTCCGCCCTCGGCACCGGCATCCAGGAGGAGTTCAGCCTCGACAAGCTGCGCTACCACAAGGTCGTGCTGATGGCCGACGCCGACGTCGACGGCCACCACATCAACACCCTGCTGCTGACCCTGCTGTTCCGCTTCATGAAGCCGCTCATCGAGCACGGCCACGTCTACATGGCGCAGCCGCCGCTCTACCGGATCCGCTGGAACAAGCCCCACGAGCACGAGTTCGTCTACTCCGACGCCGAGCGCGACGCGCTCACCCGCGACGGGCTCGAGCAGGGCAAGAAGCTCCCCAAGGAGAACCCGGTCCAGCGGTACAAGGGCCTCGGTGAGATGAACGCCGAGGAGCTGTGGGAGACCACGATGAACCCCCAGCAGCGGCTGATGCTCCAGGTGACCCTCGACGACGCCGCCCAGGCGGACGAGGTCTTCTCGGTGCTGATGGGCGAGGACGTCGAGCAGCGTCGCTCCTTCATCCAGCGCAACGCCAAGGACGTGCGATTCCTCGATATCTAGGTCTCTAGCCCCATTCCTAGATTCGAGTAGAACCGACCAGAGAGACGAAGAGACGTGACTGAGACCCCCACGGACAGCACCGGCGGGACCGGCGGACCCGAGGACCCGGGCGGCCGGATCGAGCCGATCGAGCTGCAGACCTCGATGCAGCGCGCGTACATCGACTACGCGATGGCGGTCATCGTCGGCCGCGCGCTGCCCGACGTGCGCGACGGCCTCAAGCCGGTGCACCGCCGCGTCCTCTACGCGATGTACGACGGTGGCTACCGCCCCGACCGCGGCTTCTCCAAGTGCTCGCGCGTCGTCGGTGACGTCATGGGTCAGTACCACCCGCACGGCGACTCGGCCATCTACGACACCCTGGTGCGCCTCGCGCAGCCCTGGGTGATGCGCGCTCCCCTGATCCACGGGCAGGGCAACTTCGGCTCCGCCGGCAACGACTCCGCGGCCGCGATGCGGTACACCGAGTGCCGGATGGCGCCGCTGGCGCTGGAGATGGTCCGCGACATCGAGCAGGACACCGTCGACTTCCAGCCCAACTACGACGGGCGCTCGCAGGAGCCGACGGTGCTCCCGTCGCGCTACCCGAACCTGCTGGTCAACGGCTCGGCCGGCATCGCGGTCGGCATGGCGACCAACATCCCGCCGCACAACCTGCGCGAGGTCGCCGAGGGTGCGACCTGGGCGCTCGAGCACCCCGACGCCACCCGCGAGGAGCTGCAGGACGCGCTCATCGAGCGGATCAAGGGCCCCGACTTCCCCAACGGCGCGCTGATCGTGGGCCGCCAGGGCATCGAGCAGGCCTACCGCACGGGCCGCGGCTCGGTCACCCAGCGTGCGGTGATCGAGATCGACGAGGACGCCCGGGGCCGCACCTGCCTGGTGATCTCCGAGCTGCCCTACATGGTCAACCCGGACAACCTCGCGCTGAAGATCGCCGAGCTCGCCGACTCCGGCAAGGTCCAGGGCATCTCCGACGTGCGCGACGACTCCTCCGGCCGCACCGGCCAGCGTCTCGTGGTCGTGCTCCGTCGCGACGCCGTCGCCCGGGTGGTGCTCAACAACCTGCTCAAGCACACCGAGCTGCAGACCAACTTCAGCGCCAACATGCTCGCGCTGGTCGACGGTGTGCCGCGCACCCTGACCATCGACCAGTTCATCAGCAACTGGGTCACCCACCAGATCGAGGTCATCCAGCGCCGGACCCGCTTCCGGCTCGCCGAGGCCGAGCGCCGCGCCCACGTCCTGCGCGGCCTGGTCAAGGCGCTCGACGCCCTCGACGAGGTCATCGCGCTGATCCGCCGCTCCCCCGAGGTCGACGACGCCCGCCGCGGCCTGATCGAGCTGCTGGAGATCGACGAGATCCAGGCCAACGCGATCCTCGACATGCAGCTGCGCCGCCTCGCGGCGCTCGAGCGGCAGAAGATCGTGGACCAGCTCGCCGAGATCGAGCTGGAGATCGCGGACCTGCAGGACATCCTGGCCAACGAGTCCCGGCAGCGGCGGATCGTCGCCGACGAGCTCGCCGCGATCGTCGAGAAGTACGGCGACGACCGGCGTACCCAGATCATCGCGGCCGACGGCGACCTGTCCATGGAGGACCTGATCCCCGACGAGGACCTCGTCGTGTCGATCACCCGCGGCGGCTACGCCAAGCGGACCCGCGCCGACCAGTACCGCACCCAGAAGCGGGGCGGCAAGGGCGTCCGCGGCGCCTCGCTGCGCGGGGACGACGTCGTCGAGCACTTCATCTCCACGACCAACCACCACTGGCTGCTGTTCTTCACCACGGCCGGCCGGGTCTACCGCACCAAGGCCTACAACCTGCCCGAGGCGTCCCGCGACGCGAAGGGCGGCCACGTGGCCGGGCTGCTCAGCTTCCAGCCCGACGAGAACATCGCGCAGGTGCTGGCGATCCGCGACTACGAGCAGGCGCCGTACCTCGTGCTCGCCACCCGCAACGGCCTGGTCAAGAAGACCCGGCTCGGCGACTACAACAGCCCCCGCCAGGCCGGCGTCATCGCGATCAACTTCCGTGAGGACGACGACGAGCTGATCGGGGCCGAGCTGGTCAACGCCGAGGACGACATCCTGCTGGTCTCGCGCAAGGGCCAGGCGATCCGCTTCAAGGCCGACGACAGCCAGCTGCGGCCGATGGGTCGCGCCACCTCCGGCGTCTCGGGCATGAAGTTCCGTGACGGCGACTCGCTGCTGTCGATGTCGGTGATCCGGGCCGCCCAGGTCGCGGCCGAGGAGGCCGCGGCGGCGCGCCTGATCCAGGACGGCGAGTCGCCCGAGGACATCGCGCCCGGCGACCTGCCCGACGTCAAGGAGCAGTACGTCTTCACGATCACCGACGGTGGCTACGCCAAGCGGACCCGGATCTCGGAGTACCGCCTGCAGTCGCGGGGCGGACTCGGGATCAAGGCGATGTCGCTGGCCAACCAGGACCGTGGCGGCCTGGTCGGTGCCTTCATCGTCGAGGAGGGCGACGAGGTGCTCTCGATCACCCAGGCCGGCCAGGTGGTCCGCAGCCCGATCAACGAGCACTTCCGGGCGACCGGACGCTCCACGATGGGCGTGAAGTTCGTGACCCCCAAGTCCGGTGACGCGGTCGCAGTGGTGGCCCGCTCGGTCGAGGCCCGCGACGAGGAGGAGGCGGCCGAGGAGGCGGCCGAGGAGGTCGCCGAATCGCCGAGTGTGGACGCGGATGCAACAATCGACGGGTCTGCCTCCGAGACGACGGATGCCGACAGCCCCGGCTCCGAGACGACTGCCCCCGACCTGACAGGGGAGAGTGAGGACTGATGACGGAACGCCCCGTCGAGCGAACCTCCACCCGCACCACCCCGGACCGCACGCAGGAGACGGCGGTCCGGGCCCCGCTCGGTGAGCGGATCTCGGCCAAGCTGACCAAGGCCACCGACGAGCACCGCGCCAACGCGAACCCCGAGTCGCAGAAGGCGGCCAAGAAGGCGGCCGTCGGGGGCCGCCCTCCGCGCCGCGCGCGGCTGCGGCTGACCCGGGTCGACCCGTGGTCGGTGATGAAGACCGCCTTCCTGCTCTCCATCGCGTTCGGCGTGGTCACGGTGGTCTCGGTGCTGATGGTGTGGTCGGTCCTCGGGGCGGCCGGCGTCTGGGACTCGATCAACACCACCGTGCAGGACGTGGTCGGCGGCCAGGACTCCGCCGGCTTCGACGTGACCGACTACCTCGGGACCTCCCGGGTCATCGGGTTCACGATGCTGGTGGCCATCATCGACGTGGTGCTGCTGACGGCGATCGCGACGCTCGGAGCCTTCCTCTACAACATGGCCGCGGCCCTGCTCGGCGGCATCGAGGTCACCCTCGCCGAGGACGAGCGCTGAGGTTGTCCGGGGTCGTTCCCCGGTCGCCGATCCCGTTTTGTCCGGCCGCTCGGCGGTGGGGTAATGTCTCCCCTCGGTCGCTGGTCGACCACTCTTGGCACCGGATCCTTCCGGCCAAGTCCCGGGCCTATAGCTCAGACGGTTAGAGCGCTTCCCTGATAAGGAAGAGGTCACAGGTTCAAGTCCTGTTAGGCCCACCACCACTGCTCGAAGCTCCGCGCCTGCCGAGGCAGGCGCCCACGAGATCACGGGAGTCCCCATGAAGAAGCTCGTCCTGGTCCTGCTGGCCGCCGCCGGTGTCGTCATCGCCAAGAAGAAGATCGACGAGGGCCGCTCCGAGCAGGCCCTGTGGGCCGAGGCCACCGACAACGTCGAGCGCGGCTGACCCTCCCGACCCGGGGCCTTGGCGCAATTGGTAGCGCACCTGCTTTGCAAGCAGGGGGTTAGGGGTTCGAGTCCCCTAGGCTCCACCACTCGTCGCAGCAGTCCCCTGCTGCTGCTCCTGCTCCTCGCCCCGGCGCTCGCCGCGTGCGACGAGGTGCCGCCGCCCACCGCCGACGCACCGAGCCCACCCGCCCGCCTGGCCGGGACCCCGGCGTACGACGCGCACGAGGAGCCGGCCGAGGCGGTGCTGCCGCTGGTCCCCGCGACCGCGACGACCCTGACCGTGGTGGACCTCGACGAGGTGCGGCGCCAGCTCGGCGTGCCGGACCTGACCAGCGACGACCTGATGTCGGACCGCTCGGCGTTCTGGGAGCGGGCGCGGACCGAGGCCCCGATGCTCACCGACGGGATGCTGCGCGAGGACACCTCGGAGCTGATGCTCGATCACGGGTTCACCGAGGACGACGTGGACTGGGAGGCGCACTTCACCGGGCCGGAGGGCAGCGGCTACGTGCTCGCGTTCCGGCCGGACCTGGACATGGACGCGGTCGCCGGCGCGGTCGGGGCCAGGGTCGGGCCGCTCGACGGTGGCCGGGTGCTGCGCGAGGACCATCTGGTCGTCTCCGGCGTCGCCGACGACGGCGTCGCTAGCTGGGCGACGGACCCGACGGTGGCGCCGCTGGTGGGCGAGCCCGCGGAGGCGACGTACCTGCGACGCGGCTGCGTCCCGTTCGCCGATGCGCTCGGCCCGGACGCGACCGCCGAGGACCAGGACGCGGTGCTGGCCCGGCACGACGTGACCGACCTGGAGCCGCTGGACGCCGTCGCGGTGTCCTTCGGCGACCACCTCGCGACGGTGCGGCTGGGGCGCGACCGGACCGACCTCTTCGACCGGCTGCACCTCGGCGACGACTGGCCCGTCGCGAGCCCGTCGTTCGAGGACGGCTTCGCCCGCGGCGTCGGCGACCCGACGACGGGCCGGATCGGGTATGACGTGCCGCACCCCGCGGTGGCGGCCGGCCTGGCCCTGACCGAGACCCTGCCGTTCGCGGTGTGCAACAGCGTCACGCCCATCCCGCAGCCGACCGGGCTCTGACGAGCACAGCCCACCGGGTCGCGACCGGGTCGGTCACTTCCCCCCGTGAGCAGCACGGATCTACGCTGCCTCATGCTCCGCTACGTCTGCCTGACGCTCGCGGTGGCCTTCGGACTGGGCGCGGCGGTGCTGGTCGCGACGAGCCCGACGGTCCACTACGGGGGCGCCACCCGCACGTGCAGCAGCATCATCGTCAGGGCCGAGGCCGGCGAGGCGGGCGAGCAGGACCTCGGGACCACCGCACCCGGGCCAGTCGACGAGCGACTCTCGCAGGCCTGCGACGAGACGGTGCACCACTGGTCCGTGCTCGCGGGGCTGGCCGCTCTGCTGTGCGTCGCCGTCGGCTCGGTCGGCCTGCTCAGCGGGCGACCCGACCCCGCGGAGGCCGGGCTCAGCCCCGGGTGAGGGCGGCCAGCTCGGTGGCGTCGTGGGCGCTGAAGACCGTGACCTCGGCACAGTGGGCGGCCACCAGCTCGCGCAGGCGCTCCTGGTTGTGACGGCGCTGCAGGTCGTCGACGGCCATCAGCCGCTGGAAGGCGCGCAGCCCGGGCGGGGTGGTGACCGGTGCGGCCAGGTCGCCGGTGTGGAAGTAGGAGTCGCCGGCATGGAGCAGCCAGTGGCCGTCGGGGCGGCGCACGGCCACCCCGCAGTGGCCGCGGGTGTGCCCGCGCAGCGGGACCAGCAGCACGTCGTCGCCGAGTGCGGTCACCGCGCCGAAGCCGAGCCACTCCTCCCCCGCCACCCGGTGGCGTTGCCAGCGTGGCCCGTGCGCCCACTGGGCGCCGACGTACCGCGGCCGCTCGCGCAGGCGGGGGTGCAGGGCGGCATCCAGCTCCTCGCCGAGGACGTGCACCCGCGCCTGCGGGAAGTCCCCGATGCCACCGGCGTGATCGAGGTCGAGATGGGTGAGCACGATGTCGGTGACGTCCTCGACGCGGTGGCCGCGGGCCAGGACCTGGGCGTGCGCGGTCTCGGCCGGGTCGAGTGCCGGCCGCACCGCGGTGCGGAACGGCCGTCCCAGGCGGCCGGGGTCCGCGATGTCGCCGGTGCCGAAACCGCTGTCGACCAGCAGCAGCCCGTCGGCGCGCTCGACCAGCAGGCAGTGCGCCACCAGCCGCGCCGGCAGGGCCCGGCCGCCGAGGGAGCCGGCCGGACGCATGGTCGCGCAGTTGAGGTGGTGGACGGTCACGAGGCGACGGTGCCGCGCTCGGTGTCCTCGGTCGCGTGCAGCCGCTTGACCGTGGGCGACGTCGGGACCGAGGCCGGGTCGGGGTAGGTCCCGAGGAGCCGGTCGGCGGTGCCGGCGGTCGTCACCGCGAACCAGTAGTGCTCGTTCTTGTAGTGGTGCAGCCGGTGGTTGCGCCACACCGAGCGGAACCACCGCGACCGCGGCCGGTAGTCGCTGTGCACCAGGTAGTGGGTCCACTCGTAGCCGAGCTTGATCGCGTGGACGGACACCAGCAGCGACAGCGCGCTCGGCAGCGACGGCATCGCCAGCAGCGCGACGACGACGTACGCCGGCAGCAGCCAGACGAGCGCCGGCCACGGGATGAACACCAGCGGGACGTCACGCGGGTCGGCGTGGTGCTCCCGGTGCTTGCGCGCCAGCAGCGAGTCGACCTCGACCGGGCCGAGCCGGCGGGGACGCCAGTGCAGCACGAACACGTGGATCACCCACTCGATGAGCGGGAAGAGCGCCACGAGCGCGGCCGGGATGACCAGCTCCCACCACGACCCGCCGCCGACCAGGACGCGGGCCACGACCGAGCCGAGCAGGAAGGTCGAGATCATCCACGGGGAGGGGTGGCGCCAGAAGGAGCGCCAGGCGGTGCCCAGCGTGACGTTGGTTCGCCGTGGGCCGGTGCCGGTGGTCCGGTCGATCCGGGCCTCGTCGGCGGCCAGTCGCTGGGCCGCGAGCTTCTCGATGTCGGGCGACGCCTTGGTCATCTCTTCTCCTGACGGGTCTCGTCGAGTGCCCGGAGGGCGGTGAGCAGGCTGGTCGTCGCGGGCCGGAGCACCCGCTCGGCCGCAGCCCGGGCGGTGTCGGGGTCGCCCTCGCCGATCGCGGCGGTCAGCACCCGGTAGGCGCCGACCTGGCCGACCTCCTCGGCCATCACGGGGGCGAGCGCCTCCAGCGCGGGTTCGTAGGCCGCGCGCAGGCTGTTGAACATCAGCCGGAAGGCGAGCGAGTCGGCGCCGTCGACCACGACGTCCCAGTACGCCAGCGCGTGCACCTGGCGCTCCACGTCGTCCTCGGTCCCGGCCAGCGCGTCGACGGCCCCCGTGAGGGCCGCGAGCAGCGCCGGTCCCCCGCGCTCGGCGGCCAGCGCCGCGACGCCCGGCCCGATCACCAGCCGGGCCTCGAGGATGCTGCGGGCCACGGTCGCGTCGAGGCCGCCCCCGCGCACCAGCAGCCGGGGCAGCAGGTCGAGGCCGGCGTACCTGCGGAAGTCGCGGACCGTGGTCGCCCCGCCGTGGCGGACCTCGACCAGCCGGGTCTGCGCCATCCGCTGCAGGGCCTCGCGGACCGCGGGCCGGGAGACCCCGAGCACCTCGGCGAGACGCCGTTCGCTGGGCAGCGCCTCGCCCGCCTCGAGGCCGCCGTCCACGACCTCACCGAGGACCTGGTCGAACACCTCGTCGGGCACGGAGCGGCGGGACACGGGCTGCAGTGGCATGTCCTCGACGCTAGGTTCGGCGCCGGCCAGTGGTCAAGTGGTCAGACCAGTACGTGGACAGGCCCCGCGCCGCGGTCGGGCCCGGCAGCGCTTCGTATGCTGGACGGCGTGCCCACGATGCTCGCCCCCCGCTACTGGGGGGTGCACCTGCTGGCGGTCGTGCTCACCGCCGCCGCCGTGGGCCTCGGGGTCTGGCAGTACGACGCGTGGCAGGCCCGCCGGGCCGCGGAGGCCCAGGACCTGACCCGCGTCGAGCCGGTCGCCCTGCGCTCGGTGATCGGCCCGGACGACCCGTTCCCGGGCAACCGGATCGGCCAGCCGGTGATCCTCGGCGGGACCTGGGTGCCCGACGGAACCGTCTACGTCTCCGGGCGCGAGCAGGACGGCCGCGAGGGCTACTGGGTGGTGACCCCGCTGGCGATCACCGGGGCGCACGACCCGGCGATCCCGGTCGTGCGCGGCTGGGTGAGCGACCCGGGCCGGGCACCCGCGCCGCCGACCGGGTACGGCGAGCTCGTCGGCTGGCTCCAGCCCCCCGAGGGCACCGGCGAGGCCGACCCCGACCCGGGCGACGACGTGCTTCCGCAGCTCCGGACCGCCGACGTCATCCAGCACGTCGACCAGGACCTCTACGGCGCCTACGCCGTCGTCGCCGACCGGGCGGCGCCGGGGAAGTGGCCGGTCGGGGACCGCGCGACCAACGACGGGACCACGGGACTCGAGCACGCCGACCTCGAGCAGCTGCCCGACGCGGGCCGGTTCACGGCCCTGCGCAACCTCCTCTACGCCATCGAGTGGTGGTTCTTCGCGGCCTTCGCGTTGTTCGTCTGGGTGCGGTGGATCCGGGACGAGACCGTCCGGGCGCGCGAGGCCGACACCGAGACCCAGGCCACGTCGGCGGAGGGGGCGGCGGGAGAGCCCGCCGGCACCGCTGTGGACGGCCAGTAGGTTGGGCGGCGTGAAGAACCTGTTCAACGCCTACCGCGTGCTCGCCATCGTCGTGGGCGTGCTGCTCGCCTTCTGCGCCCTGGTGGCGATGCCGCTGAAGTACCTCGCCCCCGAGGGCGGTGACCTGCAGCAGTTCGGCGAGTCCGCGAGCATCCTGTGGGTCGCCCACGGTTGGGTGTTCATGATCTACGTGGTGGTCGCCTTCTTCCTCTCCCGCAAGGCCGGGTGGTCGGCCGGCTTCACGGTCGTCGCGCTCGCCGCGGGCCTGATCCCGCTGCTGATCTTCTGGGTCGAGCACAAGGTCACCCAGCGGATGCGTGCCGAGCACCCCGAGCTGGTCTCGACAGGCTCGACCACCGGAGCCGGCCCGACCACCGGGGACGGCTCACGCGCCGAAGGCGTCTGATCGCGTGACGACCGCGTTCGTGCTGGGCGGCGGGGGCGTCCTCGGCGCGGTCGAGGTCGGCATGCTGCGCGCCCTGTTCGAGCGCGGGATCGTTCCAGACCTCGTCCTCGGCACCAGCGTCGGCGCGCTGAACGGCGCCATGGTCGCCCGCGACCCCTCCCCGGCGGTCATCGAGCGCCTGACCGACCTGTGGCGCGGGGCCAGCCGCTCCGGCCAGGAGGTGTACGGCGACCGCAGGCTGCGCACCGTCCGGCGCGCCGTTTCGACCGGCACCCACATCTACTCCGCCAAGCCCCTGAAGAAGCGGCTGGCCGAGGAGCTCGGCGACGTCACGTTCGAGGAGCTGCCGGTCCGGTTCCAGGTCTGCGCCGCCAGCATCGAGCGGTCCGCGGAGCACTGGTTCGACTCCGGCCCGGTGGTGGACGCCGTCGTCGCGAGCGCCGCCGTACCCGGCCTGCTGCCGCCGGCCAAGGTGGGCGACGAGCACTTCCTCGACGGCGGCATCGTGAACTCCGTCCCCGTCGGCCGGGCGGTGCAGCTGGGGGCCACCCGGGTCTTCGTGCTGCAGGTGGGCCGTCTCGACCGGCCGTTGAGCGTGCCGCGCCGGCCGTGGGAGGTGGCGCGGGTGTCGTTCGAGATCGCCCGGCGGCACCGGTTCGTGCGGGAGATGGCCGAGCTGCCCGGCGGGGTCGAGGCCCACGTGCTGCCCGCCCGGGGCACCTCCAGCCGGGACGACACGCTGCTCGGCAGCCGGGACTTCGGCAGCGTGCAGCAGCGCATCGACGACACCTACGAGGCCTCGGCGGCCTACCTCGAGGAGCACCTGGCCACCCCGGACCCGCGATGACCCGGCTGCTGCGACGCGTCGTCCTCGCGCCCGCGGCCGTCCTGCTCACGGTGCTGCTGTGGGTCACCCTGCCGCTGTGGCTGATCGCGGCCGCGGCGCTGTCCCCGGTGCTGCCCGGGCGCTGGCGCGCGCTGCGGCTGCTGTGGGTGGTCATCCTCTACCTCACCTGCGAGGCGCTGCTGCTCGTGGTGATGTTCGGGCTGTGGCTCGCCTCGGGGTTCGGCTGGCGGCTGCGCACGCCGTACTTCGAGGGCATCCACTACGACCTGGTGCAGGGCGTGACGTGGCTGTTCTTCCGGGAGTCGCGGCGGGTGCTGCGGCTGCGGATCACCACCGACGGCCCGGCTCCCGACGCCCACCCGGGGACCCCGCTGCTGGTCTGCTGCCGGCACGCCGGGCCGGGCGACTCCTTCACCCTGATCTACGCGCTGATGCACTGGTACTCCCGGGAGCCCCGGGTCGTGCTCAAGGACACGCTCGCCTGGGACCCCGCGATCGACGTGCTGCTGGGCCGGATCCCGGCCCGGTTCATCTCCACCAACCCGGGTCCCGGTGAGGACTTCGAGTCGCACATCGCGGCCCTGGCGTCCGGCCTCGACGACAACGACGCGTTCGTGATCTTCCCCGAGGGCGGCAACTTCACCCCCGAGCGGCGTCAGCGCGCGATCGACCGGCTGCACCGGCTCGGGATGGAGCGGATGGCGCGGCGCGCCGAGGAGATGACCAACGTGCTCGCGCCGCGGCCCGGCGGATTCCTGGCCGCGCTCGACGCCGCCCCGGACGCCGACGTCGTCCTGGTCGCGCACACCGGACTGGACCACCTGCGGACCGTCGCGGACGTGTGGCGGGAGCTGCCGATGGACAAGCAGCTGATCATGCGCTGGTGGCAGGTGCCGCGCGCGGAGATCCCCGAGGGGCGAGAGGCGCGGATCGACTGGCTCTACGCGTGGTGGGAGCGGATCGACACCTGGGTGGAGGAGAACCGGCCGGAGGATCTCTCCTCCGGCCGGTCCGGGAGCTGAGTGCCGCGGTCCGCGGCGGGCTGCTCAGGCCTTGTCGTCGGTGTCGTCCCCCTCGATCGAGACCACGTCGGCCGGGTCGTCCGGAGTGGTGACCGGGTGCGGTGCCTCGGCCTGGTCGGCGAGCGCCTCGTCGGGCGACGAGCCGCCCTGGTCCTCCTCGCCCGTGCCGGTGTCCACACCCGACATGGGAGCGGCGGGCGTGGGCGGCGTGGGCGGCGTCGGTGCAGGCGTCGGCACGTAGGACGACTGCCAGCTGTCGCTGCCGGCGCCGCCACCCTGCAGCTTGCGGGCGACGAAGCCGAGCACGGCAGCGACCCCGCCGATGAGCAGGATCTTCTTCAGCTTCGACCCCTTCTTCTTCTCCGGGTTCAGCTCCGCGGCCTTGGCGGCGGCCAGGTCGCGGCCCTCGGCGGCCTTCTCGGCGGCGAACTGGGCGCCCTGGGCGGCCTTCTCGGAGGCGATCGCGACGCCGGTCGCGACGACGGGCGCCGCCTTGGCGCGGGCGTCGGCCAGCACGGGGGCGGCCTTCTCACGGGCCTCGGCGACGTAGGGGGCCGCCTTCTCGCGTGCGTCGGCGACGTAGGGCGCGGCCTTCTCCCGGGCCTCGGCGACGTAGGGGGCCGCCTTCTCGCGTGCGTCGGCGAGGTACGGCGCGGCCTTCTCACGGGCGTCGGCGAGCGCAGGGCCGGCCTTCTCCCGGGCCTCGGCCAGGAGCGGCAGCGCGCGCTCCTTGGCGTCGAGGGCCGCGGCCTTCGCGGTCTCGGCGGCCGACTCGAGCTGAGGCCGGACCGTGTCGACGTACTCGGAGGCTTGATCGATGAGCGACTTCTTCTTGCGCAGGCCCATGGGCGTGACACTTCCTTCTCGTCGTGTGGCTTCCATTCGATCATGTCTCACCCGACCCAGCCAGCGTGCGCGCGCCTGGCCAGACGTCTTGTGGGACGTCTTGCCGCGCGTGCGAGGATCGGGGACGCACAGACAGCATCGACGTGCACGTCGTACCCATTTCACGCGAGAGGCAGTCATGGCTGACACGCAGGCCATCTTGAAGACCAACAAGGGCGACATCACCCTCAACCTGTTCCCCGACCACGCGCCGGAGACGGTGGCCAACTTCGTGGGGCTGGCCGAGGGCACCAAGTCGTACGACGCCGGCAACGGCAAGACCGGCCCGTTCTACGACGGCCTGGGTTTCCACCGCGTCATCGAGGGCTTCATGATCCAGGGCGGCTGCCCGCTCGGCACCGGCACCGGCGGCCCCGGCTACACCTTCAAGGACGAGCCGCACCCCGAGCTCACCTTCGACAAGCCCTACCTGCTCGCGATGGCCAACGCCGGCCCGGGCACCAACGGCTCGCAGTTCTTCATCACGGTGGGCGCGACCTCGTGGCTGAACTTCAAGCACACCATCTTCGGTGAGGTCGCCGACCAGGCCTCGCGCGACGTCGTCGACGCGATCGGCACCACCGCGACCGGCCCCGGCGACCGCCCGCTCGAGCCGGTCGTGATCGAGCACGTCGAGGTCGTGCGCTCCTGAGCGGCAACCCGACCCCCGCAGCCGGGGTGCCGACCTGTTACCGGCACCCCGGCCGCGAGTCGTACATCCGCTGCCAGCGCTGCGACCGGGCCATCTGCCCGGACTGCATGCGCGACGCCGCGGTGGGCTTCCAGTGCCCGCAGTGCGTCGCGGAGGGCGCGAAGACCACCCGCAGCGGGCGCACGGCGTACGGCGGGCTGCGGCCCGGCAACGCCGGCCTCACCTCGATGGTGCTGATCGCAGTCAACGCGGCCGTCTGGTTGCTGGTGATGGCCACCGGCGGCTCGGCCAGCGCCTGGCTCAACAAGCTGATGCTGCTGCCCACCGGGCGCTGCGTCTCGGCCAGCCGCCCCGACCTCTACTACCCCGGGATCGGCAGCGAGACCGTCTGCGCCACGAACCCGCAGGGCGACTGGATCAACGGCGTCAGCGACGGGGCCTACTGGCAGCTCCTCACCAGTGCCTTCACGCACGTCGAGATCTGGCACATCGGCTTCAACATGCTGGCGCTGTGGTTCCTCGGTCCCCAGCTGGAGCTGGCGATCGGCCGCGCCCGGTTCCTGGCGCTCTACCTGATCTCGGCCCTGGCCGGCTCCACGCTGGTCTACTGGCTCGCCCCCGTCGACGGCTCCACCCTCGGCGCCTCGGGCGCGATCTTCGGCCTGATGGGCGCGCTGCTGGTGCTGGCCTTCAAGGTCGGCGGCAACCTGCAGCCGATCCTGATGTGGATCGGCCTCAACTTCCTGATCACCGTGGTGGGCCGGGGCTTCATCTCCTGGGAGGGCCACCTCGGCGGCTTCCTCGGCGGCGCCCTGATCGCCGTCGTGCTGGCCTACTCGCCGCGGACCCACCGCACCCTGTGGCAGTCGCTCGGGCTCGGCGCGATCACCCTCGCCCTCGTGGTCGCGGTCCTGCTCCGCACCGCGACCCTCACCTGACGCCGACCCGTCGCTTGTCGGCGCGCCAGCACGTCGACCCGTCGGTTGTCCACAGTTCTCCACAAGCTCGGAGGGTTGCCCATCCCCAATTGTGGGTAGGCACCCTGCACGAGGCGCGCTCAGGCGGGCACAGTCAGCAACGGTTGTGCACAACTGTGGATTTACCTGTGGAGAACTACATGGATGTAGTTCTCCACAGCCTTGTCCCCAATGTGCAAAACCGCCGGCCCATCCCCAGGGGGACGGACCGGCGGTCCAGAGCGATCCGGCGGGCACCTCAGGCCGGGGCGGCGATCACTCCCAGCGCGTGGCGTAGACGAAGCCGACGGCCATGAAGCCGATGCCCACCAGCAGGTTCTTCTGGCCGAGGTCGTCGAAGACCGGGAGCCTGCTCAGGTTGTCGCTGATCACGTAGAAGGTGCAGATCCACAGCAGCCCGATCAGGAAGCAGCCGAGCATCCCGACCACGACGCCGCGACCGCGGCCGAGCGGGGTGGACGGATGGGCCGCGACGACCAGGCCGGCGAAGACCATCCCGAAGCCGATGAGGTAGTTCCAGTTACCGAGGTCGGCCATGAACTTCGGGTCCCCGGCCTTCGGCGGGGGCAGCACGGTGGGGTCGACCCGGACGGCGGTGTAGTAGTAGGTCATCCAGGCGATGCCGAGGAGGATCAGCACCAGCGCGATCACGAACCGTGCCGAGAACACCGGTCCCCGGGTCGGCTTGAGGTAGTCCGGCTGCTTGGACTTCGGCTTGGACACGAGACTGCTCCTCGGTGGTGACCCCGCGAGAGGGCTGATTTCGGCAGGCGACCATGACGCGTCATCACAGGTCGCGGGCTACCTTAGTCGCCGTGACCCCTGGATCCCACGCGAGCCCCGACAACGGCACGAGCCGACCGCGCCGCCGCTGGGGCCTGTGGCGCCTCGGCACGCCGCTGGTGGTGCTGCTGTGCGGGGCGCTCTTCGTGGTCAGCGCCCACAACAGCCAGGGGACCGACCTGCGGCCCGGCCGCTACACCGACCTCGCGTCGCTGGTCAGCAACGAGGCCCGGGACTACCAGGCGCTCCAGCAGCGGGTGAAGGACCTGAACGCCGATGTCGCCACGCTCACCGAGTCGGTCAACGACACCGAGGTGCAGCGCTACCAGCGGCGCATCCAGAAGCTCGAGGACCCGGCCGGGCTGGTGCCGCGCACCGGACCCGGGGTCACCGTCACGCTCTCCGACGCGCCCGAGGAGGTCATCAACAACACCACCCGCGACCTCAACTACCTCGTCGTGCACCAGCAGGACATCCAGGCGGTCGTGAACGCGATGTGGAAGGCCGGTGCCACCGCGGTCACCGTCCAGGGACAGCGGGTGGTGACCACCACCGGCATCAAGTGCGAGGGGAACGCCGTCCAGCTCCAGGGCGTCCCCTACTCCCAGCCCTACGTGATCTCCGCGGTCGGCGACCAGGCGACGCTGCTGAGCGCGATCGAGGACGACCGCTACCTGCAGGTCTACCGCGAGCAGGCCGCGGATCCGACCATCTCCGTGGGCTGGGACCTCCAGCTCGAGGACAGCATCACGGCACCGGCGTACGACGGGCTCCTCGACCTCAACTACGCCAAGCCGCTGCGCTGAGACCCGGCCACCCCATGCGCCTCACCGGCCGCTGAGGCGTCCCGGCGGCAGGGCGTTGCGGCCGGTGGGCGACGGCGGCCCGGTCGGCAGCGTGGGGGTCTCCGTCGGCGTCTCGGTCGGCGAGGGCGACTCGGTCGGCGGCTCGTACGATGACACCAGGATCGTGACCGTGGAGCCCTGGTCGGCGGTCTGGCCGGCCTGGGGGCTCTGCTTGATCACGGTGCCCTTGGGCTCGGTCGTGCTCGAGGACTCCAGGACGTCGGGCTGGAACCCGGCGTCGCGGATCGCCTTCTCGGCCTGCTTCTGCTGCATGCCGACGACGTCGGGGATCTGCTCGGGGCCGTCGGAGAAGGAGACGGTGACCGTGCTGCCCTGCGGCACGCTCGCGCCACCCGCGGGATCGGTCGTGAGGACCTGCCCCGCCGGCTCGTCGGAGGGCGTCTGCTTGAGCGTCACCTTCAGCTTGGCGTTCCGCAGCGTCGTGGCCGCCGTGTCCTTGTCCTGACCGACCACCGAGGGCACGGTCACCAGCGGCTTGCCGGTGGAGACCACGAAGTCGATGTCGGAGCCGGGGTCGACGTACTGGTCCCGGTTCGGGTCCTGGCTGATGACCTTGTCCTTGGCCACGTCCTGGTCGGCCTGGAAGTCGACCGTGCCCACGCCGAGCCCGGCGTCGCCGATCGCCGCACGCGCCTGCTTCTCGCTCAACCCGATCAGGTTCGGGACCTGGGTCTGCTCGACCGGCTGCTCGAACAGCCGCGGCAGGAGGTACGCCGCGCCGGCGATCAGCAGGATGAGCAGGAGCCCGAGGGCGACCATGATGCCGGTGCGCCCGCCGCGCTCCTCCTCCTCGGGCGGAGGCGCGACGGGACGCGTCGCGGTCGTGTCCATCGGTGGGTCCACCGGGGGGATCAGCGTCGTCGCGGTCGGCGCCGGCGGGACCACGGCGTGCACGGGACGGCCGGCGAGGTAGCGCTCGATGTCGCTGCGCATGGCCGCGGCCGACTGGTAGCGGTCCTCGAGGCGCTTGGCCAGCGCCTTCATCACGATCGCGTCGATCTCCGCCGGCAGCTCGGTGTCGTGGTCCGACGGCGGCGCGGCCGGCTCCCGGACGTGCTGGTAGGCGACCGCCACGGGGCTGTCGCCCACGAACGGCGGCCGCCCGGTGAGCAGCTCGTAGAGCAGGCAGCCGGCGGAGTAGACGTCCGAGCGGGAGTCGACGGTCTCGCCGCGGGCCTGCTCCGGGGAGAGGTACTGGGCGGTGCCGACGACCGCGGCGGTCTGGGTCATGGTCGACGACGCGTCGCTGATCGCGCGGGCGATGCCGAAGTCCATCACCTTCACGTCGCCGCTCGGGGTGAGCATCACGTTGCCGGGCTTGATGTCGCGGTGGATGATCCCCGCACGGTGGCTGTAGTCGAGCGCGGAGAGCACGCCGCTGGTGATCTCCAGGGCCCGTTCGGGCAGGATCTTGCGACCCTCGCGCAGGATGTCGCGCAGCGTCCGGCCGGCGACGAACTCCATGACGATGTAGGGCTGGGCGACGTCGGACCCGTCGGTCGACATCTCCTCGCCGGTGTCGTAGACCGCGACGATGGCCGGGTGGTTGAGCGACGCCGACGACTGCGCCTCGCGCCGGAACCGGGCCTGGAACGTCGCGTCGCTGGCGAGGTCGGTGCGCAAGCGCTTGACCGCGACCACGCGACCGAGTCGGGTGTCGATGCCCTTGCGGACCTCGGCCATGCCGCCACGGCCGAGGAGCTCACCGAGCTCGTAGCGTCCGCCGACCACCGTCGGCTGCGGGTTGCTCATCAGCGGGCGGCCTTTCCGTCGGTGCTCGGCGCCGGGGCCCGGCTGGCGGCGGTGGCGCCGGCACTGGGGGACGTGGTCGAGGTGGTCGCAGGAGCCTGGGACGCCGGCGCGGTCGTGGTCTCCGTGGCCGTCGGCGCGGAGGTGGTGCTGCTCGGCGACTGGGTCGGCGTGGTGGAGGCGGAGGGCGACTCGGTCACCGTGGGGCTGCTGGACTGCGTGGGCTCCTGGGAGGTGGGCGCGGAGGAGGGCGCGGCCGACGAGGGGCTGGTCGTGGTCGGGGCCTGGGTCGGCTCGCTCGACGGCGCCTTCGTGGGCTTGTGGGTGCGCGAGGGATGCTTCGTGGGGTTCTGCGTCGGGTCGGTCTGGTCGCCCCCGCCCGCGAAGACGAGGAAGCCGATCACCACGACGGCGAGCACGGCGAACGCCCCGGCGAGCAGCCACAGGGCACCCCGGCGGCGACGCGGCGGCGGGGTGGCGGCGTGCGTGGGCCCGGTGGGTGCGGCCTCGGCCGCACCCGTGTCCAGCGCGGCGGCACCCGCAGCACCCGCGGCACCCGCCGCTCCAGCGCCGGCGAGCACCTGGGTGCTCCCGGTGTCCGGCGGCGGCACGATCGCGGTGGCGGCGGTGGCCGGGTCCCGGAGGGCGGCAGCGAACGCCGCGCCGTCGGCGTACCGGTCCCCGGGCTCCTTCGACATCGCCTTGCGTACGACGGCCGCGAGGTCGGCGGGGACCTCCGGCGGCAGCGGCGGCACCGGCTCGCGCAGGTGGGCGAGGGCTGTGGCGATCGGGGTGTCGGCGACGAACGGGCGCCGACCGGCGAGGCACTCGAAGGCCACGACCCCGAGCGCGTAGACGTCGGAGGCGGGCGTGGCGGTGGTCCCCCGTGCCTGCTCGGGGGAGATGTACTGCGGGGTGCCCATGACCTGGCCGGTCTGGGTGAGCGCCATCCCCTCGGCGGCCCGGGCGATGCCGAAGTCGGTGATCTTGACCTCGCGCGCCGGGGTGACCAGCAGGTTGGCCGGCTTGATGTCACGGTGCACGATGCCCGCGGCGTGCGCCGCGCCGATCGCGGCGGCGGCCTGGCCGAGCAGGTCGCGGGTGACGTCGGGGTCCATCGGCTCGTCGGGGCGCAGCAGGTCGGAGAGCGGCTGCCCGTCGACGAGCTCCATCACCAGGTAGGGGCGCGGCGCGCCGGACCCGTCGGCCGGGGCTCCCTCGCCGAAGTCGAAGACCGCCGCGATCCCGGGGTGGTGCAGGGAGCCGGCGTGCCGGGCCTCGGTCTCGAAGCGGGAGCGGAACGACTCGTCGTCGGCGTACTCGCGCTTGAGCAGCTTGATCGCGACCTCGCGGTTGAGCACGGTGTCGGTGCCCCGCCAGACCTCGCCCATCCCGCCGGTGGCGATCCGGGAGTCGAGCCGGTAGCGCCGGCCGTCGTCGGCGAACCCGAAGTCCTGCTCCGGCGGGGTCACTGGATCACCGCCTCCATGACCGCCTTGGCGATCGGTCCGCCGAGCTGGCCGCCGGCGATCTCACCGCGGGGGATGTCGGCCTTCTGGATCATCACCGCCACCGCGACCTTCGGGTCGTCGGCGGGAGCGAACGAGACGAACCAGGCGTACGGCGGCACGTTGTCGATGCCGCTCTGGGCGGTGCCGGTCTTGCCGGCGACCACGACGCCCGGGATCGCCGCGGGGTACGCCGTGCCGTCGTCGACGGTGGCGACCAGCAGCTTGGTGAGCTCGCTGGCGGTCGAGGACGACACCGCGCGCGAGAGCTCGCTGGGCTCGGTCTTGTCGAGCACGTCGAGCTCGGGCGACTGCACCTCGTCGACGACGTAGGGGCGCATCACGGTGCCGCCGTTGGCGATGCCCGCGACGACCATCGCCATCTGCAGCGGCGTGGCGGCCACCTCGTACTGGCCGATGCCGGTCTGGGCGACGAACGCCGGCGAGAGCGCGTCGTCGGTCGGGAAGTTGGACTCGGCCTGCGGCCCGAGGTCCTCGAGGTAGTGGCTGTTGAAGCCGAACGCCTCCGCCTGCTTCCGCATCCCCTCGGCGCCCACCTCGTTGGCCAGGGCGGCGAAGGTGGTGTTGCAGGAGTTCTCCATCGCCTGGGCGAACGGGATCCGGCTGGTGCCGCAGTCACGACCCTCGTTGTCGATGACGTTGCCGGTCTGCGGCGGGGTGTACTCCGCCCCTCCGGGGACCTGTGAGTCGGCGCTGTAGTTGCCGCTCTCGATGGCCGCCGCCGCGGTCACCACCTTGAACGTCGAGCCGGGTGGCAGCCGGGTCTGGATGGCACGGTTGAGCAACGGCTCGGACTCGTTGGCGTTGAGCTGGTCGTAGGCCTTGCCGGCCTCCGAGAAGTCGTGTCCGGCGAGCTTGTTGGGGTCGTAGGTCGGCAGCGACACCATCGCGAGGATCTTGCCGGTGCTGGGCTCGAGCGCGACCACGGCGCCCTGGACGTCGCCGGGCAGGGCGCGCAGCCCGTCGTACGCCGCGGTCTGGGCCGCGGGGTCGATGGTGAGCTCGACGCTGCCGCCCTTGGAGGAGTCGTTGCTGAGCAGGTCGACCAGCTTGGTGACGAACAGCAGCGAGTCGTCACCGGAGAGCACGTCGTTCTGCGACTGCTCGATCCCGGTCTGGCTGTAGTAGGAGAACCAGCCGGTGAGCGGGGCGTACTTGAAGGGCTGGGAGTAGGTCCGCTGGAACTTGTACTGGTCGTCGGTGCTGACGCTCTGCGCCACCGGGTCGCGCCCGACCAGGATCGCGCCCCGCTCCCGGGAGAAGGCCGCCGCGATGACCCGACGGTTCTGCGGGTCCTTGTCCAGGGCTCCGGCCTTGTAGTACTGGAGGTACGTCGCGTTGAGCATCAGCGCCACGAACAGCAGCAGGCAGAAGATCGAGATGGTGCGGATCGGCTTGTTCATGACTGGAGCTTCACCACCTGCGTCGCCTCGGAGTCGGCGATCTCGTCCGGACCCGACAGGTCCGGGATCGGCCGGCGGGCCTGGTCGGAGATGCGGAGCAGCAACGCGATGATCACCCAGTTCGCGACGAGCGAGGACCCGCCGTAGGAGAGGAACGGTGTGGTGAGGCCGGTGAGCGGGATCAGGCTGGTGACACCGCCGATGACCACGAAGACCTGGAGCGCGAAGATCGCGGCCAGGCCGGTGGCCACCAGCTTGCCGAAGCCGTCGCGGCACACGAGCGCCGCGCGCAGCGCCCGCTCCACGATCAGGCCGTAGAGCAGGATCACCGCGATCACCGCGGTCAGGCCCAGCTCCTCGCCGATCGAGCTGATGATGAAGTCGGAGTTGGCGTAGGGCACCCGCTGCGGGCTGCCGTCACCGAAGCCGCGGCCGATCAGGCCGCCCCAGCCCATCCCGAACATCGCCTCGACGGGCTGGAAGCTGCCCGGGCTCTTGTCGTAGTAGGACATCGGGTGCAGCCAGACGTCGACGCGCAGGGTGACGTGGCTGATGAGCTTGTACGCCGCGAGCGCCCCCAGGAGGAAGAGCCCGCCGCCGACGATCAGCCACCCCGGGCGTTCGGTGGCGACGTACAGCATGATCAGGAAGAGGCCGAAGAACAGCAGGCTGGAGCCGAGGTCGTGCTGGAAGACCAGGATGCCCAGGCTGATCAGCCACATCGCCAGGATCGGGCCGAGGTCCCGGCCGCGCGGCAGGTCGACGAAGAGGACCCGGCGGCCGGCGAGGGCCAGCGCGTCGCGGTGCAGCACCAGGTAGCCGGCGAAGGCGATCACCAGCAGCACCTTGGCGACCTCGCCCGGCTGGAAGCTGAACGGGCCGAGGTGGATCCAGATCCGGGCGCCGTTGATGGTCGCGCCGATACCGGGGAGCATGGGCAGCAGGAGCAGCACGATCGCGCCGAGGCCGCTGGTGTAGGTGAACCGCTGCAGGACCCGGTGGTCGCGCAGCACGAACAGGGTCCCGATGAACAGCAGCACGCCGAGGGTCATCCAGATCAGCTGCTGCCGGGCGAAGCCCGCGGGCGTCGCGTCGCTGCTGTCGGCGGCGTAGGCGAGGTCGAGCCGGTGGATGACCGCGAGGCCGAGCCCGTTGAGGGCCGCGACGACGGGCAGCAGCACCGGGTCGGCGTACGGCGCGACGAAGCGCACCACGACGTGGCAGCCGACGACCAGGACCGCCAGCCAGCCGCCGTAGCCGATGATGTCGGCCGGGACCTCCCCCTCGACGCCGATGCCGACGGCGGCGTAGGCGCCGATGCCGACCGCGAGGGCGAGCACGAGCAGGAAGAGCTCCGCGCCCCGGCGACGCCGGTGCACGAACCCGAGGAACGAACCGCTGTTCTGGGCCATGGCTCAGCCGCCTGCGGTGGTGTCGGTGGACTGCTTGGACGCGAGGTTGTCGACGGCGCGCCGGGCGTCGTCGAGGCTGCCGGCGTCGATCCCCTCGCGGACCTTGCCCGCGTCGAAGTCGGAGAGCCGGGCGATCTGGACGTCGGTGGTCTCGTAGGTGCTGGACAGCGAGACGCCGGGCAGGTCGGCGTTCAGGCCGCGGTAGATGACCACGGTGCCGTCCTGCTCACCGACGTAGTACTGCTGCTGGCTCCACGACCAGGCCGCGGCCAGGGCGACCCAGAGGAGACCGAGGACGATCAGGCCCGCGAGCAGCCGCTTGAGCCACACGAACCGGCGCGGTGGGCGCGGCGCGTAGCGGGCCTGCTCGGGGTCCAACGGGTCGTTGGAGATCGCGAACGGCACGTCGTCGGGGATCTCGGCGGCGACGGGCTCGAGCTCGCCGGTGTCGCCGGCGCGGTGCCCGCGGAAGAGGCTGCCCTTGGCGCTGCGGGTACGCCGCCGCAGCTCGGCGGCGGCGCCGACCAGGATCGGAGGGGGGTCCTCGACCGGCGTGGAGCCGTCCACCACGTCGGCCACGATGCACGTGACGTTGTCGGAGCTGCCGGCCTCCAGGCTGGCGCGGACCAGCTCGACCGCGGCGAAGTCCGGACCGCCGGTCGAGAGGATGTCGGCCAGCCGGCGGTCGTCGAGGACACCGGACGCGCCGTCGCTGCAGAGCAGGATGCGGTCGCCCGCGGCCAGGCCGATGTGGAAGAGGTCGGGCTCCGCCTCGTGGATGCCGTCGAGGGCCTTGAGGATGAGGTTGCGGTGCGGGTGGACGCGTGCCTCGTCCTCGGTGATGCGGCCCTCGTCGATGAGGCTCTGCACGAAGGTGTGGTCCTTGGTCAGCTGCGTGATCTCGCCGCTGCGGTAGAGGTAGGCACGGCTGTCGCCGACGTGCCCGAGGCCGAGCCGGGTGCCGTCGAAGAGGGCGACGGTGGCGGTGGTGCTGGTGCCGTTGAGGGAGGGGTCCTCGTCGACCAGCTCGCCGATCCGGTCGTGGGCCCGGTGCAGCGCGCCGGCCACCTGGCCCAGCAGGTCCTCGGTGGGCGGCTCGTCGAGCTTGCGGAGCTGCTGGATGGCGGTGCTGGAGGCGATGTCACCGC
Source organism: Nocardioides koreensis (assembly GCF_039531775.1). Classification (NCBI taxonomy): domain Bacteria; kingdom Bacillati; phylum Actinomycetota; class Actinomycetes; order Propionibacteriales; family Nocardioidaceae; genus Nocardioides; species Nocardioides koreensis. The sequence continues at coordinate 327,678 of NZ_BAAAQR010000002.1, read as the reverse complement.
GGGCGGCCCCGCCCACGCCGTCGCACACCGACAGCAGCCAGGGTCCGGCGTACCCGGAGTCCTGGTTGTCCTTGCGGACCCGGCCCACGTCGGAGACGGCGGCGAACTGGAGCCGCAGCGGCGCGGTCGGCCGGGTCGTCGGCTGGGTGGTCGGCTGGGTCATGCGCAGCTACTTCCGCAGCTCGAGGATGGTCTTGCCGATGCGGACCTGGGTGCCGAGGCTGATCGTGGTGGGCTGGGTGATCCGGACGCTGCCGATGTAGGTGCCGTTGGTGGAGCCGAGGTCCTCCACGAACCACTGGTCGCCGGAGGCGGCGATCCGCGCGTGTCGGGTGGACACGTAGTCGTCGTCGAGCCGGATCGCCGCGTCGTTGCCGCGCCCGATCAGGATCGGGGCCCGGTCCAGGTCGGCGCGCTCACCGGAGTTCGCGCCCTCGGTGACCAGCACGTGGGTCGGCGCTCCGCGGCGCCGCGTCGGCGGCTTGGCCGCCTTGGGCTGCTTGCGGCTCCGGTTGGCCGCACCACGGGCCGCCTCGGGGACCCGCGCCCCGAACATGTCGGAGCGGATCACCGAGATCGCCGAGAGGACGAAGATCCACAGGATCGCCAGGTAGGCCACCCGGATCAGGAACAGGGTGAGCTCAGACATCCATGTCCTCCTCGATGACGTGCACGGTCATCGTGGTGTTGCCGATCTTGACCTGGGAGCCGTCGCGCACGCCGGTGTGGGTGACCCGGTGGCCGTCCACGTGCATGCCGTTGGTCGACCCGAGGTCGCGCACCTCGATCCGGGCGTGGTCCCCGGGCTCGACGACGAACTCGACGTGCCGGCGGCTGACCCCCGGGTCGTTGATGCGGACGTCGGCCTCGGTCCCGCGGCCGATCACCAGGCCGGGGGGCTGCAGCGGGTGGCGGGTGCCGTTGACCTCGAGCAGGGCGCGGGCCCGGCGTACCTGGGTGTGGCTGGCGCTGCCGGTGACCTTCGCCTGGGCCCGGCTGCGGATGCGGAACCGGCCCGTGGTCAGGTCCTCGGCCGCCTCGAAGTCGATCGTGACGGGGCCGGGGAAGACGTAGCTCTGCGTGTCGGCGTGGTCCTCGAGCTGCTTGACCAGCTCCTCGCCCATCGCGGTGTCGTACGGCGCGAGCCGGTCGAGGTCGGTCTGGGACAGCTCGACGTGGAAGTCGTTGGGGACCATGCGCCGGTCCCGGGAGAGGATCTGGGCGTTGTTGTCGCACTCGCGCTGGAGCGCTGCGGAGATCTCCACCGGCTGCACCGCCGAGCGGAACGCCCGGGCGAAGGCACCGGAGATCATCTCCTCCAGCTTGTGCTCGAACCGCGACAGTCCGCTCACGCTGCCCGCCTCCTTCCGTCCTCGGCCGTTGCCGGCCGCCTCGACCACGGCAGGCCGACGAGCCCAGCCGCGCGCTGGGTCGCGACCGATCGTAACGGGGTCGGCACAGGCCGTGGTGCACGCCCTCCGCCCGGTTTGGGAATGTCGAGGGCGCTGGGATAGCCTGAGCCCGCTTCAAGCGCGAGTGGCGGAATAGGCAGACGCGCACGGTTCAGGTCCGTGTGCCCGAAAGGGCGTGGGGGTTCAACTCCCCCCTCGCGCACCAGCAGTCGAAGGCCCCGGGTGATCCCGGGGCCTTCGTGCGTTCCGTGGCCCGACTGCATGGGGGTGAGCTGCCCACGCCGACGTCAGTCGAAACGGTGGGCCATGTCACCGCTGACAGCCGGGCTCCGGGTGAGTGATGTCTCCTGTCGGTTCAGTCGTCCTCGATGACTCCGAGGGCCTGGGCGGTCCCCAGCGTCGCGCCCGTCGGGTTGGAGATCCTGAAGAAGAAGGTCTCGGTCGGCTCCGCGACATCCGGTGTCGGGTCGTTGGTCTGCACCGTGATGATCACGCTCGTGTCGCCCGCGGTGATGGTCTTCACCGTGTCGGGGATCGCGGTGTAGTCACTCGGTGCGGTGGCGGTGTGGTCGGCAGTCGCGTAGTGGAACGACACCGGCCCCGAGGCCGCCTTGGACAGCGAGACCCGGAAGTGGACGACGCCGCCCTCCTTGACCGCGCCGAGGGAGGCCACCGACAGCACCGGCTGGGCGTCGTCGTCGACGATGGTGCCCACCGCGTGGAGGTCGCCGGCGACCGCGCCGCGGACGTCGCTGATGTTGAGGAACATCGTCTCGTCCACGGTGTCGGCGTTGTCGATGGTCTTCACCGTGACGTAGGCCGAGGTCTCGCCCTTGGGGATGACCCTGTCGTTGCCGGTGCTCGCCGTGTAGTCGTCAGGCGCGGTGGCGGTGTTGTCGGCGGTCGCGAAGTCGAACGTGACGGCAGTCGAGGCTGCCTTGGTGAGGGAGGCCTTGAAGTGCAGGGTCCCACCCTCGACGACCTTCGCGTCCGCGACGTTGAGCGTCGGCCGGGCCTGGGGTGGCGCGTCGTTGTCGAGGATCTCGACGAACCCCACGCGGTCCACGATCCTGGCGCCGGTGGGCCGGAACAGCCTCACCTTGAAGTACTCGTTCGACTCGTTGGTCGTGTCACCGATCACGCTGACGTTGGCGTAGGCGACCTTGTGACCCTTGGCGATCCTGGCGCGCCCCGAGGCTGCGACGTAGTCCGAGCCGGCCGTGGCGCTCCCGTCCGCCGTGGCCCAGCCGACGGTCACCCTGTGGTTCGTGCGGTGGTTCAGCTTGATCTTGACGTGGGCGGCCGTCGTCCCGGCGTCGCCTTCGGTGACCGTCGTGTTCTTGACCCGCAGCAGCGCCGGACCGGCTGCCGAGGACGTGGTGGGTGCGAACACCCCGAGCGCCAGGATGCCGGCGAAGAACAGGATGAGTGCCCTGTGCACGCCTCTGCCTGACCCGGGTTTCTGGACGGGAACGAACTGCATGATGCGTACCTCCCCCTTGTCTGGTTGTGTAGGTCGTGCCCTCGAGCACGTCGTTCCACCTCCAGCGTCATCCGGTGAGGACCGCGAGGTCAGGGGCGAACCGCCCGGCGCCGTGTGCCGGATGGTGGACCGGGTGCCACTACCGGCAGTCCCGCCACATCTGCCACATCGGCGGCGACCCCTCGGTGGAGATCTCGCCGATGACCTCGAAGCCGTGGCGCTCGTACAGCGCGCGGTTCCGCGGGCTGGTCGCCTCGAGGTAGCTGGGGAGCGACTGCTCGTCGGCCCGGGCCAGTCGGGCCTCCAGGAGGCGACCGCCCCACCCCTGTCCCCGACGGCTCGCGTGGACCCCGAGGAACCAGAGGTAGAGGTGTGGGGCGTGGGGGTGGTGGGCGTCCATCTCGCCGGTCAGCGCCGCGATCCGGTCGAGCTCCGCGGCTCCGATCCCTGCGGTGACCGCACCGAGGTGTGCCGTCTGCTGCTCGGTCATGGGAATCACGCCGGCGGACCCACAGCGCGGCGCCGGCGGCGTCCTCGGTGCAGTACGTCTCCTCGTGCTCGAGCAGGGCGTCGACGACGACCCGGAACCAGCCGGCGAGGTGCTGGTCCCGCTGCCGTGCGTCGGGGATGCACCAGTCGAAGACCGGGTCGTCGCGGAACGCGTCGGCGAGGGTCCGGCTCAGGGTGGCCGCGTCGCCCGGCGTGGCGCGGCGGATGCCGGCGCCGGGTGGCGCGGCCGGCCGGTCGCCGCCCGGTCGGTCGCTGCCCGGTCGGTCGGTGCCGGGTCGGTGGACGGTCGAGGTGGTGCTGGTGCGCATGGTCTTCTCCGTGATCGGGTCGGGGGTGTCCGAGGTCGGGACGGGTCACACGCCCCACAGGGCGGCGACGTGACGGGCATCGGTGCCGCAGCAGCCGCCGACCACGGCCAGGCCGGGGAGCTGCGCGCGGAGGGCGTCGTACGACGTGGTCAGCAGGCCGAGGTCGCCCGGGTCGAGCTCCTCGGCCGCGTCGAGCTCGGCGTGGCTGAGGGTGGAGGCGTTCGGGTTGACCTGGACGATCCGGCCGAGCCACTCGCCGTCCTCGAGGGCGGGCGTGATGTGGGTGGGGTGGGCGCAGTTGACGAGGAACCCGTCGGGCGCCTCCTCGGCCTCGACGAGTGCCACCGCGTCGCGCAGCGCAGTGCCGTCGGGCAGCCGGCCGTCGGTCTCGACGGTGAAGCCGACCAGCACCGGGACCCCGGTCTGCCGGGCGGCGCGCGCGATCCCGATCCCCTCCTCGGGCCCGGTGATCGTGTACGCCGCGACGACGTCGACACCCGCGGCGGCGAACGACTCCACCTGGCCGCGGTGGTAGTCGGCCGCCACGTCCGGATCGGTCCTCTCGCCCGCGACGTACCCGTCGCCACGTGGGCCCAGGGCGCCGATGATCCGCACGTCCTCGAGGTCCGCGTAGGAGTCCCGCAGCTGGTCGAGGAACCCGATCGCGGCCCGGTTCACCCGGTCCAGCGCGGCGGCGTCGTAGCCGACCCGGGCTCCCCAGTCGGGGTTCGCGCGCCAGGTCGGCGATTCCAGGGTGAGGCCGACGCCGGCTCGGCGGGCGACGGCGGCGTACCCGTCGTAGTAGTCGCGCAGCAGGCCCCGGCCGCGGTCGTCCTCGACGAGCGGGAAGGACGCGAACTCGGGCAGGTCCACGCCGCGGTTGAAGATCAGGTCGGTCTCCAGGCCGCCGTCGCTGACGTAGCCACCGGCGGACAGCCAGGGAAGGTTCTCGGTGGTGTTCATGGTGCTCCCTCTCGAAACAGACTGATTGGTCTGTTTGTAACAGACTGTTTGGTCTGATACAAGGGGGTATGCCGAAGAACGGGGCGATCAATCGCGAGCGGATCCTCGACGCCGCCCAGCACCTGGTGATCGAGAACGGCTTCGCGGCCACGTCCGTCGACCAGGTGCTCAAGGCCGCCGGGACCTCCAAGGGCGCCTTCTTCCACCACTTCGACTCCAAGGTCGACCTCGCGCGGGCCCTGACCGAGCGCTACGTCACCGCGGACATCGGCCACCTGCGGACGGCCCTCGACGCAACCGCCTCGATCAGCGACCCGGCGGAGCGGGTCGTGGCGTTCGTCCGCCACTTCGAGGACTCGGCCGAGGAGGTCATGTCCGCGCAGAGCAACTGCCTCTACGTCGCCGTGCTCACCGAGCAGCAGCTGGTCTCCAACGGCACCGCCGACCTGGTCAACCACGCCATCGAGGTCTGGCGCAAGGAGATCGCCGACCTCCTCACGGCCGCCGCGACGTCCCGCGACCGCGACCTCGGCGACGTGGACGCCCTGGCCGACCACGTGTTCGTGACCTTCGAGGGGGCGTTCCTGCTGTGCCGCTCGACCGGCACGCCCGAGCACATGCGCGCGCAGCTCGGGGTGCTGCGGCGGCTGCTCGCCACCACGCTGGGCACCGCCTGAGTCCGCGCCTCGGACTCCGGACCCCGGTCCGGTGCTTGCGTCACAGCCAGCGCCGGACGCGCCCGGCGTAGTCGTCGTACGCCGAGCCGAGCCGGGCCCGCAGGTAGCGCTCCTCGGGCCTGATGGCGCCCCACTCCAGGGCGACGACACCGACGGGGAGCAGGCACAGCGCCCACACCGACGGCGCCAGCAACGCGATCGCGACGTAGAGGACGACGAGCCCGAGGTAGAGCGGGTTGCGGGACAGGGCGAACGGTCCCCGCTCGACCAGGCCCGTCGTCGGCTGGCCGGGGAGCAGGCCGGTCCGGTGCTGCCGGAAGAGCCACAGCGACCAGCCGTTCCAGCAGGCGAAGCCGAGCAGCAGCAGCCAGCCCAGCGGGCCCGCGGCCGCGGGCAGCGTGACGGGGTCGCCCCACACGCCGGTCACGGCCACGCCCACGGCCAGCGGGAGGCCGAGCGCCACCGGCGGCCAGATCCGGAACGGGACCACGTCCACGGTGGCTCAGCCGCCGAGGTCCATGGTCCAGGTCACGGCGGTGCCCTCGAGCACCACCGTCCCGTCGTCGCGGACCACCGAGGTCCGCAGCTCGGTGATCGGCTTGTCGTCGCGGACGGCGGTCACCTCCACCCTGCCGGTGATCGTGTCCCCGGGACGGACCGGGGCCCTGAAGTCCCAGGTGACGTTGAGGAAGACCGTGCCGGGCCCGGGCAGCCGCTCCGCCACCACGGCGTTGAGGATCGCACTGGTGACGCCGCCCTGGACCACGATCTCGCCGAACCGGGAGGCTGCCGCGGCCTCCGGGTCGTAGTGCAGCGGGTTGCGGTCCCCGCTGATCTCGGTGAAGCGCACGATGTCCTCGGCGCTCACCCGGCGGCTGAGCTCTGCGGTGTCTCCCACAGCTGGCTTCGTCATCTCGGCTCCCAACGTGTCGACGCTTCCTGACCACCCGGGATACTGGCCCTCATGAAGCGACGCCCCCGCCCCAAGGCGGTGCTGCTCGTGCTGCTCCTGATCACCATGATCAACCTTCCCATCGCCCACAGCACGTGGACGCGGTGGAAGGTCGAGCGCTCGGGCACCGATGTGACCGCCCCGGTCGTGGGCCACGACGTGCTCGGGTCCACCGGCGACCCGGAGTACTACGTGACCTTCCGGCTCAGCCGGACGATCGACCCCGACCAGCACGCGTGGCCGGTCCAGCTCGACAAGGCGTCGTACGACGAGGCCGTCGCCGCCCGGACCCTGGACGTGCGCGTGCTGCCGGACCAGCCCTCGGCGTACACGGTCGACGGTCAGGTGACGAGCCGGCTCGGGCTCGTGATCACCCTGCTCGCCGACCTCGCGCTGCTGCTCATGCTCGCCCTGGCCTGGCGCTTCCGGGGCAAGCTGCGCCCACAGCTGCGGGCCGTGGCGACCGGCGACGTCGAACGCTGCAAGCCCGGCTCGGCCCTCGACCGGCTCGAGGGCGACCTCTACCTGATCCGCGGCGAGGTCTCCGCGATCGAGGGCGACGAGATCGTGCTCGACCTCGGCGACCGCTCGGTCGTCGTGGCCCTCGACGGCCACCACAACCCCATCGGCCACCAGCAGCCCGCGCAGGTGCGCGGCCGGCTGATCGGCTGAGCCTGGATCCGCCGCTCTCCGCCTGCTGCGCGCCACCATCCGGGCACGCCGGCTGCGTTGCCGAGGGCTCGAAAGACGTCCAGTCTGCCTTCGCCCCGGCGCCTTGCCAGCGCACCCGTCTGATGACGCTCGCGACGGCGGCCATCGGTGGATCCAAGCCGAACCTCACGCCCTCGGTTCGGGCATCTGCCCGCGGGTGACCAGGAAGTACTCCCCGATCATGTCGCCGAGCAGGGCGCCGGCGGTGATGTCGCTGGGCACGTGGCCGGCCATGTACACCCGTGACCAGGCGACCTCGCCGAGCATCCACCGGTAGTCGGACGCCCGGTGCGGGTCGGTCTCGGTCAGGTAGGTCGAGGCGGCGGCGCCCTCCGCCGCGTGCCGCGACGGGTAGGAGCACGGGCACACCTGGCCGTCGACGACCGTGTGGTCGGTGCGCAGCGAGGGGTCGATGACGTACGGCGCTGACTGCTGGTACTTCGTGCCGAGGACGTCGGCCACGTCCTTGGCCATCTTGATCGCGTCCTTGACGTGGTTCTTCAGCGCCTCTCCGGTGGCGGGCGGCAGCATCTCGGCCTGGTCGTGCGCGGCCAGCTTCCAGATGTCGTCCTTGCCGTAGGACTCCAGCCAGGTCGCCGCGGTCACGCCCGCCTGGGTCCGCTTCGGGGCGATCGCCTGCACCTCCTTGATCTCCCGGGCGCGACGGGAGGTGGACGGCGGGGGCGGGAGGGTCTGCTCCAGCCAGCTGACGAAGGCCGCGTCGTCGGCGGTCGCGCCGTGCCGGCTCCACCACGCGGCCATCAGCCGCTCGGCGCGGGGCGGCTGGGCGTCGACCCGGTGCTCGAGGGGACGGATGTCGGAGTCGGGGAAGAGCGTGGGCGGCGGGTCGGCCTCGATCCGGTCCTTGGCCGAGGTGTCGATGAAGGTCGCGTAGGCCCACGGCTCGACGGCCCCGCCCAGGACCGCGAGCACGGCGACCACCGCGATCACGACGAACTTGCGGGACCCGCGCTTGCGGGTGGTGGCGGACTTCATGCGATGGCCTCCTGGAGGTGGAGCTGCCGGCCGCGCAGGCGGCGGACGTCGTTGTCGGGGATGTCCTCGCGCAGCAGCGAGGCGGCGGAGACGTACTTGGAGAAGGAGCGCGGGCGTGCACCCAGCGAGCCGAGCAGGGCGTCGGCCGGCGAGGGCCGCAGGCCGCCCTTGGTCTCGACGAGCACCCAGTCCTCGTCGACCCACACGCGCCCGCCGTCCAGCGAGCACTCCACGCCCCAGTCGAGCGTGACCCGCAGCGCGGCCGCGGTGTCGGCGAGCGTGAGCCGCTGGTAGTCCACCCGCATCGACGGCGCCAGCGTGGCGACGTCCACGTCCACCCCGTGGTCGCGGAGCGTCCCGGTGACGAAGGCGGCCTCGTCCGAGCCGAGCAGGCCGTGCTGGTCGGGGTGGCTCGCGGCGACCTGCTTCTGCGTCACGCCGCGGCCGTCGCGGGTCTTGACCTCGAAGCGGCAGAGCCGGTCCTCGACGTACATCCGGCTGCGCACCTTCCACCGGCGGCGGCGCCGCTGCACGTGGTCGCGGCACGCGTCGAGGCGTGCGGTGTCGAAGTAGACCGAGGAGTACGACGTGGTCCGGCGCCCGTCGATCGTGAGGACCCGGAAGGACGCCGGGAGCAGGGTCAGGAACGACTCGGCCAGGTGGCGGTCGACCAGGTACTTGCGGTCGACCCGGGTCAGGTTGGCGGCCTCCTGGACGACCTCGTCGAGGCCGACGCCGGCGCGGCCGGACACGTCGACGGGTGCGGGGCGGGTGCGGTCAGCGAGCATCGGCGGCCTCGCTCTCGGCGGCATCGGCACGGGCCGTGACTGCCTGGGCGTCGGCCCAGGCCCACCAGGTGTCCTCGACGGTGACCCGCACCCGGACCCGGGTGGTGTCCCGGACGAAGTCCACGTCGTCGACGGTGAGGCCGACCGGCTCGAGGCCCATCCGCTCGCGCACCTCGGCGGTGACCGCCTCGGTGTCGGTGAGGGCCCGGTCCAGGGTGAGCCGGACGATCCGGGTCGGCCGGGTGACCCGGGACTCGTCGGTCACCCAGATCGCGACGAGCAGCACCGCGTCGAGCGCGACGACCAGCGCGAGGTTGCGCTCCGGCAGCCCGTTGACCAGCGCGAGGATCAGCGCCACGAACGTGTAGGCGACGTCCTTGAGCGTGAACGCCGCGCTGCGCAGCCGGACCAGGCTGAGCAGGCCGAAGAGGCCGAACCCGATCCCGGTCGGGAAGCTGCCCGAGCCGATCGCCGACACCGCCGCGAACAGCCCGATGTTGAGGGCGGTGAACACGAGCGTCATCTCGGGGGCCGCCGCGCGGCGGCGGTACAGGAGACCGACGAGCACGAGCATCGACAACACGTCGAGGCCCAGCCGGGCCGGGCCGCCGAGGTTGTCGAGGATGCTCGACAGGAGGTCTTGCAGCATGGGGAGCGCCTTTCGCCAGACAGAACGGCGACGACGTTATGAACGCAACGTGAAAGCCTGATGAAGTCCGGCTCAGTCGGCCGGCAGGAGCACCGTGACGGTCATCGCACCGTCGTGCGTGCAGGGCACCTCGGTGGCGGTCGGTGAGGAGGCGGTCGAGGGTGACGCGGGCGGTGGGGCGCCGTACCGCTGGTGGTGCCCGCCGGAGCAGAGCCGCAGCTCGCCGCCGGCCCGCGTGACGAGGGCCTCCACGAGGGACAGGCCGAGGCCGAACCCCTCCCGCGAGCGCGACGTGGCCGCCCGGGTGAACCGCCGGGTGGCGGTGGCGAGCAGCTCGGCGTCCATGCCCGGGCCGGCGTCGGTGACGACGAGGCGGCCCCACCCGCCGATGCGGTCGACCGCCACGCGGACCGGGGCCGCCCCGTGCTTGAGCGCGTTGTCGAGCAGGTTGCCGACCAGCTGTCCGGCGGCCGCCTCCGAGAGCGCGACGGGCGCCTCGTGCGTGGTCAGCGCGACCGCCGACCCCCCGTGCCCGGTGGCGCGGGCGACCGCGTTGCGCCGGGCCACCTCGGCGGCGGCGACCGCGGCGAGGTCGCAGCCGCCTTCGTCGACCCGCCGGTCGTGGCCGACGTCGAGGAGGTGGTCGGCCAGCTGCACCAGCCGGACCACGTCGGTCTCGATCTCGGCGAGCACCGCCTCGTGCTCGGCGACCGTGCGGGTCCGGCGCCGCGCGAGCTGGACCCGGGTGGTCAGCAGGGTCAGCGGGGTGCGCAGCTCGTGGCTGGCGTCGTTGACGAAGCGCCGCTCGCGCTCGACCGCCTCCTCCAGCGCCTCGAGCATCGCGTTGAGCGTGTCGCCGAGCCGGGTGACCTCGTCGTCGCGCCCCGGCGGGACCTCCAGCCGCACCCCGGTGGCGCCGCCGACGATGTCGGCGGCCTGCGCGCGGTAGTGCTCGACCGGGCGGAGCGCGAAGCGGGCCAGCTGGTCGCCGACGACCGCGGTCACCAGCAGCGCGCCGAGGCCGGCCACCGCGAGCTGGGCGAGCAGCTCGAGGAGCGCCTCGTCGCGGTGGTCGCGGCGGACGGCGACCACGAGCACCGCCGCCTGCTGGTTCGCCGCGCCGGGCAGCCGGGAGGCCTCGATCCGCAGCGGGTTCCGGGTCGTCGGCAGCAGCAGGCCGACGTCCTTGATGACCGGACCCTCGCGCGCCTCGGCCAGCGTCGTGGGTGAGGCCAGCGACCGGCCGGTCATCGTCGGGCTGGCCGAGAGCACCCGCCCCCGGCTGTCGAGGACCTGGTAGAGCTCGTTGCCGACCACGTTCCCGGCGCGCGGCGCCACCGACCCGTCCGCCTGCACATGGGGCGTGACCAGCTGGGTGGCGCTGGTCAGGTCGCCGTCGAGCTGCCGGTCCAGCGCGAACTGCACCCGCCAGTAGACGAACGCCCCGGCGGCGGTGAGGACGAGGAACATGGTCGCCGAGAAGCCGGCCACCAGCCGGACCCGCAGCGGCAGCCGCGAGACCCGTCGCCGCAGGCGGGCTCGCGTGGTCGTCGGGGTCACGAGGCCGGGTCGTCCGCGGGAGCCGCCGCGGGCGCGGGGTCGATCCGGTAGCCGGCTCCCCGCAGCGTCGTGATGGTGCTGGTCCCGAACGGCCGGTCGATCTTGGACCGGAGGCTCGCCACGTGCACGTCGATCACGTTGCTCTTCAGGTCGGTGTCGCCGTCCCAGACCTCGTCGAGGATCGTGAACCGGGTGACCAGCCGCCCGGTCCGCTCCATCAGCAGGCGCAGGATGTCGAACTCGCGGGCGGACAGCTCGATCTCGACCCCGCCCCGCGTCGTACGCCGCGCGGCCGGGTCCAGCACCAGGTCGCCCACCCGCAGCGGCTGGTCGTCGTCGCCCACCGCCCGACGGCGCAGCGCGCGCAGCCGTGCGATCAGCTCGTCGAGGTCGAAGGGCTTGAGCAGGTAGTCGTCGGCGCCGGCCTCGAGACCCACGACCCGGTCCGGCACCGTGGTCCTCGCCGTGAGCATCAGCACCGGGGTGCGGACCCCGACCTCGCGCAGCCGGCGGCACACGGTCACGCCCTCGAGGCCGGGCAGCATCCAGTCGAGCAGCAGCACGTCGTACGCCGCGTCCCCGAGCGCTGCGCCGTAGGCCGCGCGGCCGTCCGTCACGACGTCGACCTCCCAGCCGACCTCGGCCAGGGACTGCTCGAGCAGCGCGGCGAGGCGGGGCTCGTCCTCGGCGACGAGCACCTTCACGGCAGTGCCTTCGGGCTCACGGCTCGACGGTAGCGTCCGGTTCGTGAATGCCCGATGAAGACGACCCGGCAGCCGGTCCCGCAGCCGGCCCCGCAGCCGGCCGGGGTCCCCGCCTGGTCGGCGTGGCGCACGGTGGTCTGGTTCGGCATCGTCAGCCTGTCCGCCGACATGGTCTACGAGGGCGCCCGCGCGATCACCGGCCCCTACCTCGCGGCGCTCGGCGCCTCCGCGCTGGTGGTCGGCGTGGTGACCGGTGCCGGCGAGGCCGCCGCCCTGGTGCTGCGGCTGGTGTCCGGGCCGCTCGCCGACCGCAGCGGCGCCTACTGGCCGCTGACCATCGTGGGCTACGCGATGACTGCCGTGTGCGTGCCGCTGATGGCGGTGGCGCCGTTCCTCGGGGGTGCCGGGCTCGCCTTCGGGGCCACGATGGTGCTGCTGGAGCGGACCGGCAAGGCCGTCCGCAGCCCCTCCAAGTCGGCGCTGCTCGCGCACGCCGCGGCGTCGGTCGGTCGCGGCAAGGGCTTCGCGGTCCACAAGGCGCTGGACCAGGTCGGCGCGTTCGCCGGCCCGCTGCTGGTGGCCGGCGTCGTCGCGCTCACGACGCGGACCTGGGCCGGCCTGGCGGCGCTGGCGGTGCCGGGCGCGGTGGCGATGGTGCTGCTGTTCGTGCTCCGGCGCCGGGTCCCCGACATGCGCGTGTACGACGCGCCCGAGCCGCCGGCGACCCGGGTCGAGGCGGCCGACGCCCCGGCCGCGAGTGCCGCGACCACGGAGGGTGTGGCGGCGGACCGGCGGCTGCCGCGCGACTTCCACCTCTTCGCGGTCTCGTGCGCCGCGAGCACGCTGGGGCTGATGACCTTCGGGCTGATCGGCTTCCACCTCAGCGACGCCGGCCTCGTGCGCCCGGCCCTGGTGCCGGTGGTCTACGCGGTCGCGATGGCGGTCGAGGCGCTCTCCGCGCTCGCGACCGGGTTCGCCTACGACCGGGTGGGGGCGCGGGTGCTGCTGGTCCTGCCGTTCCTGGTGGCGCTGGTGCCGCTGCTGTCCCTGGCCGACCGGCTGGGCGTGGCCCTGGCCGGGGTGCTCGTGTGGGGCGCGGCCGTGGGCGTCCAGGACTCGACGGTCAAGGCGCTGGTGGCCGACCTGGTGCCCTCGTCGCGGCTCGCCACGGCGTACGGCGTGTTCGCGGCCTTCCAGGGCGCCGCCGCGCTGGCGGGGGGCCTGCTCGCGGGCGCCCTCTACAGCGGAGGCCGGCTGGACCTGGTGCTGGTGCTCGGGGCCTGCCAGGCCGCGTCGCTGGTGCTGCTCGTGGTGGTGCTCAGGCGGCGAGGGGTCAGGCAGCCAGTCGGCTGACGTCGGCCCCGTGGTCCGCCCCGCCACGCGAGGCGCGGCTCTCCATGGGGTCGGACTTCACGGGGACCGCGCGTCGGCTCGGTGCTCCGTAGGCGAGCAGGACCACGACCATCAGGATCGGGACGAGAAGCGTGAAGCTCATGGCACTTGCGGTGAACACGGCGACGAACGACATCTCTGCTCTGCTCCTCCGTTGTAGTGGAGCCGGCCTGGCTGGACGGTCGAGCCGGCTCCGCGTAACAGGAAGGTGCTCGAAATGCAGCAGCCTGAAACATCTTCCGGGCAATTTTCTTCCCGTGACCGTGGTCACGGACGACTGACCAGCCCTTTGCCACACTCGGGGACATGCCGACCCTCTCCGACTTCCAGGCGCGCAGCATCGACGGTGAGCAGGTCGACCTCGGGGACTACTCCGGTCAGGTCGTCCTGGTCGTCAACACCGCCTCCCAGTGCGGGTTCACGCCCCAGTACCAGGGCCTGCAGGGGCTCCACGACGCCCATGCCGACCGTGGCTTCAGGGTGCTGGGCTTCCCGTGCGACCAGTTTGGCGGCCAGGAGCCGGGCAGCGAGGCCGAGATCGCGGCGTTCTGCGAGCGCCGCTTCGGGGTGAGCTTCCCGCTCTTCGCCAAGGTCGAGGTGAACGGCGACGGTGCGCACCCGCTCTTCGCGTGGCTGCGCTCGGAGAAGGATGGCCTGCTCGGCAGCCGCATCAAGTGGAACTTCACCAAGTTCCTGGTCGACCACCGCGGCCGGGTGGTGAAGCGGTACGGGCCGACCACCGCGCCCGAGAAGATCGCCGCCGACATCGAGTCCGCGCTGGAGCGGACCGGCGAGGAGGCGGCATGAACCGCTTTGCTGCCCGCACCGAGGCCAAGGCCGTGGTGCGCGCCGGCCGCGACGAGATCTGGGAGGCGCTGACCGACCCCGCGCTGGTCGCCCGGATGACGCCGTTCGTCAAGAGCATCGAGGCCCGGGGCGAGCACTGGCTGTGGGAGATGACGGGCCTGGAGGTGCTGGGCGTCGGGATCGCCTCGGCGTTCACCGAACGGATGACCTTCACCGACCTCGAGCGCATCGAGTTCAAGCACGACCCGCCGGCCGGGACGCAGGAGCGGACCGGCGTGCACGGCTGGTACGACCTCTCCGACACCGAGGGAGGGACCCACCTGGCCACCAGCCTCGAGGTGGCCGTGGAGCTGCCGCTGCCCCGGGTCTCGTCCCCGGCCGTGACGACCGCGATGAAGGGCGTCATGGCGACGATGGGCCAGCGGTTCTCCCACAACCTGCTCGACCACCTCGGCGTCGCCCGCTGATCCCGGCGCGCGGGGCCGGCAGGTGCCGGTTTCGGTCGTTGCGGTCGTAGGTGACTTGAACGTAACCACCGGGTCGGAGGAAGGTTCGACCATGGCCGCCACCACCTCGTCGTACTCGATCACCATGCGCCTGCACACGGCGCCCGACCACGGGGTGGTGGGCGCGGTCGCCACGGCGATCGCCCAGGCGGGCGGCATCGTGACCGCCATCGACGTGGCGGAGTCGAGCCACGAGCGACTGGTGGTCGACGTGACCTGCTCGGCAAGCGACGCGAACCACGCCCACGAGCTCGAGACCGAGGTCGACAAGGTCGCGGGCGTGCACGTCTACAAGACCAGCGACCGGACCTTCCTGCTCCACCTCGGCGGCAAGATCGAGGTCTCCTCCAAGGTGCCCCTGCGCAACCGCGACGACCTCTCGATGGCCTACACCCCCGGCGTCGGCCGGGTGAGCATGGCGATCGCCGAGCACCCCGAGGACGTGTGGCGGCTGACCAGCAAGGGCAACACCGTGGCGGTCGTGACCGACGGCTCGGCGGTCCTCGGCCTCGGCAACATCGGCCCCGGCGCGGCGATGCCGGTGATGGAGGGCAAGGCGGCGCTGTTCAAGCGGTTCGCCGGCATCGACGCCTGGCCGATCTGCCTGGACACCCAGGACACCGACGAGATCGTCCGCGCGGTCGAGATGATCGCCCCCGGCTTCGGCGGCATCAACCTCGAGGACATCGCGGCGCCGCGGTGCTTCGAGATCGAGCGCCGGCTGCGCGAGAGCCTCGACATCCCCGTCTTCCACGACGACCAGCACGGCACCGCCATCGTGGTGCTGGCGGCGCTGACCAACGCGCTGCGCGTGGTGAAGAAGAACCTGCCCGAGGTCCGCGTCGTGGTGTCGGGCGGCGGTGCGGCCGGCACGGCCATCGTCACGCTGCTCCTCGCCGCGGGCGTCACCGACGTGGTGGTCGTCGACCGGGCCGGGGCCCTGTCCGCCGACGACGAGACGCTCGCCGGCGCCCACCGGCAGCTCGCCGAGGAGACCAACCCGCGCCGGGTCCGCGGGGACCTGCACAGCGTGCTCGACGGCGCCGACGTCTTCATCGGGGTCAGCGCGCCCGGGGTGCTCAAGGCCGAGTGGATCGCCGACATGGCCGACGACGCCGTCATCTTCGCGCTGGCGAACCCCGACCCGGAGGTCGACCCCGCCGAGGCGGAGAAGTACGCCGCGGTGGTGGCGAGCGGGCGCTCGGACTACCCCAACCAGATCAACAACGTGCTGGCCTTCCCGGGCGTCTTCCGCGGCCTGCTCGACGCTCGGGCGCACGAGATCACCGTGGAGATGCTGCTGCGCGCGGCCGAGGCGATCGCCCTGGTGGTCAAGGACGACGAGCTGAACCCGAACTTCATCATCCCGACCGTCTTCCACCCCGACGTGCCGAAGGCGGTCGCCGCCGCCATCCGGGGCACCACCGAGTGAGCCGCGGCGCCGCCCGGCCAGCGTGGGCTGGATCGGGGGCGGCGTCGTGGGCCGGGGGGCTCAGGCCGTCCCGGACTCCTCCGCGGCGTAGAGGGCGGCGCCGACCACCCCGGCCTTGTTGAGCAGGGTGGCGGGCACGATCTCGGTGTCGAGGTCGAGCAGCGGCAGGAAGTGCTCGGCCTTCTTGCTCACGCCGCCGCCCACCACGAAGAGCTCGGGGGAGAAGAGCCTCTCCAGGGTGCGGTAGTACGTCGTGAGGCGCTTGGCCCACTTCTCCCAGGACAGGTCCTCGGCCTCCCGGACGCTGTTGGCGGCCCGGGTCTCGGCGCCCTTGCCGTCGATCTCGAGGTGGCCGAGCTCGGAGTTCGGCACCAGCACCCCGTCGTACACCATCGCCGAGCCGATGCCCGTGCCCAGCGTGGTGACGATGACCAGGCCGTTGCGGCCCCTCGCCGCGCCGTACCGCACCTCGGCCAGGCCGGCCGCGTCCGCGTCGTTGACCACGTGCACGTCGCGCCCGGTCGCCTTCGTGAAGAGGGCGTCGGCGTCGGTCCCGATCCAGGAGCGGTCGATGTTGGCGGCCGTGTGCACCACGCCGTGGTGGACCACGCCGGGCACGGTCACCCCGACCGGGCCGTGGCAGTCGGGGAACCGCGTCAGCAGCTCCACGAAGACGGCCGCCACCGCGTCCGGGCTCGAGGGGCGCGGGGTCGGGACCCGCTCGCGCTCGGCCGCGAGATCGCCGGCCTCGATGTCCACGGGGGCGCCCTTGATGCCGCTGCCGCCGAAGTCGATGCCCACCGGGTGGTCGTTGGTCGTCATCGTCCCAATCTCACGGGTCGGAGGGGACCAAGGCAACTGGCGCCGTCCGTGACGGTCCACTGAGGTTTACATCCCAACACCTCTTGTCAACGAGGTTTACAAACCCTATGGTCGTGTAAACCCAAGCACTGACGGCTCGGCAGGAAGGTCCCCGCGATGACTCCGACGGCTCCGGTCGCGAACAGCACGGTCCCGAGTGGATCCACCGAGAGCTGGAAGGACAAGAAGCGCTACCTGTGGCTGATCGGCCTGGTGGTGCCCTCGCTGGCCTTCATCGGCTACGGGATGTGGACGCTGACCGGGTGGGGCGTCTGGTTCTGGATCGGCCCGATCGTGATCCTCGTGGTCGTCCCGGCCATCGACCTGGTCGTCGGGCTGGACCGCTCCAACCCGCCCGACGACGTGATCGAGGCGCTCGAGAAGGACCGGTACTACCGGTGGATCACCTACCTCTTCCTGCCGATCCAGTACGCCGGGTTCGTCGGCGCCATGTACCTCATCGCCGGCGGTGCGGACCTCTCCACGCTGGACAAGGTCGGCCTGGCCGTGTCGATCGGCTGCATCGGCGGGATCGGCATCAACACCGCCCACGAGCTCGGCCACAAGAAGGAGAGCCACGAGCGGTGGCTGTCCAAGATCGCGCTGGCCCAGAGCTTCTACGGCCACTTCTACATCGAGCACAACCGAGGCCACCACGTCCGCGTCGCCACCCCCGAGGACCCGGCCAGCAGCCGGGTCGGCGAGAGCTTCTACCAGTTCTGGCCGCGCACCGTGGGCGGGTCGCTGCGCAGCGCGTGGAGGCTCGAGAAGCGTCGCTACGCGCGCAGGAAGCAGCACCCCTTCCGGCTCGGCAACGACGTGCTGAACGCGTGGCTGATGTCGGCGGTGCTGTGGGGTGCGCTGGTCGCCTGGCTGGGCGCCGGGATCCTGCCCTTCCTGGTCGTCCAGGCGATCGTGGGCTTCTCGCTGCTCGAGGTCGTCAACTACATGGAGCATTACGGGATGCTGCGGCAGAAGGTCGGCGTCGGCGAGCGTCAGCGCTACGAGCGGGTCGACCCCTCGCACTCGTGGAACTCCAACAACATCGCCACCAACGTGCTGCTCTACCACCTGCAGCGGCACAGCGACCACCACGCCAACCCCACCCGGCGCTACCAGACGCTGCGCGACTTCGAGGAGTCGCCGGTGCTGCCGACCGGGTACGCCGGGATGATCGTGCTCGCGACCGTGCCCGCGGTCTGGCGCCGGGTGATGGACCCGCGCGTGCTCGCGCACTTCGACGGCGACCTGCGCCGCGCCAACCTGAGCCCGCGCAAGCGGGACAAGATCCTCGCGAAGTACCCCCCGCCGAGCGAGGCCACCGACGCCGGACCCGGTCGCCGTGACGGCTCCGGCGTCGGCACGGCGCCGGCCGAGGTGATGGCCGCGCGCTGCCCCGGGTGCGGCTACGTGTACGACGTGAACGCCGGCGACGAGCACGAGGGCTTCGCTGCCGGCACGGCCTGGGCCGACATCCCGGAGACCTGGTGCTGCCCGGACTGCGGCGTGCGCGAGAAGGTCGACTTCGTCCCGCTCGAGCTCGAGCGGGGCGCCGCCTGATGCGGATCGTGGTGGACCGTGACCGGTGCGAGGGCCTCGGGATGTGCGAGGCCATGGCGCATGAGTTCTTCGAGCTCGACGATGACGACGTGATGCACGTGCTCGAACCCGCGCCGGGCGCGGAGCACCGATCCCAGGTGGTGGCGGCAGTGGCTTCTTGTCCGGTGCAGGCGCTTGGTTTGGAGGGTTAGTTCTGCCGGCGGTGGCCGGATTCACCGGCGGTGGCCGGGCTGTCTTTCGGCTGTGTCCGGCTGTGCCCTGTCGGGGAGCCCGCCCGCTCCCGTAGGGCGCCGTCGCTTGCTTCGCCTTTGGCGCCGCATCGCTGTTCTGCTGTGGTTGCGCGCCTGGGCGGCGCCTTCGGCTCGCTTTTACGCTCCTTGCGCCCTGCGGGCGCGGACGGGCTCCCCGGCGCGGCTCGCGTCCTTCGCCTGTTCTCGCTGGTGGTGGTTCGTTCTCTTGGTCGTTCCGCACCTTGGCGTTGCCGACCCTGGGCGTTCACTCGCGGCGGGGTCTGCTTCGGATCCAGTCCGGGGGTGGGTGCCCGCGTTTGGGTGGGGGCCGGAACTCGGGTCGGCCGTCGTGGGGGTTGAGGCGGACCTGCCAGGGGGTGTGGTGGATGACCCGGTGGTGCTGGCCGCAGAGGAGGACGAGGTTTTCGAGGTTGGTGTGGCCGCCGTCGGCCCAGTGGGTGATGTGGTGGGCGTGGCACATGAGCGGGGGGCGGGTGCAGCCGGGGAAGGCGCAGTGTCGGTCCCGGCAGACCACGGCCCGCCAGATCGCTGGGGTGACCAGCCGGCAGGTGCGGCCGACGTCGAGGACCTCGCCCTTGCCGCCGAGGGCGATGGGGATGATGTCGGCGTCGCAGGCGAGCCGGCGGATCACCGACGGAGCCAGCTCGAGCCCGTCGTCGGTGACCGCACCCAGGGGCGCGGCGGTGCTGGCGCCAGTGGTGCTGGTGGTGGTGCCGAGGGTGGCCCAGTCGATCTGCTGGCGCAGCACGTCGAGGCTGGTGGTGACGGTGACCCGGGGTCTGGCGCCGTGGCAGTCCGGGGGGAGGTCGGTGTCCAGGGCGTGCTGGGCGGTGGCCACCAGCGCGTCCCACATGCGGGCGCCGTGGTCGCGGGGGTCGGTGAGGGCCGCGCAGTCGGGATCTTCGGGGTTGCCGGGGTTGTCGGGGTCGACGGCGGGTTCGGGCTTGGTCAGCGGCAGGAACGCGGCCTTGAGGATGGCGGCGTCCTCGACGGTGCCGCGGCCGCGGAGCCGGACGCCGCCGGCGCCGTCCTCGGTGATGGAGAGGTGTCGGTGCAGGTGCGCGGCCCGGTCCTCGCGGTCCAGGGCCTTCTCGGCGTCGCGTTCGGCCTTCTCCGGGTCGACCACCAGCACCAGGCGCTTGGCGGCATGGTGCAGCTCGGTGGCGGTGAGCCGGGACGCCGCCTCGAGCAGCAGCTGTTCGCCCTCCGCCCGGACCGCCGGGTTGAGGGGGAGCTTCTCGACCGCGGCGACGATGATCGCGGCCTGCTCCGGGGAGACCCGCCCGGCCAGCAGCGCGGCATGGGTGGCGGTCCGCTCGCCGACCAGGAGCGGGGCCTGCTCGACGGCGCGGTGCCCCTGACCCCGCTTCATCCCGGCCAGGTGGGTGAACCAGCCGGCCGTCGAGGACCAGGCCAGCTCCTGCTTCGGGACCTTCCGGGCCTCGATCTCGGCCAGCATCGAGGCCTCCAGGCCGGCCAGGTGCGCCCGGAGCGTCTCGGCCTCGGCGACCGCCTCGACCAGCTCCTCCGACGTCTTGGCCGCCCACAGCGCCTCGTCCAGGCAGGCCAGCCGACCGTTCACGTCCGCGACCACCCCCGCGGGGGTGGTGGGGAGATCGGTGGGCTGCTCCATGTCCTGACTCAACCAGAGCCCACCGACAGTCCCGGGCCCGCTGGCCTGCGCATATCTCATCTGGTGAGACGCTATACGAAGACACTTTCGAGAGCATTTTCTGACGGGCACCGACCGCGAGCCGGGATCCGGCCGCAACCACGAGGAGACCCCCGCCGTAGCCAGCCAAGACCGCAACCAGAGCAGACCCGCCAGCCGGGCACCTGGCCGGAAACCTCACGCGCAACAGACGCAAGGGCCTCCGACACGACGCCTGACGAACGAGGGAATCAGTCAGGACTGATGATCCAGGCGATGCCGTGCGCGATCTGGCGGTTGCCCTTGTTGATGTTCGCCACGGCATGGAACACCCGCGAGTTCGGGGAGTCGGGGTTGTGGTCGTGGAGCATCACGTTGCCGCTCGTGATGCGGACCCTCACCGAACCACCCTGCATGGTCGTCAGGTTGATCGGTGCCGCGTTCCGGAGCTGCTTGTAGGTGAGGGTCTTGCCGCGGACCAGGTGGTAGAGCAGGACCCGCTCGGTGCCCTCGAGGCCGGCGGTCTTCCAGATCCCGCGGAAGACCGCGCGCTCGGAGCCGTACGGCTGATCGTTGATGTCGGAGATCGAGCGCCGCATCGCCCCGTCGGTGGGCAGGAACGCCGTCAGGCGGCGCGAGCCGTCGGCGAGGATCGCCAGCTTGCTGTCCGGCTTGCCGGCCAGGATCCGGGTCACGAGCTTGTCGACGACGTCGAAGTCGCGGGGGTTCTTGTCGAAGTGGTGGCCGTCGGCGGCCAGCACCGTGGCCAAGCTCTGGGTGCCGAGGCCGGCGCGCTCGGGTGCGGCCGGTGCCGGTCCCGAGGTGGAGACCAGGGCCGCGCCGGTGAGGGCCAGGGCCGCGGCGGTGGCGGTGGCGAGTCGTCATGAGTTTCCTCCGTGGGAAGCGGCCGCGGGACGCGGGCGTCGTACCAGGGTCTCCGTCTCCACCTTCAGCACCGCCCGTGTCGTCGGGCAGGGCCCAACTGCCCGTGTCGTCGGGCCCCGCGCCCGTCCCGGACGTTCCGCGACCCGCGTCCGCCCCGGGTGTTCCTAGACTGGCCCCGTGACCAGCGCCCCGCAGCGAACCGCCCCCGTGGCGCCCACCATGCGCGACCGCATCGTCGTGGCGGCGGTCGGCCTCACCAGCGAGGTGGGCTGGGCCCGGGTCACGATGGCCACGATCGCGGACCGGGTCGGGGTGAGCCGGCAGACCGTCTACAACGAGGTCGGGACCAAGCCCGGGCTCGCCGAGGCGATGATCCTGCACGAGCTGGACCGGTTCCTCGGCGTCGTGAGCCTGGCCTTCGACGCCCACCCCGGCGACCTGGTCTCCGCGATCCGGGAGGCGTCGCGCGGGGTGCTCACGCTCGCCCAGGACAACCAGCTGCTGCACGCGGTGGTCTCCGCCACCCACGGTGCCGACACTGAGCTGCTGCCGCTGCTCACCACCCACGCGGAGTCGTTGCTGGCCGCGGCCAAGATCGTCGTCGCCGACCGGATCGAGTCCTACGAGCTGCTGCTGGACGACGACCACCTCGAGGCGGCGATCGACATGGTCGTGCGGGTGGTGCTCAGCCACGTCATGCAACCGTCGGGCCCGCCGGAGCGCACGGCCGACGACATCGCCTGGATCTCGGCGCGGGTGCTGCGCAGCCCGTGAGCGAGGTCGCCGGCTGCGCGCAGGTCCGACTGGGCTCGCCGGTCGGCCGCGCGGTGATCACGGCCGCCGTGCTCGGCTCCGGGATGACGCTGCTCGACGGCACGGTCGTCAACGTCGCCCTGCGCACGATCGGCCGGGACCTCGACGCGAGCCTGGCCCAGCTCCAGTGGATCACCAACGGCTACCTGCTCTCGCTGGCCAGCCTGATCCTGCTCGGCGGGTCCCTGGGTGACCGCTTCGGCCGGCGGCGGGTCTTCGTCATCGGCACGGTCTGGTTCGCGGTCGCCTCGCTGGCCTGCGGCCTGGCTCCCACGCCCGTGGTGCTGATCGTCGCCCGCGTGCTGCAGGGGGTCGGGGCCGCGCTGCTCACCCCGGGGAGCCTGGCCATGATCCAGGGGACCTTCCACCGTGACGACCGGGCGCAGGCGATCGGGTCGTGGTCCGGCCTCGGCAGCATCGCCGCCGCCCTCGGACCGTTCGTCGGCGGCGGCCTGGTGCAGTACGCCAGCTGGCGCTGGATCTTCCTGATCAACCTGCCGGTGGCGGTCGTGGCGGTCGTCGTGGCCCAGCGCCGGGTGCCCGACACCCGGGACCCCGAGGCGCCGGACGAGTTCGACGTCACCGGCGCCCTGCTGGCGACGCTGGCGCTGGGCGGCACGACGTACGCGCTCATCGAGTGGGGAGGCCCGGTGGCGCCCTGGGCCGCGGTGCTGGCGGCGCTGGCCGGGCTGGGGTTCTGGTGGGTCGAGCGCACCAGCCGGCACCCGATGCTCGAGCTGGGCATCTTCGCCGACCGCAACTTCAGTGCCGCGAACGCGATGACGCTGCTGGTGTACGCCGCGCTCGGCGCGGTCCTCTTCTTCCTGGTGCTGCAGCTGCAGACGGTCGGCGGCTACGGCCCGCTGCGTGCCGGCATCGCCACCCTGCCGATCACCCTCTGCATGCTCTTCCTGGCCGCCCGTGGCGGCGCCCTCGCCGCGCGGATCGGGCCGCGGCTGCCGATGACGGTGGGTCCGCTGGTGATGGCGGGCGGCACGCTGCTGCTGCTCCGGGCCGGCCCCGGCGTCAACTACTGGACCGACGTGCTGCCGGGGCTCACCGTCTTCGGGCTGGGGCTGGCGCTGATGGTCGCGCCGCTGACCGCCACCGTGCTGGCCTCCGCGCCCGACGAGCACGCCGGGATCGCGAGCGGGGTCAACAACGCGGTCGCCCGGTCCGGCTCGCTGCTCGCGGTGGCGGCACTGCCGGTGGCGGTCGGGCTCAGCGGCGCCGAGTACGCCGACCCGGTCGCCTTCGACGCGGCGTACCGCTCCGCGGCCATGGTCTGCGCGGCGCTCCTCGCCTTCGGCGGGGCGCTCTCCTGGGTGACGATCCGCAACCCCAGCGGTCGCGGCTGACCGGGTCGGGAGGACCCTGTACCGCAGCCGGACGCACGGTTAGCATGAGTCCCACTCGGTGCGCATCACGAGACGGAGTGCATCATGCGCAACAAGGACGTCGCGCGGACCATGGTTCGGCTGCTCGAGCAGGCCCGGTACGAGGTGCTGCCCACGCCCACCACCGAGGACAAGGTGCTCGAGCACCTGCCCCGGGACCGCACGGTCACGGTGACCGCCTCGCCGAGCAAGGGCCTCGAGGCGACCCTGGACCTCGTCGAGCGGCTCACCGGGCACGGCTTCGTCGCGGTCCCGCACCTCGCGGCCCGGATGATCAGCGGGCGGACCGAGCTCGCCGAGATCGCCGACCGGCTGACCGGCAAGGGGATCACCCGGATCTTCGTGCCCGGCGGCGACTCCGAGCCCGTCGGCGACTACCCCGACGCGCTGGCGCTGCTCGAGGACCTCGCGGCGCTGGGCCACCCGTTCGGCCACGTCGGCATCACCGGCTATCCGGAGTCGCACCCGACCATCCACGACGACCTGACCGTCCAGTCGATGTGGGACAAGCGCAGGTACGCCACCCACATCGTCAGCAACCTGACCTTCGACCCCGCCGTGGTGTCCTCCTGGGTACGCCGGCTCCGCTCCCGCGGCGTCAGGATGCCGCTGCTGCTGGGCATCCCGGGGCCGGTCGAGCGCGCCAAGCTGCTGGCCATGGCGACCCGGATCGGCGTGGGGGAGTCGACCCGGTTCCTGGTCAAGCACAAGGGCACTTTCGCCCGGCTGGCCGCGCCCGGCGGCTACACCGGCGAGCGGTTCCTGGAGAAGTGCGCGCCGGCGCTCGGCGAGCCGGACGCCCTGGTCGAGGGGCTGCACGTCTTCACGTTCAACCAGATCGTGGAGACCGAGGCGTGGCGCAACGACCTGCTGGTGCAGCTGCACAACCGGCTCGGAGGCTAGGGCACGCCTAGGGCCCGGCGCCGACCAGCGTCGCGAGCGCGGCCTCGAGCCGGCGGTCCCCGGTCTCGACGACGGTCAGCGGCAGCCCGATCCGCGCGGCGGCCTGCTCGGCGAGCTCGCGCAGGTCGTCGTCGGGGCGCTGCGCCAGCCAGACCACCCGCGAGTAGTGGCCGAAGTAGGCCTCGCGCAGCTCCGGCCACCGGTCCAGCCCGAGCTCCTGCAGCACCGTGCGCGCGAAGGACCGCACCAGGAAGTCGGTGAGCAGGTAGGTGCCGGGCTGGTCGTCGAAGAGGCGCTCGACGCGCGACTCCCCGGCGTACAGGTCGTAGCAGTGCAGCCCCGGCAGCCGCCGCAGTCCGAGCTCGCGGCACACCTCGTCGAGGGCGCCGTAGGTCCCGCAGTCGGCGTACCCGACGACGACCTCGTCGTACGACGCCGCCAGCTCCTCGGCCAGGGCCCGGACCTCACCGGCGATCTTCTGGGGCTGGTTGTGCAGCAGCGGCGGCAGCGGGTGGACGTCGACGGGCCAGCCGTGCCGCTCCACGACCGCGGCGGCGGGCTGGGCGATCGCTCCGCAGGCGATCAGCGCCGTACGCCGTGCGGCCGGGGGCTCAGAACGAGAGCTGCTCGACGAACCGGTCGTTGAAGTCCGTGCGGTCGGAGAGCTCGACATAGGTCACCTCCTCGAGCAGCGTCCGGGCGCCGGCCCGCTCCCGCACCGAGAGCAGCGCCATCTTGGCGCCCTCGCCGGCGACGTTGCCGGCCGAGACGATGCGCAGCACCGGCAGCTTCGGCACCAGCCCGATCCGGATCGCCGAGGCCGGCGAGAGGTAGCTGCCGAACGAGCCGGCGAGCAGCACCTGCTGCACGTCGCGGTGCTCGAGCCCGAGCTCCTCCAGCAGCAGCGTCCAGCCGGTCGAGATCGCCGCCTTGGCGAACTGCAGCTCCCGCACGTCGCGCTGGGAGAGGACGACGCACTCGTCGGTCTTGGAGTCGGGGTGCGGGCGGAAGAGCACGAAGACGCGCTCCTCACCGATCTTGGTCAGCCGGTCCGCCAGTGCGGGTGCGATCTCGGCCGCCCGCTCCTCCGGCACGAACCGGCCCGAGGCGTCCAGCAGCCCCACCCTGACCAGCTCCGAGACCGCGTCGACCAGCCCGGAGCCGCACAGGCCGCGTGGCTCGGCGTCGCCGATCACCGACAGCACGACCGGTTCGTCGCCGTCGGGCACCAGCTTCACGACCTCGACGGCGCCGTCGGCGGCGCGCATGCCGCACCGGATCGCACCGCCCTCGAACGCCGGGCCGGCCGGCGCGGCGGTGGACAGGATCCGCTCTCCGTCGCTCAGCACGATCTCGCAGTTGGTGCCGACGTCGATGAAGAGCCGGGTCCGCTTGTCGCGGTCCATGCCGGTGGCGAGCATGCCGGCGACGATGTCGCCGCCGACGTAGGCGCCGAGGGCGGGGAAGAGGTAGGCGCGGGCCCGCGGGTGCAGCGACAGCCCGAGGTCGGAGGCCAGCACCGCGGGCGGCTGCGGGGTCGACATCACGAACGGCGCCACCCCCAGGGGCTCGGGGTCGATGCCGAGCGCGAGCGCGGTCATCGTCGCGTTGCCGGCCAGCGCCACCTCGTGCACCTCTGCCGGGTCGACGCCGGCCTCGTCGCACACGTGCGCGGCGAGCTCGGCCAGGGTCTCGCCGGCGGCGGCCCGCAGCCGGTCGAGCGCCCGCGGGTCGAGCATCGTGGCGCTGATCCGGGTGATCACGTCGCCGCCGAAGGGCTGCTGGCGGTTGAGCATCGAGGCCACCGCGAGCGGGGTGCCGGTGGTGACGTCGAGCAGGGTCGCGACCACGGTCGTGGTCCCGAGGTCGAAGGCGATCGCGTGGCGCCGGCCGGTGGTGTCACCCGGCTCCACGTCGACCAGCGTCTCGTCGACGATCACCGCGGTCACCTTGAAGTCGGCCTCGCGCAGCACCCGGGGCAGCCGGCGCAGCACGTGCAGGTCGGGGGTCGGGGCCAGGTCGTCGATCGCGGCGAGCAGCCGGTCGAGGTCGGTGCGCTGGTCGGCCAGGGTCGGCTCGTCGAGCTCGACGTACCGCTTTTGCAGGGCCGGTCGCAGGATCACCTGCCGGCCGACCCCGACGGTGGCGGCCTTGGGGCGCGTGGTCAACGGCGGTACGTCGACCCTCAGGTCGCGGGTCGCCTGGACCAGGCAGGCCAGCCGCCACCCGTCGTCGAGCTGCTCGCGGGTGAAGGTCCGCAGGTCGTGGCGCGAGACCGGGCTCGGCCCCTCGATCCGGACCCGGCACTTGTGGCAGGTGCCGTGGCCGCCGCAGGTGGAGTCGATGGCGATGCCGTTCCACGACGCGGAGTCGAAGACCGTGACGCCGGGCGGCACCCGCACCGAGCGCTCGGTCGCCGGCGCGTCGCCGCCGGTCTCGACGGTGAACGAGAGCTCGACCCGGCCGGTGCCGTCGTGCGGGACCGCCTCGGTGCCGGGCGGCTCGAGCAGCCCCTCCCGGCGGACCTCGTCGATGAAGAAGTCGCCGCCCGGGAGCTCCGTGGGGTCGTGGGTCGCTCGATCGGTCACGTGCGGGGCTCGCTCACGCCGTCGCTGCCTGCTTCT
Source organism: Nocardioides koreensis (assembly GCF_039531775.1). Classification (NCBI taxonomy): domain Bacteria; kingdom Bacillati; phylum Actinomycetota; class Actinomycetes; order Propionibacteriales; family Nocardioidaceae; genus Nocardioides; species Nocardioides koreensis. Next base: position 300,883 of record NZ_BAAAQR010000002.1, on the reverse strand, counting down.
TGCGGTGGGCCGCGATCCAGGCCATGCCCCACTCGTCGTGGTCGAGCAGCAGGTCCGCGGCCTTGACCGCGTCGACGATCTGCGGGGTCCGGGCGTCCATGATCGCGCTGGTCAGCCCCGCGTGCATCGCCATCGGCAGGAACGCCGCGCCCAGGGTGTGGCGGTCGGGCATGCCGAAGGAGACGTTGGAGGCGCCGAGCGTCATGTTGAGCCCGAAGTCGTGCCGGATCCGCGAGATCGTCTCCAGGGTGGTGCGCACCACCGACGTGTCCGCGCCGATCGGCATGGCCAGCGGGTCGATGACGATGTCGGCGGCGGCGATGCCGTACTCCTCGGTCGCGACGCGGACGATCTTGGCGGTCAGCTCGAGCCGCTTGTCGGCCTCCATCGGGATCTCGTCGTGATCGTTGGGCAGCGCGATGATCGCGGCGTCGTACTTCTTGACCAGCGGGAGGATCGCGGCCATCCGGTCGTCCTCGGCGGTGATGGAGTTGACCAGTGCGCGGCCCCGGTACGCCGCCAGCCCGGCCTCGAGCGCCTCGACCACCGAGGAGTCGATGCAGATCGGGGCGTCGGTCAGCTCCTGCACCAGGTGGATCGCCCGCGACAGCAGGTCGGGCTCGTCGGTGAGCGGGACGCCCATGTTCACGTCGAGGACGTCGGCGCCCCCGGCGACCTGGGCGTGCACGTCGCGCTCGATCGCGGACAGGTCGCCCGCGCGCAGCTGCTCCTGGAAGATCTTCCGGCCGGTGGGGTTGATCCGCTCGCCGATCAGGCAGAACCGCCGGCCGTGGCCGAGCACGACCTCCTTGGTGGCGGAGCGGAGCACGGTCTCCTTCGGCTCGGCCGGGCCCCTCATGCGGGGTCCCCGCGGAAGTGCGAGCGCAGCGAGCAGTTTCGTGGGGTGCTCATGCGGGGACCTTGGCGCGGCGGTCGTCGAGCAGGGCCTTGGCGCGCTTGACGGTGGCCGAGGCGTCCGCGGCGTACCCGTCCGCGCCGACCGCGTCGGCGTACTCCTGGGTGACGGGAGCGCCGCCGACCATGACGATGACCGTGTCGCGGATGCCGGCCTTCTCGAGGGCGTTCATGTTCGCCTTGAACATCGGCATCGTGGTGGTGAGGAACGCCGAGAAGCCGACGATGTCGGGCTGGTGCTCCTCGATCGCCGCGACGAACTTCTCCGGGGCCACCTGGACGCCGAGGTCGATCACCTCGAAGCCGGCGCCCTCGAGCATGATGTTCACGAGGTTCTTGCCGATGTCGTGGACGTCGCCCTTGACGGTGCCCATCAGGAACTTGCCGATGGTCTGCACGCCGGTCTCCGCCAGCAGCGGCCGCAGCCGCTCCATGGCCCCGGCCATCGCGCGACCGGCGATGAGCATCTCCGGCACGAAGAAGTCGCCGCGCTCGAACCGGGCGCCGACCTCCTCGAGGGAGGGGATCAGCGCGTCGAACAGCAGGGTCTGCGGCTCCATGCCGAGCCCGAGCCCGTCGTTGGTGAGCTCGAGGACCCGGGGGGCGTTGCCCACCAGGGTCTCGTCGTAGAGGCCCTGCAGGATTTCCTCTGGAGTCATGCCACGCCCTCCTTGCGTGTCCGGCCGCGCAGCAGCGTGGAGAGCTGCGCGGCATGTTCGAGGAGCTGTCGGCCGAGCTCGTCGAGCCGGCCCTCCATCCGTGGGGTGGGCCCCGAGACGCCCAGGGCCGCGACCAGCTGGCCGCGGTGGTCGTAGACCGGTACGGCGACGCCGCTGAGCCCGACCTCGAGCTCGTCGGCGGTGACCGCCCAGCCGCGGCGGCGGGTCCGCTCGCCGTCGCGTCGCAGGTCGTCGGGGTCCGACAGGGTGACCTCGGTCGGGCGCTCCAGCGGTCCCTCGGGGATCGGCAGCGCCCCGTAGGCGAGGAACACCTTGCCCAGCGCCGAGCAGTGCACGGGCACGTCGACCTCGGTCCAGTCGCGGCTGCCGAGCATGTAGCGCGAGTCCACCTGGACGACCTGGACGACCCGGTCGCCGCGGGCGACGCTCAGGTGGACCGTCTCGTGGGTGTCCTCGCCGATCTCCTCGAGGGTCGGCCGGGCCAGGCGGACCAGCTCCTCCCACGGGTCGTGCCGCGCGGCGTACAGCCAGAACAGCCGGCCGGCGACGTACGAGCCGGACTCGTTGCGCTCCAGCAGCCCGGTGCGCTCGAGCGCGGAGAGCATCCGCGAGGTCGTCGACTTGGCCAGCCCGCACTCCTCCTGCAGGTCGGCGAAGGTGAGCGGCTCGTCGGCGCCCACCACCGTGGACACCAGCAGCGCCGCGCGGTCGACGGCCTGGGTGCCGGTCCCCGTGCCGTTGCTGGTCGCGCTCTCGCTCAACGTCTCGACTCCTGGTTCGGGATTTCCCTCATGTGGTTCCACATCATGGAACCAAAGTCCCACATGATGAGGCTAGGATCGCGACAAGGGTGCGGTCAAGGGACGCGCCCACCCGGAATCGCCGCCGCAGGAGGTTCGATGTTCCGCAATCGCATGCCGCGCTACGAGGTCCTCTCCGAGGAGGCGATGGCCACCCTGGACGGGGGCTGGCGCCGGCTCGTCACCGAGATCGGCGTCGAGTTCTTGGACAGCCGTGCGCTGGACCTGTTCCGCGAGGCCGGCCAGAAGGTCGAGGACAACACCGTCTTCCTCGACCCGGACTTCGTCCTGGAGCAGGTCGCGAAGGCGCCGCGCGAGTTCGACGTCCAGGCCCGCAACCACGAGCACGACGTGCACATCGGTGGCGACGCGATGGCGTTCGGGGCGGTCTACGGTCCGCCGTTCGTCCGGGAGGGCGACGTACGCCGGGACGGCACCATGGACGACTTCCGCAACTTCAGCCGGCTGGCGCAGACCTTCGGCGCGCTCGACTCGGCCGGTGGCGTGGTCACCGAGCCCAACGACACCCCGCTGGACAGCCGCCACCTCGACATGACCTATGCCCTGCAGACGCTGACCGACAAGGTCTACATGGGCAACGTCGTGTCCGGGGTGAACGCCCGCGACACCCTGGCGATGACCGGGATCCTCTTCGGGTCCCGCGAGGCGATCGAGCAGACGCCGGCCACCATCTCGCTGATCAACTGCAACTCCCCGCTGCGCTGGGACGACCGGATGCTGGAGGCGCAGTTCGAGTACTCCGCGGCCAACCAGCCGGTGGTACTCACGCCGTTCATCCTGATGGGCGCGATGTCGCCGGTGACGATCCCGGCGGCGCTGGTGCAGCAGATGGCCGAGGCGCTGTCGGGGATCGCGCTCTCGCAGCTGATCCGCCCCGGGGCGCCGGTGATCTTCGGGTCGTTCCTGTCCAACATCGACATGCAGTCGGGCTCGCCGACCTTCGGCACGCCGGAGTCGGGGCTGGGCCTGCTCTGCACCGGCCAGATCGCCCGGCACTTCGGGCTGCCGTTCCGCACCGGTGGCGGGATGACCTCCTCGCAGGTGCCCGACGCGCAGGCCGGCTACGAGGCGCTGATGACGCTGCTCCCGACGTTCCTGGCCGGCGCCAACTGGGTGATGCACTCGGCCGGCTGGCTCGAGGGCGGCCTGGTCGCGGGCTACGAGAAGTTCATCATCGACGTCGAGCTGGTGCAGATGCTGCAGCACGAGTTCACCCCGCTGGAGATCGACGAGGCGTCGATGGCCTTCGACGCCCACCAGGAGGTCGGGCACGGCGGCCACTTCCTCGGCGCCATGCACACGATGGAGCGGTTCCGGACCTGCTTCTACAGGCCGATGCTGTCGTCTTCGGAGAACTACGAGCGCTGGATGCGCAACGGTGCCAAGGACACCGCCGCCCGCGCCGGCGAGATCTACCGCAAGAAGCTCGAGGAGTACGAGCAGCCGCCGCTCGACGACGCGATCCGCCAGGAGCTGGAGGAGTACGTCGTCCGCCGCCGGGCCGAACTGGGAGACTGATGCCCGTGCCCAGCTCATCGAACGCCGTGTCCCCCAACGCCAGCATGCCGGCCGGCGACTTCGTCCTGGTCCTCGACTGCCCGGACCGCCCGGGCATCGTGCACGCCGTCTCCGCCTTCCTGCTCGAGCACGGCGGCAACATCCTGGAGAGCCAGCAGTTCGGGGACGTCGACACCGGCCGGTTCTTCATGCGCATCGACTTCGTGACCGCGGGGCCGACGCTGGTCGAGCAGCTGCGCGCCGACTTCGTCGAGATCGCCGCCCGGTTCCAGATGCGCTACGAGCTGTGGGACGCGGAGGCGCCGTACCGCACGCTGATCATGGTCAGCAAGCACCTGCACTGCCTCAACGACCTGCTGTTCCGGCACAGCACCGGCGCGCTGCAGATCGACATCCCGGTCGTGGTCTCCAACCACCCCGACGCCGAGGCGCTGGTGCGCTCCTACGGGCTGGACTTCGCGCACGTCCCGGTGACGCCCGAGACCAAGCCCGCCGCGGAGGCCGAGCTGCTGCGTCTGGTCAAGGAGCACGACGTCGACCTGGTGGTCCTGGCCCGCTACATGCAGGTGCTCTCCGACGACCTGTGCCGTGAGCTGAGCGGCCGGGCGATCAACATCCACCACTCGTTCCTGCCGAGCTTCAAGGGCGCCAAGCCCTACCACCAGGCCTACGACCGGGGCGTGAAGCTGGTCGGCGCGACCGCCCACTACGTGACGGGCGACCTCGACGAGGGGCCGATCATCGAGCAGGACGTGATCCGGGTGGACCACAACCACACCCGGGAGCAGCTGGTCGCGGCCGGCCGCGACGTCGAGGCGCAGGTGCTCTCGCGGGCCGTGCGCTGGCACTCGGAGTCCCGGGTGCTGCTCAACGGGCACCGCACCGTCGTCTTCCGCTGACTGGCGGTGTTGCGTGGTGCGGCTTAGCGTTGCGCCATGAGCAACGCAGGCGAGGTCAACGGCGGGGTCCAGTCCGTCGACCGGGCGCTGACCATCCTGGAGGTGCTCGCCCGCATCGGCGAGGCCGGCGTCACCGAGGTCGCCGCGGAGCTCGGGGTCCACAAGAGCACCGCCTTCCGGCTGGTGACCACGCTGGAGGCGCACCGGCTCGTCGAGCAGACCGCCGAGCGGGGCAAGTACCGCCTCGGCGTGGGGATCCTGCGGCTGGCCGGCGCCACGACCGCCCGGCTCGACCTGGTCCAGGAGGCCCGGCCGGTCTGCCGCCAGCTCGCCGCCGACACCGGGGAGACCGTGAACATCGCGGTGCTCTCGGAGAGCTCGGCGCTCTACCTGGACCAGGTCGCCGGCAGCTCGGCCCTCCAGCCGCACAACTGGGTGGGCCAGCACATCCCGCTGCATGCCACCAGCAACGGCAAGGTGCTGCTCAGCGGGCTGGACGACGCGGCCCTGGACGGGGTGCTCGGCGGCCTGTCGCGCTACACCGCGGTGACGATCACCCAGAAGTCGCGGCTGCGTGAGGAGGTCAAGCTCGTCCGCGAGCAGGGGTACGCCGTGGCCGTGGACGAGCTCGAGGTGGGGCTCACCGCGGCGGCCGCGCCGATCCGCAACGCCCACGGTGACGTCATCGCCTCGCTCAGTGTCTCCGGTCCGACCTTCCGGCTCACGTCCGAGCGGGTCGAGGGAGTGATCCCGCTGCTGGTGGACGCGGCGCTGGAGGTCTCCCACCGCCTCGGCTGGGGCCACCGCTGACCCACGACCCATGCCGAGGCGGCGCAGTTTGACGCCCCAGGAAGGCCGAGTCGGCGCAGTTTGACGCCGGCTCGTGGGATCCGGGTCGAGCCGAACGGTGAAGCTGCGCCGACTCGACGGGATGACGGCGTACAACTGCGCCGACTCGGCAGGGCCGCAGGGTGAAACTGCGCCGACTCGGCCTGGTCCTGGGGGTCGCTGCGTGCCTCACCTTGGTCACGTGTGACCGAAAGTCCTTGACGTGACACCTGGGACCGCAGCATTCTCGGAATGTTCCACCGGTTGCGACTGAGGGAACTCGTTGCGGAGGACGCAACGCAGGTGCGGAGGGTGGCCTATGCCGGAGCTCTACGTCGACGGGGTGTGGTTGAACGCGCGCTCGGGAGCGCGGCGCGAGATCCGGTGCCCGGCCGACGGGAGCCTGGTCGCCGAGGTCGACGAGGCCGGGGCTGAGGACACCGCGGCCGCGATCACCGCCGCCCACCGCGCCTTCCACGAGGGACCGTGGCCGCGCACGTCCGCGCGGGAGCGCGGCGACCTGCTGCTGCGCCTGGCCGACCTGCTGGAGCGCGACACCGCCGTCGTCGCCGAGCTCGAGTCCCGCGACACCGGCAAGCGCCTCGTCGAGAGCGAGTACGACGTCGCCGACGTGGTCTCGGTCTTCCGTCACTACGGGCGGGTGGCCGCGGAGGAGTCCGGGCGGGTCGTCGACACCGGGAACCCCGACGTGGTCAGCCGGATCGTGCACGAGCCGGTCGGCGTCTGCGGCCTGATCACGCCGTGGAACTACCCCCTGCTCCAGGTCTCGTGGAAGGTCGCGCCCTGCCTCGCGGCGGGCAACACGTTCGTGCTCAAGCCCAGCGAGATCACGCCGCACAGCGCCATCCACCTGATGCGCCTGCTCGAGGAGGCCGGCCTCCCCGCCGGCGTCGGCAACCTCGTGCTCGGCGCGGGGGCGGCCGCCGGTGCCCCGCTCTCGGCGGACCCGCGGGTCGACCTGGTGTCCTTCACGGGTGGCCTGGCCACGGGCAAGGCGATCATGGCCTCCGCGGCGGCCAGCGTGAAGAAGGTGGCGCTGGAGCTCGGCGGCAAGAACCCGAACATCGTCTTCGCGGACGCCGACCTCGAGGTGGCGCTGGACTTCGCGCTGACCGCGGTCTTCCTGCACTCCGGCCAGGTCTGCTCGGCCGGCGCCCGCCTGCTGGTCGAGGAGTCGGTCCACGACGAGCTCGTCGACGCCGTCGTCGAGCGCGCCGGCCGGATCCGGCTCGGGGGCCCCTTCGACGACAAGGCCGAGACCGGTCCGCTGACCAGCGCCGCGCACCGCGAGAAGGTCGAGCGGTACGTCGCTGACGGGCTCGCGGAGGGCGCCGTACTGCGCTGCGGCGGAGCCCGCCCCGACGACCCCGCCCTCGCCGACGGCTTCTACTACCTGCCGACCGTGCTGGACCGCTGCACCAGCGCGATGTCGGTGACCCAGGACGAGTCCTTCGGCCCGGTGCTCACCGTCGAGACCTTCCGCACCGAGGACGAGGCGGTCGCGATCGCCAACGACAGCATCTACGGGCTCGCCGGGGCGGTGTGGACCCGGGACGCCGGCCGGGCCGAACGGGTCGCGGCGGGGCTGCGGATGGGCACCGTCTGGATCAACGACTACCACCCCTACGTGCCGCAGGCCGAGTGGGGCGGCTACAAGCAGTCCGGAATCGGTCGGGAGCTCGGGAGCGCCGGGCTGGAGGAGTACCGCGAGACCAAGCACGTGTGGCACAACATTCGTCCAGCCGTCCAGGGCTGGTTCCACGGCTAGCTCGGGGCTGTTCCGGGAGGAGGGTGCATGAGCGACGACCGGTACGACGTCGTCATCGTCGGCGGTGGCTCGGCGGGGTGCGCCCTGGCGAACCGGCTCTCCGCCGACCCCGGCACCCGCGTGCTGGTGCTCGAGGCCGGTCGCTCCGACCTGAAGCTGGACCCGTTCATCCACATGCCCGCGGCGCTGCCGATCCCGATCGGCAACCGCCTCTACGACTGGAAGTACGAGACCGATCCCGAGCCGCACATGAACGGCCGGCGCATCTTCCACGCCCGCGGGAAGGTCCTCGGCGGGTCGAGCAGCATCAACGGGATGATCTTCCAGCGGGGCAACCCGATGGACTACGAGCGGTGGGGCCGGGAGCCGGGCATGGAGGCCTGGGACTACCTGCACTGCCTGCCGTACTTCAAGAAGATGGAGACCGTCCTCCTCGAGGACGGCGCCAACGGCGCCGACGACTGGCGCGGCGGCTCCGGCCCGCTGGTGGTCGAGCGCGGCCCGGCGGCCAACCCGCTCTTCGGGGCCTTCTTCCAGGCCGCGCAGGAGGCGGGCTACCCGCTGACCGACGACGTCAACGGCTACCGCCAGGAGGGGTTCGCCAAGTTCGACCGCAACGTCCATCGCGGCCGCCGGCTCTCCGCGGCCCGGGCCTACCTGCACCCGGTCCGCGCCCGCAAGAACCTCCGGGTCGAGACGCTGGCGTTCGTCACCGGGGTGCGCTTCCAGGGCAAGCGGGCGGTCGGGGTCGACTACCTGCGCGGCGGCCGGCTGCACCGCAGCGTGACCGCCGGCGAGGTGATCCTGTGCGGCGGCGCCATCAACACCCCGCAGCTGCTGCAGCTCTCCGGCGTCGGTGACCAGACGCTGCTGCGCAACCAGGGCGTCGACGTCGTCCACCACCTGCCCGGGGTCGGCGAGAACCTCCAGGACCACCTCGAGGTCTACATCCAGTACGCCTCCAAGCTGCCGGTCTCGATCGCCCCCGGCCTGCGCTGGCGGGCCCGCCCCAAGATCGCCTACGACTGGCTCTTCCACCGCTCCGGGCTGGGCGCCACCAACCACTTCGAGGGTGGCGGCTTCGCCCGCAGCAACGAGGACGTGGACTACCCCAACCTGATGTTCCACTTCCTGCCCGTCGCGATCCGGTACGACGGCTCGTCCCCGACGAAGGGCCACGGCTACCAGGTCCACATCGGCCCGATGTACGCCGACACCCGGGGCTGGGTGCGGATCCGGTCCCGGGACCCCCGCGTGCACCCCTCGATGCAGTTCAACTACCTCTCCACGCCCAACGACAAGCGGGAGTGGGTGGAGGCGGTCCGGGTCGCCCGCGACATCCTCAACCAGCCGGCGTTCGCGCCCTACAACGACGGCGAGCTGTCGCCCGGGCCCTCGGTGAGCACCGACGAGGAGATCCTCGACTGGGTGCGCCGGGACGCCGAGACGGCCCTGCACCCCTCGTGCACCGCGAAGATGGGCGTGGACGAGGCGGCGGTCGTCGACCCCGCCACCATGCGCGTCCACGGCACCGAGGGCCTGCGCGTCGTCGACGCCTCGGTCTTCCCGTTCGTCACCAACGGCAACATCTACGCGCCGGTGATGATGGTCGCCGAGAAGGCCGCCGACCTGATCGCCGGCAACACCCCGCTCCCGGCGGCCACCGTGCCCTGGTACCGCTTCCGCGACGGCACCCCCCTCTATCCGCCCGGCGACAGCCGCAACTCGGAGGATCGATCATGACCACCTCGACCACCCCTCCCGCTCAGCCCGCCCAGCCGTCCGCGAGCGCGGTCGACCGGAGCGGTGAGACCCCCGCGGTCCACGTGGAGGGACTCTGGAAGATCTTCGGTCCCCGGGCCGACAAGATCATGGCCTCCGAGGACTCCCAGCTCTCGCGCAAGGAGCTGCAGGAGAAGACCGGCCACGTGGTCGGCGTCCGTGACGTCTCCTTCGACGTCGCGCCCGGTGAGGTGTTCGTCGTGATGGGCCTCTCCGGGTCCGGGAAGTCGACCCTGGTGCGCCTGCTGACCCGGCTCATCGAGCCCACAGCCGGGGTGATCGAGCTGTTCGGCGAGGACATCACCGCGATGTCCGAACGGGACCTGCTGGAGACCCGGCGCCGCAAGGTGTCCATGGTCTTCCAGCACTTCGGGCTGCTGCCGCACCGCAAGGTCGTCGACAACATCGCCTTCGGCCTCGAGGTGCGGGGCGAGCACAAGGGCGAGCGGCGCAACCGCGCCCAGGAGATGATCGACCTCGTCGGCCTCAGCGGCTACGAGAACAACTTCCCCGACCAGCTGTCGGGCGGCATGCAGCAGCGCGTCGGCCTGGCCCGGGCGCTGGCCGCGAACCCCGAGATCATGATGTTCGACGAGCCGTTCTCGGCCCTTGACCCGCTGATCCGCCGGGACATGCAGATCGAGGTCATCCGGCTGCACGAAGAGGTCGGCAAGACGATGGTGTTCATCACCCACGACCTCGCGGAGGCGCTCAAGCTCGGCGACCGGATCCTGATCATGCGCGACGGCGCGGTCGTGCAGATGGGCACCCCCGACGAGGTGGTCGGTGCCCCGGCCGACGACTACGTGCGCGACTTCGTCAGTGACGTGCCGAAGTCTCACGTGCTCACCCTGAAGTGGGTCATGCGCCAGCCGAACGGCCAGGAGCTGGACGGCCCCGTCCTCCAGTCCGACCAGATCGTGCGCGACGCCGCCCGGGCGGTCCTGGACCACCACGGCCCGTGCCGCGTGGTCGAGGGCGACAAGCTGGTCGGGGTGGTCGACGACCAGGACATCCTGCGGGTCGTGGTCGCGGAGGACGAGGACTGATGGCCACCACGACGCTCCCCCCGGGCGGGCCCCCGGCCTCCACCACCTCCAAGGAGCAGCAGCCGTACGTCGAGCTGGGCCGCAAGCGGCACACCGGGTGGAAGCTGTTGGGAGTCCTGGTCTTCTGGCTGGTCTGCTACCAGCTCTGGAAGGGCGAGTGGACCAAGGCCCTCGGGTTCCAGGACACGACCGAGCTTCACGACAAGTTCAACGAGGCCCGGGACTGGGTCCAGCTGGAGGGGCAGGACAACTGGTTCTTCGGGGGCGTGCTCGGCTGGATCGGTGACAGCCTGACCTCGCTGGTCGAGTTCTTCCAGGAGCTGATCAGCATCCCGGCCTTCCCGCGCCCGGTCCCCGAGATCGGCTGGCTGGGCGTGATCGCGATCGCGGTCTGGGTGACCTACGTGATCGCCGGGGTCCGGTCGACGATCCTGGTGACCCTGGCGATGCTCTCCTTCGGCGTCGTCGGCCTGTGGCCCGACAGCATGGACACCCTGATCATCACCCTGCTGTCGGTCGTCTTCTGCATCGTCATCGGCATCCCGGTCGGGATCCTGATGGCGCGCAACAAGGTGGCCTCCGCGGGCATCACCCCGGTCCTCGACCTGATGCAGACGGTGCCGGCGTTCTGCTACCTCGCCCCATTGGCGCTGTTCTTCGGCATCGGGGCGGGGACGGCGGTCATCCTCACGTTCATCTACGCGCTGCCGCCGGTCGTCCGGATCACCGAGCACGGGATCCGCTCGGTCTCCTCCACCACCATCGAGGCCGCGGAGTCCATGGGGCTGACCCGTCGCCAGATGCTCCAGCAGGTGCAGCTGCCGATGGCCAAGCGGACCATCGTGGTCGGCATCAACCAGTGCACGATGGCGGCCCTGTCCATGGCGACGATCGCCGCGCTGGTCAACGGCCCCGGCCTCGGCAAGCCCGTCGTGGCCGCCCTCCAGATCCAGAACGTCGGCGCCGCCTCCGTGGCCGGCCTCGCCATCGTGGCGATGGCGATCATGCTCGACCGGACCACGACGGCGGCGAGCGAGCGGGGGGCCAACCGTGGCCGCTCGAACGTGGCCTCGGTCAGCGGTCCCGGCGTCATGCTCTCCGGGGTCGTGCTCGAGCACCTGCCACGGTGGGCCACCGAGGAGGCCGGGAAGGGCCAGCGGCGGCCGCGGCTCACCACGGCTGGCCGGTGGCTGATCAACGGCGCGCTGTTCATCCCGGTCGTCATCGCGATCGTGCTCTCGCGCCAGCGCGTCAACCTCGCGGACTTCCCCGACGTGAGCGACACGCCGGTCCTGAAGTGGTTCAGCGGGCCCGAGCTCACCAAGTCCATCAACGACTTCACCGACTGGTTCGTGAGCCACGTCGACTCGTTCACCATCGCCCTGAAGGACGACGTGACGAACTGGATCCTCAACCCGTTCCAGGACCTGCTCGCCGAGTCGCCGTGGTGGACGATGGCCATCGTGCTGCTGGCGGTGGCCGCGATCCTCGGTGGCTGGCGTCCGACCGTGATCACCGCGGTGTGCCTGGGGATCATCTACGCCACCGGCCTGTGGCACGACTCCATGGTCACGCTGTCGATGACCCTGATCGCGACGGCGCTGGTGATGCTGATTGCGGTCGTGCTCGGCGTCGCGATGGGTCGCAACCGCAAGGCCGACGTGTCGATCCGACCATTCCTGGACGCCTTCCAGACGATCCCGCCCTTCGTCTACCTGGTGCCGGCGCTGGCGCTCTTCACGGCGAGCCGGTTCACCGCGATCGTCGCGGCGATGGCGTACGCCGTACCCATTGCCACGAAGCTCGTGGCCGACGGCATCCGGGGGGTCTCGCCGACGACCGTCGAGGCGGCCCGGGCCAACGGCGCCACCGCTTGGCAGATGATCACGAAGGTCCAGCTGCCCATGTCGCGCGAGGCGCTGGTGCTGGCGACCAACCAGGGCCTGCTCTACGTGCTGTCGATGGTGGTCATCGGCGGCATGGTCGGCGGCGGAAGCCTCGGCTACATCGTGGTCTCGGGGTTCTCGCAGGTCGAGCTGTTCGGCAAGGGCCTGGCCGCCGGCATCGCGATCGCCGCGATGGGCGTGATGCTCGACCGGATCGCACGGTACGCCGCGGCGCGCTACGGGCGGTGACACAGACTTCCCCTGCGCGGACGGTGTGGGGGGCGAAGAGAGGAACAGAGGAATGGCACGAGCACTACGCCGCACCCGGCTCGCCGTCCTTGCCGCCGTCGTGGGCCTCGCGCTTGCGGCTTGTGGGGGAAGCGACATCAAGGAGTCCTCCTCGGGGAGCGGGGACTGTGGAGACCTGAACATCGCGGTGAACCCGTGGACGGGCTACGTCTCCAACGCACACGTCATCGGCTACGTGGCGCAGACCAGGCTCGGCTGCAACGTGACCTACCCCGACGTCAAGGAGGAGGTCGGCTGGCAGGGCATGGCCGACGGCTCCATCGACACCATCGTCGAGAACTGGGGCCACGAGTCCCTGGTCAAGAAGTACATCGACGAGCAGGGCACGGTGCAGGACGCCGGCCTGACGGGCAACGAGGGCATCATCGGCTGGTTCGTGCCGCAGTGGATGGCGGACAAGTACCCCGACATCACCGACTGGAAGAACCTCAACAAGTACGCCGACATGTTCCAGACCTCGGAGTCCGGCGACAAGGGGCAGCTGCTCGACGGTGACCCGTCGTACGTCACCAACGACGAGGCCCTGGTCAAGAACCTGGACCTGAACTACCAGGTCGTCGTCGGTGGCAGCGAGGCCGCCCTGCTGCAGAGCTTCCGGTCCGCGCAGGAGAACAAGACGGCGCTGCTGGCCTACTTCTACACCCCGCAGTGGTACGCCGAGGTCGACGGTCAGTCGACGCCCGGGGTCACGGACCCGATCCAGATCGCCCACGTGAAGCTGCCGCCCTACACCAAGGGCTGTGACTCCGACCCGGCAAAGGTCGACTGCGACTACCCGCCGTACCACCTGAACAAGCTCATATCGACCGACTTCGCGAAGTCCGGCTCGCCGGCGGTCGACCTGATCAAGAACTTCAACTGGACGAACGAGGACCAGAACCTGGTCTCGAGCTACATCGGCCAGGACGGCATGTCGCCGGACGACGCCGCCAAGAAGTGGGTGGAGGACAACCCGGACAAGGTCGACGCCTGGCTCCAGGGCACCGGCGCGTCCTCGTCGTCGTGAACACCTGACCGGGGCTCCGCGCCCGACGAGCTCGTGCCCGGCCGGGCCATTGACACCCCGGCCGGGCACGGGTGATTCTAGGGGTGTCTCGCATCACGCACAGCGTTGCGCATAACGCAACACCCGGACAGACCTCGGGAGAGGCTCATGGCAGAGGTTCCCACCACCGCACGGGTGGTCGTCATCGGCGCCGGCATCGTCGGCAACAGCCTGGTCCACCACCTCGCACGGCTGGGGTGGCGCGACATCGTCCAGATCGACAAGGGAGCGCTGCCCAACCCGGGCGGCTCGACCGGCCACGCGTCCAACTTCATCTTCCCGGTGGACCACTCCCGGGAGATCACGGACCTGACGCTCGACTCGGTGCGGCAGTACCAGGAGATGGGCGTCTTCACGCAGTCCGGCGGCTTCGAGCTCGCCCGCACACCGGAGCGGATGGAGGAGCTGCGACGCCGGATGTCGAGCGCGAAGGCGTGGGGCATCGAGTCCGAGCTCGTGGACCCTGCGTTCGTGAAGGAGAAGGTGCCGTTCATCGAGACCGACCAGTTCATCGGCGCGTTCTGGACCCCGAGCGTCGGCGTGGTCGACTCGCTGCGCGCGGGCACGATCATGCGCGAGAAGGCCCTGGAGTCCGGCTCGCTGACCGTCGTACCCACCGTGGAGGTGACCGGCCTCGACACCGAGGAGGGGCCGGGCGGCAGCCGCAGGATCACGCGGGTGCGCACCACCGGCGGCGACATCGAGGCCGAGGTGGTCGTGATCGCCTGCGGCGTCTGGAGCCCCAAGATCGGCGACATGGCCGGCATCAGCATCCCGCTGACGCCCGCGGTGCACCAGATGATCAGCGTGGGTCCCTGCCCGCAGCTGGCCGAGCGCGAGGGCGAGATCTCCTTCCCGATCGTCCGGGACATGGACACCTTCTGCTACGAGCGCCAGCACGGCGCCGACATGGAGGTCGGCTCCTACGCCCACCGAGCGATCCTGCACGAGCCGGAGGACATCCCCTCGATCGAGCAGGCCAAGCTGTCGCCGACCGAGATGCCGTTCACCTCCGACGACTTCGACCCCCAGCTCGAGCAGGCCTACGAGCTGATGCCCGAGCTGCTCGGGGCCGAGGGCGCGGAGATGCGCTACGCCATCAACGGCCTGCTCTCGCTGACCTGTGACGGCAACCCGATCCTGGGCGAGAGCCTGGTCAAGGGGCTGTGGACCGCGGCCGCGGTGTGGATCAAGGAGGGCCCCGGCGTCGGCCGCGCGGTCGCGGAGTGGATGACCCACGGTCACTCCGAGATCGACGTCTCGGCGAGCGACATCGCCCGCTTCCACCCGCACCAGATGCGCCGCGAGCACACCCGGCTGCGGACCACCGAGTCGTTCATCAAGACCTACGGGATCATCCACCCGGCCGAGCAGTACGAGTCCGACCGCGACCAGCGCCTCGCGCCGATGCACGAGTCCCAGAAGAAGCTGGGCGCGTTCTTCTACGAGACCGCCGGCTGGGAGCGGCCGCACTGGTACGAGTCCAACGCCGGGCTGCTCGAGGAGTACGGCGACGCCGTGATGCCGCGCGAGCACGAGTGGGACTCGCGCTGGTGGAGCCCCATCATCAACGCCGAGCACCTGCGGATGCGGGAGGCCGCCGGCGTCATCGACCTCACGGCGTTCTGCATCTTCGACATCACCGGTCCGGGCGCCCTCGACGCCGTCCAGCGCACCTGCGTCGCCCAGTGCGACGTACCGGTCGGCAAGGTCATCTACACGCCGGTGCTGGACCCCAAGGGCGGCTTCCGCTCCGACCTCACCGTCATGCGCCTGGGCTCGGCTGGTTCCGGGGGAGAACACTTCCGGGTCGTCACCGGCGGCGCGCACGGCATGGCCGACCGGAAGTGGTTCGCCGACCAGCTGCCGGCCGACGGTGCGACCACCCTGACCGACCTCACCTCCGAGGTCTCGACCATCGGGCTGTGGGGCCCGCGGGCCCGCGACATCCTGGCCTCCTTGACCGGCGCGGACGTGTCGGACGGCGGGTTCGGCTTCCTGACCTGCCGCGAGCTGCCGCTGCGCACCGGGTCGGGCGAGACGACGGTGCTGGCGTCGCGGATCTCCTACGTCGGCGAGCTCGGCTGGGAGCTCTACGTGCCGTTCGACGCGGCGGCGGAGGTCTGGGACACGCTGCTCGAGGCGGGCGCGCCGCACGGCGCGGTGCCGGTCGGCATCGGCGTCTACGGCACCACCGGCCGGATCGAGAAGGGCTACCGCGCCTTCGGCTTCGAGCTCGACGGCGAGCGCACCATCGTCGAGGCCGGGATGCAGCGGCCGAAGGTGAAGGCCGCCGACTTCATCGGCAAGGAGGCCTACCTGCGGCAGCGCGAGGAGGCTCCCGAGACGGTGCTGTGCACGCTCACGGTCGACGACCACACCTCGGCCGGCGGGATGAAGCGCTACATGCTCGGCGGGGAGCCGATCCTCACCCGCGACGGGGGCACGCTCACCGACGGCCACGGGCACCACCCCTACGTCACCACCGCCGGCTCCGCGCCGTCGCTGGGCAAGCACCTGCTGATGGCCTACCTGCCGCCCGACCAGGCGGTGCTCGGCAACCAGCTCGCCGTGTCGTACATGGAGGAGCTCTACCCCGTCACCGTCGGCTCGGTCGACGCGACCGGGCTCCTCGACCCCGCCAACGAGCGGATCCGATGAACACCCCACGACCTTCTTCTCCTCCCCCGCTTCGCTCCTCCGTCGAACAACGCCGCGGGGACCCCGTCCGTCTCAGGAGGCTGCCTTGACTTCGGTACTGGTCTGCATCAAGCGGGTCGTCGACTCCTCCGGCGAGGTCGTGCTCACCGACGACGGCCAGGCGGTCGACGGCCGGTACGCCGGCTTCACCATGAGCAACCACGAGGAGTGCGCGGTCGAGCTGGCCGTCCAGGTGGCCGCCGCGACCGGCGGTCGGGCCAGCGTCCTCACGCTGGGCGACGCCGACGCCACCGAGCAGCTGCGGTCCGCCCTGGCCGTGGGGTGCACGGCGGCCACCCGCATCGAGGCCGACCCGTCCCGCTTCGGGCCGGCGGACGTCGCCCGCGAGATCGCCGCGGTGGTCCGCGACCACGCCGACGCCGGGGAGGCCCACGAGCTCGTGCTGCTCGGCAACGACGCCGCGGACAGTGGCGACTTCCAGGTCGGCATCCGGCTCGCCTACGAGCTCGGCTGGCCGGTCGTCAACGGCGTCGCCACCGTCCGCGTCGAGGACGCCCCGGATGGGCAGAGTGTCGTGGCGAGCGGGGACGGGCCCGACGGCCACGAGACCTACCGGGTGCCGCTGCCCGCCGTGGTGACGGTGCTCGAGGGGGGCGTGGAGCCGCGCTACCCGACCGTGCCGGGCCGGATGAAGGCGAAGAAGGTGCACATCGAGGAGCGCACGCCCACCGCGGAGCCGGCCGGGCCGAAGCGGGTCCGGCTGCTGCTGCCGCCGCCGGCGCCCAGCAACGTGCAGGTCCTCGGCAAGGGCCCGGAGGCCGCGCCCGCGGTGGTCGACCTCCTCGAGCGGCTGGGGGTGCTGGCCCGATGATCCTGGTCCTGGTCGAGACCGACGCGGCCGGCGCGGTCGAGGTGTCCCGCGAGTCCCTGACCTTCGCCCGCGACCTGTCCGCCGCCGGCGGGGGCGTGCCGATCGACGCCGTGGTGATCGGCTCGATGACCGACGGCCTGCGGCAGCAGCTGGCGTCGTACGGCGTCCGCACCGTGCACCACGCCGGCAGCGACGACCTCGCGGCGTTCGCCGGCGCCGCCTGGGCCGCCACCGTGCAGGCGGCCCGCGAGGCGGCCGGTTCGGTCGTGGTGATGGCGGCCGGTACGCCGCGGGGCAACGAGGTGCTCGCCCACGTCGCGGCCCGCACCGGAGTGGCGATGGCCGCCAACGTGCTGTCCTTCTCGGGCCTGTCCCCGTTCGTGGTCACCCGGCAGGTCGTGGGCGGGGCCGCGCTCGAGGAGATGCGGCTCGACCAGCGACCGGCGGTGTTCACCGTGGCCGGGCACGCGGTGGAGCCGTCCCCGGCGCCGACCCCGGGCGAGGCCACGGTCGTCGAGTGCCGGCCGGCGCTGACCGAGGCGGACCTGGTGGCCCGCGTGGTCTCGACCGACGAGCCCGAGCCGGACCTGTCCGGCAGCCTGAAGTCCGCGCGGGTGGTCGTCGGGGCCGGGCGCGGAGCAGGAAGCGCGGACGGCTTCGCCGACATCCTCGAGCTGACCGAGCTCCTCGGTGCCTCGCTGGGCGTCTCGCGGGTGGTCACCTCGCTCGGCTGGCGGCCGCACCACGAGCAGGTCGGGCAGACCGGGAGCCGGATCTCGCCGGACCTCTACATCCCCTGCGGCATCAGCGGCGCCATCCAGCACTGGGCCGGCTGCGCCACCGCGAAGAACATCCTCGCCATCAACACCGACCCCGACGCGCCCATGGTCACCAAGGCCACCCACGCGGTGATCGGGGACCTGCACGAGGTGGTCCCCGCCATCAGCGCGGAGATCCGCCGGCGCCGCGGGTGAACCGGGCCGGGGTGTTCTGCGTGGGCGGTCAGCAGGCCACCGATCCGGTCGGGGAGACGGTGGCTGACTCACCGCCGGACGGCCAGGGTTGCGCGACGGTCCTACCCTGATCACGCGGGGAGGGGAGAGCCATGCGCGGACGGCGTGCACTGGTGGCGTTCGCGCTGCCGACGGTGCTGACGCTGGCGGCTGCCTGCACCGGCACCAACGCCGAGGAGGCCCAGGACCCGGCCACGCCCCGGACCAGCTCCGCAGCCGACCCGTCGAGCACGACGAGCAGCACCGCCGCCGCGGCCGACCCGGAGCACGCCGTCGCCCCGCCCGGCCCACGCAAGGGCGCGCTGGGCCTGGCCGACGTCCTCGTCTACACCGGTGACTCGCTGAGCGACCGGACCGTCTCGGCGATCCGCCGGCTCGACGGCGTGCAGGACGTGGAGACCCTCGCGCTTGCCCAGGTCCCGATCGAGAACAAGGTCATCACGGTGGCGGCCGTCGACCCCTCGACGTACCGCAACTTCACCCCGGCCGCGAGCGCGGAGACCCAGGAGGTGTGGGACCGCGTCGCCGGCGGCGAGCTCGCGATCAGCCCGGAGCTGAAGCGGAAGCTCCCCCTCGATGACCAGGGCTACCTGCGCCTGGGCAGCGAGAAGGACGCGTCCGTGGTGCACATCGGGGCGTTCGCGCCCCAGGTCGAGGGGGCCGTCGACGCGGTCGTCAACGACTCCTGGATCCCGACGCTGGACATGCAGCCCCGCAACGCGCTGCTGGTCACGACCGGGCAGACCGCCCCGATCTCGCTGCGCAAGCCGATCATGCGGCTGGCCGGCAAAGGGGCGTCGGTCCAGATGCTCGACGCGGTCGCCCGCTACGGCCTCGACACCAGCGTCCAGCAGACGGCGTTCCTGGTCGGCACCGTTGCCGACGCGGTCGGCACCTTCAACTACACCGTGCTGGGCGGTGGCCGGATCGCGCCCGACCCGGCCTGGGTCTCCTCGCACATCGCCACGGAGAGCGTGCCGATCCTCGGCAGCGTCACCTGC
The DNA here is from genome assembly GCF_039531775.1 of Nocardioides koreensis. Classification (NCBI taxonomy): domain Bacteria; kingdom Bacillati; phylum Actinomycetota; class Actinomycetes; order Propionibacteriales; family Nocardioidaceae; genus Nocardioides; species Nocardioides koreensis. Next base: position 281,816 of record NZ_BAAAQR010000002.1, on the reverse strand, counting down.
AACACGCTGATCTTCCCGCAGCTGCGGGCCGCCCTCGAGGAGGTCGTGCAGCGCGGGCTGGCCGATCGAATCCACCCCGGCGAGTACGCCGGGTGCTACTACCCGCGCTTCATCGCCGGCACGACCTCGCTGTCCAACCACTCCTTCGGGCTGGCGCTCGACCTCAACGTGCCCGGGAACCAGCGGGGCACGGCCGGCGAGATGGACCGGACGGTCGTGTCCATCTTCAAGGAGTGGGGCTTCGCCTGGGGCGGCGACTGGCACTACACGGACCCGATGCACTTCGAGATGAACGCGCTGGTCAACCCGCGCTGAGCCCCCGATAGCGTGCAGGACATGCGCGCCGTCCAGGTCATCACGCCCACCGGTCCCGCCGATCTCGAGATCCGCGACGTCGAGGAGCCCACGCCCGGCCCCGACGACGTGGTGGTGGAGGTGCACCGGGTCGGCATCTCCTTCCCGGACCTGCTGCTGAGCAAGGGCGAGTACCAGCTCAAGCCGGAGCCGCCGTTCACCCTCGGCGTCGACTTCGCCGGCACCGTGCTGCGACCCGCGGAGTCCGGGGCCGGCGGCTTCGAGGCGGGCCAGCGGGTCGCCGGCGTCGGAGCGTACGGCGGTGCCGCCGAGCGGGTCGCCACCCCCGCGATGTTCACCTTCGCGCTGCCCGAGCAGCTGTCCTTCGACGAGGGCGCCGCGCTGCCGATGAACTACCTGACCGCGCAGTTCGCGCTCGCCGAGCGCGGCGGACTGCGTGCGGGGGAGACCGTGCTGGTGCACGGCGCGGCCGGCGGCGTGGGCACCGCGACCATCCAGGTCGCGAAGGGGTACGGCGCCCGCACGATCGCCGTGGTCAGCTCCGACGAGAAGGCGGCCACGGCCAAGCGGGCCGGCGCCGACGAGACGGTGCTGCTCGACGGCTTCAAGGACGCGGTCATGGCGCTGACCGGGGGCCAGGGCGTCGACGTGGTGATGGACGTGGTCGGCGGGGACGCCTTCACCGACTCGCTGCGCGTGCTCGCGCCCCAGGGCCGGCTGCTCGTCGTCGGTTTCGCCGCCGGGCAGGGCATCCCGCAGGTCAAGGTCAACCGGCTGCTGCTCAACAACGTCGACGTCCGGGGTGTCGGCTGGGGCGCCTACGCGATGACCAGGCCGGGCTTCATGCAGCAGCAGTGGGCCGAGCTGGTCCCGATGATGGAGAGCGGCGTGGTCCGCCCGCCGGTCGGCGCGACGTACGAGATGGAGGAGCTCGGCCGGGCGCTGGTCGACATGGAGCAGCGCCGCACGCTCGGGAAGTCGGTCGTGCGCGTTCGAGACTGACCCCTTCTCGGTGGTCAGCTTGTTCTCGGTGGTCGAGCCTGTCGAGACCACAAGTTAGGGTCGGGGCGTGAGCATCCTGGATGAGGCCCGTGAGGGCATGAACCCCGACATCCGCCCGCAGGACGACCTGTTCGGGCACGTCAACGGGCGCTGGCTCGACGAGGTCGAGATCCCCTCGGACCGGTCGAGCTGGGGACCGTTCGTGCAGCTGGCGGACGCCGCCGAGGAGCAGGTGCACCGGATCATCGAGGACCTCGCCGCGGCGGTGACCCACGGTGACCAGGGCCTCGGCGAGGACGCCACCAAGATCGGCGACATCTTCGCGTCGTTCATGGACACCGAGGCGATCAACCACAAGGGGCGGCGGCCGGTCCAGCCGCTGATCGACGCGGTCGGGGGGCTGCGCGACGTGCGCGACCTCGCGGCGTTCCTCGGCGAGTTCGAGCGGATCGGCGGGCACGGGCTGTTCGGCTCCTACGTCGACACCGACGACCGCCAGTCGGACCGCTACCTCTTCCACCTCGTGCAGGGCGGCCTGGGCCTGCCCGACGAGTCGTACTACCGCGAGGACAAGTTCGCCGAGGTCCGCGAGAAGTACGTCGCCTACCTGGAGAAGCTGCTCACGCTGGCCGAGGTCGACGACGCCGCCGGCAAGGCGGCCACGGTGCTCGACATCGACACCCGCCTGGCCCGGGGGCACTGGGAGCGTGCCGAGACCCGGGACGTGCAGAAGACCTACAACCTGACGACGGCCGAGCAGCTCAAGGAGCTGTGCCCGTCGTTCGACTGGGACGCCTACGTCACCAACCTCGGCGGCAACGACCGCACCGTCGCCGAGAGCTGCGTGCGCCAGCCGTCGTACTTCGCCCACCTCTCGACGGTCCTCGACGAGGTGCCGATCGAGGACTGGAAGTCGTGGATGGTGGTCCACGTGCTGCGCTCCGCGGCGCCGTACCTCACCGACGACTTCGTCGAGACCAACTTCGACTTCTACGGCCGCACCCTCAACGGCACCCCCGAGCTGCGGGCCCGCTGGAAGCGCGGCGTCGCCCTGGTCGAGGGGGCGATCGGCGAGGCGGTCGGCAAGGAGTACGTCGCCCGGCACTTCCCGCCGAGCTCCAAGGCGATGATGGACGACCTGGTGGCCAACCTGCTCGCGGCGTACCGCGACTCGATCTCGCGCCTGGACTGGATGACCGAGGAGACCAAGCAGCGGGCCTACGAGAAGCTCGAGACCTTCAACCCGAAGATCGGCTACCCGAAGAAGTTCCGCGACTACTCCGCGCTGCACGTGCGGGCCGACGACCTGCTCGGGAACGTCGCGGCCGCCTCGGCCTTCGAGACCGACCGCCAGCTGGCCAAGATCGGGGCGCCGGTCGACCGCGACGAGTGGTTCATGCTGCCGCAGACCGTGAACGCCTACTACAACCCCGGCACCAACGAGATCTGCTTCCCGGCGGGCATCCTGCAGAAGCCGTTCTTCAGCCCGGACGCCCACCCGGCCGAGAACTACGGCGGCATCGGCGCGGTCATCGGTCACGAGATCGGCCACGGCTTCGACGACCAGGGTGCGCAGTACGACGGCGCCGGCAACCTCAACGACTGGTGGACCCCCACCGACAAGGCCGCCTTCGAGGTGAAGTCCAAGGCCCTCGTCGAGCAGTACGACGCGTTCGAGCCGCGCACCCTGCCGGGCGAGCACGTCAACGGTGCGCTGACCGTCGGCGAGAACATCGGCGACCTCGGCGGGCTCACCATCGGCCACACGGCGTTCCTGATCGCCCAGGGCGGCCAGGCCTCGGTGGAGGACCGGCAGCGGTTGTTCATGAACTGGGCCTACTGCTGGCGCACCAAGCGCCGCAAGGAGCAGGAGCTGCAGTTCCTCACCATCGACCCGCACTCGCCCGCCGAGTTCCGCGCCAACATCGTGCGCAACCTCGACGAGTTCCACGAGGTCTTCGGCACCACCGAGGGCGACGGGCTCTGGCTCGACCCCGCGGAGCGCGTCCGGATCTGGTGACCGCCGCTCCTCGCGGCTGAACCGCACGGCCGGAGGGCCGCCCCCGTCGCGGGGGCGCCCCTCCGGCCATTTGCGTGGATCCGTCTCCTTGAATCCCTCAGGTGCCGATGTAATGCTGATTACATGATTACGAACGAGATTCAGGAGCGGGTCCGCGGCTGGTTCGCCGGCCGCCTGCCCGAGGAGTGGATGGCCGACCGGCCCCGGGTCACGGTCGACCGCGAGGAGGTCACCGTCGTCCTCACCGTGCCCGACGTGGAGCTCGCCGGCGGCGCCTCCGCGGGCGAGGAGGCGCCGTCCGAGGTGGAGCTCGCCGAGGCCCGGGCCGGGCGCGCGAAGGCGTTCCGCGAGGAGACCCGCGAGCACCGCATGGAGATCGCCCGCGAGGCCCAGCACCGCTTCGAGCGGAAGGTGTCGTGGGGCGTCCGGGTCGGCGAGCGGGAGGAGCTGTGGACACACGTCGCGGCGCCCGTGATGACCCGGCTGCGGCAGCCGGAGCGGTTGGTGCTCGACACGCTCGTGGAGGCCGGCGTGGCCCGGTCCCGCTCGGAGGCGCTGTCCTGGTGCGTGCGCCTGGTCGGGCAGCACGAGGGCGACTGGCTGACCGAGCTGCGCGACGCCATGGGCGCGGTGGCCGACGTACGTGGGCGCGGCCCCGCCGCCTGAGACCCCAGAGCCCTGTGGAGGGGGTACGCCGGGTGTCGGGTGCCGCTGGTAGACAGTCGGGGTGAGCCCCACCCAGTCGACCGACGTGCGCCAGCAGACCCGCGAGCAGGCGGAGGCCCACCTGCGCGCCCTCGTCGGGCCCAGAGACGGGCAGAGCGACGCCCGGCTGCGCGAGGACCAGTGGACGGCGATCGAGGCGCTCGCCGTCGACCACCGGCGCTCCCTGGTCGTGCAGCGCACGGGCTGGGGCAAGTCCGCGGTCTACTTCGTGGCGACCCTGCTGCTCCGCGAGGCCGGCGCGGGGCCCACGGTGATCGTCTCCCCGCTGCTGGCCCTGATGCGCAACCAGATCGCCGCCGCGGAGCGGGCCGGGATCCGGGCGGTGACGATCAACTCGACCAACATCGAGGACTGGCAGCCGATCCACGACGCGATCCGTGCGGGCGAGGTGGACGTGCTGCTGGTGAGCCCGGAGCGGCTCAACAACCCCGGGTTCCGCGACGAGGTGCTCCCCAAGCTCGCCGAGACCTGCGGCCTGCTCGTGGTCGACGAGGCCCACTGCATCTCGGACTGGGGCCACGACTTCCGCCCCGACTACCGCCGGATCCGCACCCTGCTGTCCGACCTGCCCGACGGCATCCCCGTGCTGGCCACGACCGCCACCGCGAACGCCCGGGTGACCGCCGACGTCGCCGAGCAGCTCGGCAGCGTCGACGAGAGCCGGGGCGGCCGCGGCGAGGTGCTCGTCCTGCGCGGCACCCTCGACCGCGAGTCGCTGCGGCTGGGGGTGGTCCGGCTGAAGACCGCCGAGCAGCGGCTGGCCTGGCTCGCCGACCACCTCGCCGAGCAGCCCGGGTCGGGGATCATCTACTGCCTCACCGTCGCGGCCACCCAGGAGATCGCCGACTACCTGCGCTCCCGCGGCCACGACGTCGCGGCGTACTCCGGGCAGACCGACCCCACCGAGCGGCACGCGCTCGAGCAGGACCTCGCCGCCGGCCGGGTGAAGGCCCTGGTCGCGACCAGCGCGCTGGGGATGGGCTTCGACGCCACGCTCGGGTTCGTCGTCAACATGGGGGCGCCGTCCTCCCCGGTCGCCTACTACCAGCAGGTCGGCCGCGCCGGGCGCGGCACGACTCTGCCGCCGGAGGGGGCCACCGTGGTGCTGCTGCCCGCGATCGAGGACCGCGACATCTGGGCCTACTTCGCGTCGCTGGCGTTCCCGCGGGAGGAGCTGGTGCGCCGCACGATCGACGTGCTGGCCGCGGAGGGCCGGCCGATGAGCACCGCGGGCCTGGAGACCTACGTCGAGCTCAACCGCAACCGCCTCGAGACGATGCTCAAGGTCCTCGACGTGGACGGCGCCGTACGCCGCGTGCGCGGCGGCTGGGAGGCCACCGGCCGGCCGTGGGAGTACGACGCCGAGCGCTACGCCCGCGTCACCGAGGCCCGCGAGCGGGAGCAGCAGGCGATGCTGGACTACCTCGCCACCGACCGGTGCCGGATGTGGTTCCTGCGCGACCAGCTCGACGACCCCGCGGCCGAGGAGTGCGGGCGCTGCGACAACTGCGGCGGCCTCGACCTCTCCGCGGAGGTGTCGGCGGCGGCCGTGGAGGAGGCCGGGGCGCGGCTGTCCCGGCCGGGGGTTGTGCTCGAGCCCCGCAAGATGTGGCCGACCGCGCTGGCCAACCTCGGCGTCGACCTGCGCGGGAAGATCGCCGAGGGCGCGAGCGAGGGCCGCGCGGTGGCACGGCTGACCGACCTCGGCTACGGCCAGGCGCTGCGCGACCTGTTCCGGCCGGGCGAGCCGGACGGGCCGGTGCCGGTGCCGCTGGTCAAGGCGGTCATCGAGGTCCTCGGCGACTGGCGCCCCGCCGTCGACGGCATCGTCGTGGTCGACTCCGCGACCCGGGCGACCCTCACCGCCGACCTCGCCGACGGCCTCGCGCGCTACCTCCGGGTGCCGGTGCTCGGTCGGTACGCCATCGTCGACCCGTCCGTGGAGCCGGGCCAGGGGGCGATGAACTCCGCCCAGCGGGTCGCCGCCGTGGGCCGCCGGTTCCGCCTCGAGGTCCCGTCGTCGGACGACCGGCCGCTGGAGGGCCGGCGCGTGCTGGTCGTCGACGACCTGGTCGCCACCGGCTGGACGATGACGCTGGCCGCCTGGGCCGTCCGCCGGGCCGGCGCCACCGAGGTGCTGCCGCTCGCGCTGGCGCTGCAGTCCTGAGCGCGAGTTTCTCCGTTTGCCCTGCCCGGACCGCCTCCGGGCCCTAGCCTCGTCTCGACATCGCCGGCGGGGGGCGGCATCGCAGCTCTCGGAAGGGTTACACCCATGATTCGTGCCCGTCACGCCGCCACCGCACTGCTCACCGGCGCGCTGGTCGTCACCGGCGGCGGCGCCTTCGCCGCCCAGAAGACCGTCAAGGACGCCGCGGACGACGCGGCCCCCGCGGCCGACATCACCCGCGTCACCGTCAAGAACACCGAGAAGAAGCTGGTCGTCCACACCAAGCTGCAGAAGGCCTCGGCCGGCCGCAGCCACGTGGTGGCCACACTCACCCCGGCCACCGAGGGCGCGGCGACCTACGTCGCGCGCACCGTCCAGGCCGGCCCGGGCAAGAAGGTCGGCGCCACCCTGGAGACCACCGCCGCGGACGCGACCGAGCCCACCGCCGTGGACTGCTCGGGCATCAAGGCTTCGGTCTCGTCGGGACGTTCCGGCCAGGTCGTCGTCTCGGTCCCGCAGGCCTGCTTCGGCGATGACGCCGGCACCTTCACCGTCGACGTGGTCACCGAGACCGCGGCCGGCGAGGTCGCCGACGAGGTGCCGACGACCCTGAAGGTCAAGCAGGGCTGACCCGGGCCGACCTGTCCGGGAGAAGTGGTACTTGTCAGGGGGTCTGCCCCCTGACAAGTGCCGGTTTCACCGGCCGGCCCGGTGAAACTGCCGCCGCCCCCTCGTCCTCGGACAGGTGCGCGTAGTAGTCCCGCGGCCTGCCGTCCCGGTCGATCATCGACAGCAGGCGCAGGCCGGCGGCCTCGACGGTGCGGGAGCTGACCCAGGCGACGGCGAGGGTGGGCAGGGCGACCACGACGGCGCTCACCAGGAACCACGCACCGGGCCGGGCGTCGGGCAGCAGTCCGAGCCAGTCCAGGAACCGCATCACCGGCTCGTGGATCAGGTAGACGCCGTAGCCGAGGGTCCCGATCCAGACCAGCGGCTTCCAGTCGAGCCAGGCGGGCCACGGGCCGTCGTGCAGCACCACCGAGGCCAGTGCGACCGTGATCGCCGCGGCGTACAGCGGGTGCCACCACTCGCCGGTGGTGCTGATCGGACGGGTCATCACCAGCGCGGCCAGGGCCGCGGTGCCGACGAGGGCGGCCGTGGCGCGGACCCGGCCGGACAGGCGGAGCCCCGCCGCGCTGAGCACGGCCAGGCCCATGCCGAGGCCGAAGTCGGCTCCGCGCGAGAGGGGGGAGAACCAGATCGACCAGTTCTCGGGGGACTGGCTGGTCAGCACCGTCGCCCACAGCAGGTACGCCACCCCGACCACGGCGGACAGCACCGGGAGCGCCGAGACGACCGCGATCCGCCCGGCCCGGCTCGACGTACGACGGGCCGCGGCGTTGACCACCGGGACCGCGAGCGCCATCAGCAGGTAGAAGTGGAACTCCACCGCCAACGACCACGCGGGGCCGTCGGTCCAGAAGATGTAGGTGTCGCTGTAGACGTGGGTGAACGTCAGGTGCAGCACCAGGTCCTGCCAGTGGCCCGGCCACACCGGGTTGGTGACGGCCCACACGACCAGCACCACGGTGGCGTAGAGCGGGACCAGGCGTGCCATCCGGCGGTAGAGCAGCACCCGTCCGGGGCGGCCGCGCTCGCCGTCGATGGCCGAGCGCACGACCGGGAGCCACAGGACCAGCCCGGAGAGCACGAAGAACATGTCGACGAACAGGTCGGTGCCGAGCATCGCCTGGTGGGCGGCGCCGGACCACGGCCACGCGCTGTCGGCGCCGGACCGGTTGTGCTGGTAGGCGTGGAAGGTCACCACGGCCAGCGCGGCGATGCCGCGCAGCCAGCCCAGCGGGAAGACCACGCGCCGGGCACGCGGTCCGTCGCCGGGGTCGGTGGCGGGGGCCTCGGCCAGGGTCGGGTTCGCGGGGGTGAGGGTCGTGGTCATGCGGCCACCTCCGTAGCGGTACGGGTGTCGTCGCGGTCGGTGTCGGTGGAGCCCGCGCTCGCGGCGGTGCGCGGCGTGACGACCCACTGGTGCTCACCGCGGAACTGCTTGAGGTGCGCGATCCGGTTCACGAGGTTCTTGGCCTCGGTGTAGAAGAGCAGGTTGGCCAGGCCGGCGCCGACGAACCACCAGGGGTGCCGGCGCAGCTCGGGCGTGGCCAGCCGCCACGCGGCCAGTGTCTGCAGCGGGCCGGAGACGGTCGTGAAGAGCGTCAGCAGCAGGAACATCGGCGAGCCGAGCTCGAAGCCGCCGTCGCGCCAGGCCAGGAAGCCGAAGAGCGGCCAGACCGACATCGCGATCCACGGGTACACCTCGCGCCAGCCGAGCAGGTAGGCCACGCCGATCTTCTGGCGCAGGCTCAGCGTCGGCTTGCGCAGGATCGGCCACATGTGGCGCAGCGAGACCTGGAACCAGCCCTGGGCCCAGCGCATCCGCTGCTTCCACAGCGCGCGGGTCGTGTCGGGGGCGAGCTCGTGGCTCACCAGGCCCGGGTCGTTGACGATCCGGCCGTCCGCCTCGAGCACGCGCATGGAGGCCTCGATGTCCTCGGTGAGGAAGGAACCGCGCAGGCGGATCTGCTCCAGCGCCGAGGCCCGCCAGTAGCCGTTCGAGCCGCCGAAGATGCCGAAGCCGTAGAGCGCGGTGCGGCCGGGGTGCGAGACGGCGTAGATCTGCTCGAACTCGACCGCGATCAGCTTCGCCAGGGCGGAGTCCTCGCCGTTGCGGATCACGCAGTGACCCTGCACGACGTCGGCGCCGTCGGCGATCCAGCGCCGGGCGCGGTCGAAGGAGCCGGGGGCGGGGTGGTGGTCGGCGTCGAAGATCCCGACGAACTCGCCCTCGGCCACCCGGAGCGCGGCGTTGACGTTCTGCGCCTTGGAGGTGCTGTCGGGGACCTTGAGCACGGTCAGGTCCGGGTGCTCGCGGTCCATCCGGGCCAGGTCGTCCTCGACCTCCAGGGGCACCGGGGTGTTGTAGGCCAGCACGATCTGCAGGCCGCCGGAGTAGTGCTGCCCGAGGAACGCGCGCACGGTCTCGATGATCGTGTCGGCCTCGTTGGGCAGGTACGCCGCGATCACCGCGGTGGCGCGGGGAGCGGGCCCGGCGGGGGCGGCCGGCAGCCTCGGCGGCTCGAGGGCCTGCGAGCACTCCGCCCAGATGGTGAGCGCGGTGACGCCCAGCGCCGCTACCAGGACCCAGTACAGCGGCCCGGACAGGTCGATGCCGACCATCGAGAGCCCGACCAGGAGCAGGAACGGGAGCAGCACGCTGCCGACCGTGGCGAGCAGCATCTGCCGGCTGGCGCTGACCCACGTGACCGCCTTGTGACGGGTCTTCACGTGCAGGCCCTGCTGGCGGGGCTGGTGGTCGCGTTGGTTGACGGACTCGGCGGCCGCGGCCGTGGCGTGCTGCTCGGCCTGGCGCGGGTCCTGCTTGCGGGTGATCGGGGCCCAGCCGACGCCGAGGTCGATGACGCCGTCGCTGACGTCGAGGCGGTCGAGGACCTCGATCGCGTGGTAGGCCATCTCCTGGAGCCGGACCGGCCGCGCGGCGCGGTCCTCGTGCCGCAGGCGCAGGGTCAGCCGGCCCTCGGGGGTGCCGGCCACGACCTCGCCCGGCTGGAGGAAGCGGGTGAGCCGCTCCGCGGCCGCCCGGGCCATCTCCTCGGAGGGGCGGGCCGAGGCGGTGACGTCGCCGCCGGGGACCGACCAGACGGGGTCGATGACGGCGACGATCTCGCGCGGGCGGGTCGGCATCGCCAGACGGCTGCGGACCGGGAGCCTGATGATCTCGGTCGGGGAGACGACGCGGCCGGTGGTGGGCGCGTCGGGGGACTGGTGACGGGAGAGAACAAGGGACACGTGCGGGACCTTTCGGAAGTCGACGGGCGCGCGGGCGTCGTACGGGACGCCCGGGTGCGGACGGTGTCGACGGCGGACGGCCACCCGAGCGGGCCGGTCGTGCGTCGAAAGGCGCGCTGCGTGAGTCGCGCTGGATCGACCACCGTGTCGAGGACGGCCCCGGCCACGCAAGTCGAGGCGGCGTGGTCGCGGTCACGCACGAGGCAGGACACCCGCCGCCCCACGCTCAGGAGCGGGGGTCGGCGGGTGCTGGGTCACACGGTCGACGTGCGTCAGGTCACGCCGGGACCGGAGCGACCTCCGGCCCCGCGGGAGCTCAGTGGCCGGCGAGCACCGCCGGGTCCACCGCCCGCACGGGCCGGCTGCGCGGCAGGAACCAGGCCGGGACGAGCACGGCGGCGACCATGAAGGTGGCGACGACGAACACGCCCGCGTAGACCCCGGCCAGGTCCGCGGGGACCGACCGCGGGTCGGTCGGGTCCACGTGGTCCAGGATCCCGTTGGTCAGCAGCACCGAGAACACCGCCGTGCCGATCGAGGCGGCGACCTGCTGGACGATGTTCATCAGCGTGGAGCCGCGGGCGATGGTGTGGTCCTGCAGGGTCTGCAGCGCCGCCGACATGATCGGCATCATCGTGCCGCCCATGCCCAGGCCCATGACGAAGAGCGCCGAGAGCAGGAAGGTGTACGACGTGGTCTCGGTCAGCTGGGTGAACATGCCCATCCCGACGGTGATCACGACGATGCCGGCCATCACGATCTTGCCGGGGCCGATCCGGTCGGCGAGCACGCCCGCGACCGGCATCGTCAGCATCGCGCCGATGCCCTGCGGGGCGAGCAGCAGGCCGGCGCCGAGGGCGTCCTCCCCGCGGACGGTCTGGAAGTAGAGCGGGAAGAGCAGGCTGGCCCCGAAGAACGCGATCGCGAACAGCGACATGGCGATCACGGCGACGGTCATCCGCGGGTTCTGGAACAGGCGCAGGTCGACCAGCGGGTGGATGTTGCGGCGGTGCAGCGCCCACGGGACGAAGGCGCCGATCAGCAGGGCGCCGATGATCGCCGGGACCAGCACCTGGGCGTCCCGCACGGTGCCCGCGGACGGGATCGAGGAGACGCCGTACAGGAAGGCCGCGAGGCCGGGTGAGAGCAGCACCATGCCCAGCCAGTCGAAGGTCTCCGACGGCTCCACGTGGTCGGCCGGCAGCACCAGGGCGGCGTACGTGATCGCGAGCGCGCCGATCGGCACGTTGATCAGGAAGATCCAGTGCCAGCTCGCCGAGTCGATCAGGGCGCCGCCGAGGATCGGGCCGAAGATCGGGCCGAGCAGCATCGGGATGCCCAGGACCGCCATCACCCGGCCGACCCGCTCCGGGCCGGCGGCCCGGGTCAGGATGGTCATGCCGAGCGGCATCAGCATCCCGCCGCCGATGCCCTGGAGCACTCGGAACGCGACCAGCACCTCCAGGGAGCTGGCCGCCGCGCAGAGCGCCGAGCCGGCCGCGAACAGCAGCACGGCGAGCAGGTAGAGCCGCTTGGTGCCGAACCGGTCGGCGGCCCAGCCGGTCAGCGGGATCACGCTGGCCAGGGCCAGGGTGTAGCCCGTCATCGTCCACGCGACCTCGGCGGAGGTGGCGTCGAACTCGGCCTGGAAGGTCTTCAGCGCCACCGACACGACGGTGATGTCGAGGATCGACATGATCGCGCCGAGCACGACCACGCCGGCGACGACGAGCACGCCGCGGTCGAGCTTGTCGGCCTGGGGACCGGCGGGACTGGGTGAGAGGTCGGTGGTCACCGGACGAGGCTAGGTGGGCCCGCCGACAGCCGCACCCGGAACTGCCGGGTCCGCGGGTGGGATGGGTCACCCGCGGACCCGGTCAGGACAGCAGCGACTCGATCTCCCGGACCACCCGGGCGTCGTCCGGCTCGACGCCGGGGGAGAAGCGGGCGACCACGCGGCCGTCGCCGTCGACGAGGAACTTCTCGAAGTTCCAGGTGATGTCGCCGGCCCGGCCCTTCTCGTCGGGGGTCGCGACCAGCTCGGCGTACACCGGGTGGCGCCCCTCGCCGTTCACCTCGATCTTCCCCGCCATGGGGAAGGTGACGCCGTACGTCGCCGAGCAGAACTCCGCGATCTCCTCCGAGCTGCCCGGCTCCTGGCTGCCGAACTGGTTGCAGGGCAGGCCGACGACCGTGAAGCCGGAGTCGGCGTACTTCTCGTGCAGCTGCTCCAGGCCGGTGTACTGCGGCGTCAGCCCGCACTTGCTGGCGACGTTGACGAGGAGGGCGGGGCGGCGACCGGTGAGGTCGCCGAGGGTCGCCGGCGTCCCGTCGAGGCGGGCGAGGGAGGCGTCGAGGATGCTCATGCCCCGAGCCTAGACAGCGGCACGTCCAGGAGCCGGCACGGTGCGGGAACCCGGCGTCGGTGCCGGGCGTTACCGTCGAGTCCCCACCATCCCGGCCGTGAGGTCTGCGCTTGAGCTTCGTTCCCGTCACCGGCCCGGCGAGCTTCCGCGCCGGCGACCCCCCTCGCGAGGGCGTCGTGGAGTTCAGCGACGACCGGCGCACCGTGGCCCTGCCGATCCGGGCCGCCCTGCCGGTGCTGACCCGTGCGCACGCCCGCGAGGACCTGCACCCGAGCGTGGCCCTGCTCTCCGGGGCGGCGCTGCTCGGCATGCGGCTGGTGGCCGCCGGGAAGTTCGAACCGGCCGGTTCGGCCCGGTCCTGGCGGGTGTCCGCGCTCGACGACGCCGACCACGACCGGGTCGTGATGCTCGCGCGGGCCCGTGCCCACGACGGCCTCGCGGTCCCGGAGGCCGAGACGCTGGTGCGCGAGGTGCTCGACGCGGTGGCCGACGCGATGCCGCGCAGCGCGCCGGTGACCGGGGGCCGGGACCGGCGCCGAACCACGCCTCCCACCGCGTCCACGCCCGCCGCGGCCCGGGAGGCGGACGCCGCCCGGCGTGCCGACTTCACCGCGCGGCTGCAGGCGCGCATCGCACGGCAGCGGGCCGCCGCCCGGCAGCCGCAGCTGGTCGCGCTCTCCCTGCGGGTGGAGGCCGACGAGGAGGAGCTGGTCGCGGGGGCGGTCCGGCTCGTCCTGCAGGTGCACGACGCGCAGAACCCGTTGCACGTCTGCGACGCCGCGCTGCTGTGGGCCGACCCCGGCCCGGGCGCCGGCCACGGCTTCGGCGACCGGGCGCGCACCCACGCCGGCATCGCCCTGCGTGCGGCCGCCGAGGCCTGGCCGGTGCTGGACCGCCTGCTCGAGCTGCGGGTCCCCGACCAGATCACCCTCGACACCGACGAGCTGGTCAGCCTGCTCGAGGACGGGGTCGCCGCGCTGAAGGAGCGCGGTGTCGACGTGCTCTGGCCGCGGTCGCTCGGCCGCGACCTGACCACCACCGCCGTGCTCGACCGGGCGCCCGCGGCGCCTCGCGAGGAGGCGCTGGTGCCGGGCCTGCTCGGCCCCGACACGCTGTTCTCGTTCAACTGGCAGGTCGCCCTCCACGGCGACCCCCTGACCGACGAGGAGATGGACCAGCTCGCCTCCTCGGCGGCGCCGGTGCTCAAGCTCCGGGGCAGCTGGACCGTCGTGGACCCGGCGGTCGCGCGCAAGGCCCGCAAGCGACTGATCCGCACGGTGCGCCCGTCCCAGGCCGTGGCCGCCGCGCTCACGGGCGTCGTCCAGGTCGGCCCGGCCGGCGACGCGGGCCCGGTCACCGAGGAGCCGGTCGTCGTCGGCGCCAGCCTGCTCCGGGTCCGCGAACGCCTGCTGTCGGCCGCCACCCGGGAGCCGGTGCCGGTCCCCGCAGGGTTGGCCGCCACCCTGCGCGGCTACCAGCACCAGGGGCTCACCTGGCTGGCCGAGATGACCGCGTTGGGGCTCGGCGCCTGCCTGGCCGACGACATGGGGCTCGGCAAGACCGTCACCCTGATCGCCCTGCACCTGCACCGGGTGGCCGAGGGGGCGGACGCCGGACGTCCGGTCGGGCCGACCCTGGTGGTGTGCCCGGCCAGCCTGCTCGGCAACTGGGAGGCCGAGATCGAGCGGTTCGCCCCCGGGGTGCCGGTCCGGCGCTTCCACGGCGGCCGGCGTTCCCTCGAGGGGCTGACCGACGGCTTCGTGCTCACGACGTACGGCACCATGAGGCGCGACCACGCCGCGCTGGCCGAGGTGGGCTGGGACCTGGTCGTCGCCGACGAGGCGCAGCACGTCAAGAACGCCCGGTCCTCGACCTCCCGTGGCCTGCGGGCGATCCCGGGCGCCGCCCGGGTCGCCCTGACCGGCACCCCGGTGGAGAACAACCTGACCGAGCTGTGGGCCATCCTCGACTGGGCGACACCGGGGCTGCTGGGCAGTCGCAACGCCTTCCGCAAGGTGTGGGCCGCACCCATCGAGTCCGGGCTGGAGCCCACCAAGGCGCGACAGTTCGCGGACCTGATCGGCCCGTTCCTGCTGCGGCGTCGCAAGTCCGACCCCGGGATCGCCCCCGAGCTGCCGGCGAAGACCGAGACCGACCACCCGGTCGGGCTGACCCGCGAGCAGGTGGTGCTCTACGAGGCGTTCGTCCGCGACACCATGGACCGGATCGAGCGCGCCGACGAGGACGCGCGGCGCGGGCTGGTGCTCGCCCTCCTCACCGGCCTCAAGCAGATCTGCAACCACCCGGCGCAGTTTCTCGGACAAGGGAGTTTGAAGCAGTCCGCGGGAAAGTCGGCCGGGCGGTCGGAGAAGCTCGACCTGCTCGACGAGCTGGTCGGCACCGTGCTCGCCGAGGACGGTGCGGTGCTGGTCTTCACCCAGTACGTCGCCATGGGCCGGCTGCTGGAGGCCCACCTGACCCGGGCCGGCGTGCCCCACCAGTTCCTGCACGGCGGCACCCCGGTGCGCGAGCGCGAGGCCATGGTGGCCCGCTTCCAGTCCGCCGACGAGCACAGCCCGCCGGTGTTCCTGCTCTCGCTGAAGGCCGGGGGCACCGGCCTCAACCTCACCCGCGCCGACCACGTGGTCCACTTCGACCGCTGGTGGAACCCCGCGGTGGAGGAGCAGGCCACCGACCGGGCCTACCGGATCGGCCAGACCCGGCCGGTCCAGGTGCACCGCCTCGTCACCCGGGGCACGATCGAGGAGCGGATCGCGGAGCTGCTGACCCGCAAGCGCGCGCTGGCCGACTCGGTGCTGGGCCGCGGCGAGTCGGCACTGACCGAGCTCAGCAACGACGACCTGCGCGACCTGGTGACGCTGCGGCGACCCCCGGAGTCGCCGTGACCGCAGTGGTCCACCCCGCGGTGCCTGCGCGGCGGCGTACGACCCGGGCCACGACGTGGTGGGGCCGGGCATGGACCAGGGCGGTCGAGGAGTCGGCGTACGCCGAGCGCGACCTGGTGGCGGCGCGGTCGCTGTCGAGGTCGGGGCACCTCGGCGGGATCACCACCGACACGGGCCGCTTCGTGGCCGCGGTCGAGGACGGCGCCGGCCTGTGGACCGTCTCCGGGACGCTGCCGGTGCTGGACCCGGCGGCCCGGGCCAGCCTGGTCGAGGCGGTGGCGGCGGAGGCCGGCCGGATCGCCTCGCTGCTCGCCGGCGACCTGCCGCACGCGCTGGTCGAGCACGCCGAGGAGGCCGGCGTCGAGCTGTTGCCGTACGGCGGTGAGCTGGCCACCGAGTGCACCTGCGCGGCGTGGGTCGACCCGTGCGTGCACGGGCTCGCGGTGCTCCACCAGCTCACCTGGCTGATCGAGGCCGACCCGTTCGTGCTGCTCCAGCTGCGCGGCCTGCCGCGCGACGACCTGCTCGCCGAGCTGCACGCCGGGGCCGGGGACGACGAGCCGGACGGCACCGACGACCTCGACACGGGCCTGGACGCCGCGTTGCGGGCCGCCGCCCTGCTCCGGCTGCTGGACGAGGACGACCAGCCGGTCGACCACCTGTTCTGAACGGGCGACGGGTCGGCGGGGGTCAGGACGCGGTGCCGTCCGGGAGGCCGAGCGCGCCCAGCGCCATCTCGCAGAGCAGCCCGTGCATGGGCCCGTCGGGGAGCAGCCCGCTGTGCGGGGTGGAGTTGATCAGCCCGAAGGCCGCGTGGGCCATCGCGCGGGCCCGGTCCGGGTCCAGGTCGCCGTGGACCAGGCGCAGCTGCGCGGCCCACAGGTCGACGTACTCCCGTTGCAGGGTGCGGACCCGCTCGCGCGCCTCGGCCGGCAGCGACTGCCAGTCGCGGTCCTGCACGACGATGAGCGGGCGGTGGCGCAGCGCGAAGTCCACGTGCCAGTCCACCAGCGCCGCCAGCGCGGCCCCGGGGTCGGGTGCGTCGGCGACCCGGTCCCGGCCGACGCCGAGCAGCTCCTCACTGATCGAGACCAGCATCTCGGCCAGCACCGCGTCCTTGGACACGAAGTGCTTGTAGAGCGCCGGCCCGGAGATCCCGCACGCGGCGCCGAGGTCGGCGACCGAGACGCCGTGGAAGCCGCGGGCCGCGAACAGCTCCGCCGCGGTGGCCAGGATCTGGTCGCGCCGGCTGCGTCCGTCCGCCGTGGGCACGGCCGGGCCGTGCGCCGGGACGGGCTCCGGAACGGGTTCCGGGCTCGGCTCCGTGGTCACGGCACTCAGGTTAGCGCCCGTTAACTCAGGCGAGGGAGAGGAAGAGCTTCTCCATCTTCTTCACGTCCATGTCGTTCACACCGCCGCCGCCCTCGGTGAGGCACTGCTGGAGGCCGGTCGCCACGATGGCGAAGCCGGCCCGGTCCAGCGCTCGCGAGACCGCGGCGAGCTGGGTGACGACGTCCTCGCACTCACGGCCCTCCTCGAGCATCCGCAGCACGCCGGCCAGCTGGCCCTGGGCGCGCTTGATGCGGTTGATGACAGGGGTCATCTCCTGGGGGTCGAGCTCCATGGGTCAGTTCTCCTCGGTGAGGGTGGCGAGGGCCGCGCCGAGGCGCTGCCGGGCGTCGGCCGCCACGTCGCAGAGCGCGTCGCCGGCCAGGCGGGTCATCGCGTCGGGGTCGAAGGCCTCGACGACGGTGGTGCTCTCGTCGACCGCCCGGACGGCGACGTTGCACGGGAGCACGGTAGCGATCGCCGGGTCGATCTGCAGCGCCTGGTGGGCCAGCTGCGGCCGGCAGGCGCCGAGGATCACGTGCGGCGCGACGTCGACGTCCAGCTTGGCCTTGAGCGTCGCCCTCAGGTCGATCTCGGTGAGGATCCCGAAGCCCTGGTCGGCCAGGGCCCCGCGGACGTCGGCCACCGTCTTCTCGTACGGTCGGGCCACGGTGGCCCGGAGGGTGTAGCCCATCAGGACTCCTGCCCCTCGGTCGCCTCGATCTGGGAACGGACCTGCTCCATGTCGAGGTCGCGCACGGCGGTGATCACCTGCTCGAGGGCGGCCGCGGGCAGGGCGCCGGGCTGCGAGAAGACCAGGATGCCCTCCTTGAAGGCCATCAGGGTCGGGATCGAGGTGATCCGCGCGGCGCCGGCCAGCGCCTGCTCGGCCTCGGTGTCCACCGAGCCGAAGAAGACGTCGGTGTGGGTCTGGGACGCCTGCTCGTAGACAGGCGCGAACTGTCGGCACGGACCGCACCAGGACGCCCAGAAGTCCACCAGGACGATGTCGTTCTCGGCGACGGTGCGCTCGAAGTTCTCTGCGGTCAGGGTGTTGGCGGCCATGGCTGCCCCTTCTCTCGTGTGCGGTTTGACAATACCCCCTGGGGTGTTATCGTGAATCGTACATACCCCCCGGGGTATCATCAAGGCAAGAATCCAACCCAGAGAAGGAGCCGCCGATCATGAGCGAGATCGACGTGGCGCAGCTCGAGCAGGTCCTGCTCGACGGTGCCGTGCTGGTCGACGTCCGGGAGCCGGGCGAGTACGCCCAGGCCCACGTGCCGGGGGCCCGGCTGATCCCGATGGGTCAGCTCGGCAGCCGGCTTCCCGAGCTGGACCGGTCCCGACCTGTGCACCTGATCTGTGCCTCCGGCAACCGCAGCGGCGCGATGCGCCAGCTGCTCACCGCCAACGGCTTCGAGGCCGTCAACGTCGAAGGGGGCACCAAGGCCTGGATCAGCTCCGGTCGCCCGGTGGAGAGTGGTCTGTCATGAGCGACCTGACCATCCTGAGCATCGACACCCCCACGCTGGGGGACCGCAGCTACCTGGTCCACGACGGTGAGGTCGCCTTCGTCGTCGACCCGCAGCGCGACATCGACCGGGTGCTGGAGCTGCTCGACGAGCACGGGGTGCGGCTCACGCACGTCTTCGAGACCCACATCCACAACGACTACGTCACCGGCGGGCTGGCGCTCGCGCGCCACACCGGCGCGGCGTACTTCGTGAACGCCGAGGACGAGGTCTCCTTCGAGCGCACCCCGATCCGCGACGGCCAGACGATCGAGGTCGGTCGGCGGATGCGGGTCACCGCGCTCGCGACTCCGGGCCACACCTACACGCACCTCAGCTACGCGCTCACCGACGGTGACGGCGAGCTGGCGAGCTCCGTGGCGGTGTTCTCCGGTGGCTCGCTGCTGTACGGCGCCACCGGTCGCCCCGACCTGCTCGGCGAGGAGCACACCCACGACCTGGTGCGGCACCAGCACGCGTCGGCCCATCGGCTCGCGGACCTGCTGCCCGACGAGGCGGGGGTCTTCCCGACCCACGGGTTCGGCTCGTTCTGCTCGGCCACCCAGTCCGACTCGACCGAGTCGACCATCGGGCAGGAGAAGCAGAGCAACCCGGTGCTGACCCAGGACGAGGAGACCTACGTCAAGGAGCTGCTGGCCGGCCTGGGCGCCTGGCCGGCGTACTACGCGCACATGGCGCCGGCCAACGCCGCCGGCCCCTCCGAGCCGGACCTGAGCCTGCCCGCGCCGGCCGACCCGGACGAGCTGCGCCGCCGGATCGAGGCCGGCGAGTGGGTCGTGGACCTGCGCAACCGGACGGCCTTCGCCGCCGGGCACGTCCGCGGCACCCTGAACTTCGGCCTCGACGGCGGCTTCGCGACCTACCTGGGCTGGCTGATCTCCTGGGGCGCCCCGGTGACCCTGCTGGGCGAGACCCCGGAGGCGGTCGCCGAGGCGCAGCGCGAGCTGGTCCGGATCGGCATCGACCGTCCGGCCGCGCACGCCACCGGCGGCCCGAAGGACTGGACGACCGAGGAGCTGGCCAGCTTCCCGACCGCCACCTTCGCCGACCTGGCCCAGGTGCGCCACCACCGCGAGGTCGTCGTGCTCGACGTCCGCCGCGAGGAGGAGCACGACGCCGCCCGCATCGACGGTGCGGTCAACGTCCCGCTGCACGAGCTGACCCGCCGGGTCGGCGAGGTCCCGGCCGGCGAGGTCTGGGTGCACTGTGCCGGTGGCTACCGCGCGTCGGTCGCCGCGTCGGTGCTTGACGCGGCCGGCCGCACCCTGGTCGCGATCGACGACTCCTTCGACAACGCCGAGACGGTCGGGCTGCACCTGGTGGGGCCCGAGGCGTGACGGTCGTCCTGGCCGTCGTCGCCGGTGCGCTGATCGGGCTCAGCCTGGGAGCGCTCGGCGGCGGCGGCTCCATCCTCGCCGTCCCGGTGCTGGTCTACGCCCTCGGGCAGAGCCCGGCGCAGGCGACGACGGGGTCGCTGGTGGTCGTCGGCGTGACCTCGCTGCTCGGCGCCGCCACGGCGTACCGCGCCGGGAACGTGCTGCTCGGCCGGGGCGTGGCCTTCGGGCTGGTCGCGGTCGGGGGCGCGGTCGCGGGGGCCAAGGCCTCGGCGCACGTCGCCGAGTCGGTGCTGCTGGCGGCGTTCGCGGTGCTGATGCTCGTGGTCGGCGGGCTGATGGTCGTGCGCCAGCTGCGCGGCCGCCGGGCCGGTGGCCGGGAGCCCTACCAGCGCCCCACGCTCGACGACCCGATCATCACGTTCAGCCCGACCTTCGCCTGCCAGTGCCCCCGGGCGCTGAAGGTGCTGGTCACGGCGACCGTCGTCGGCCTGCTGACCGGCTTCCTCGGGGTCGGCGGCGGGTTCCTCGTCGTCCCCGCGCTGGTGCTCGCGCTGGCGCTGCCGATGGAGTACGCCGCCGGCACCTCGCTGGTGGTCATCACCATCACCAGCGCGGTCGCGCTCGCGGTCCGCGCCGGAACCGGGGTCCAGCCCGACTGGGGCCTCGTCCTGATGCTGACGGCGGCGTCCGCCGTCGGGGGTGTCCTCGGCGCCCGGCTGGCCGCGCGCGCGGACACCCGCCGACTCTCCGCCGCCTTCTCCGGCCTGGTCCTGGCGGTGGCCGTCGCCACCGCCGCCCAGGCACTCCCCGCACTCGTCTGACCCACTCCCACGAAAGGGACAGCTCATGTCCACGTCGACCACCGGTCGCCACCTGCAACCTTCCATCGATCCCGACATCGGCTACCGACCCGGCCCCCTGGGCCGGCTCGGGGTCGCGGTCACCCGGCACGCGCGCGCCACCACCGTGGTGTGGCTGCTGGTGATCGTGGGCCTCGGCGTCTTCGCGCCCAAGGTCGAGGCGGAGCTCTCCGGCGCCGGCTGGCAGGCCAACGGGTCGGAGTCCGTCGCCGCCCGTGACCTGGCCCAGGAGCACTTCGGCGGGAACGCGAGCTCGGCGATCCAGGTCGTCGTGCACAGCAACGGCGGCCCGGCCACCGAGGGCGCCGGCAAGGCGATCCTCGCCAAGGCCACCAAGATGCTCCAGCAGGACTCCCGCATCGCCGAGGTCGTCCAGCCGCAGCCCGGCGCCACGCTGAGCCCGGACGGCTCGACCGCCGTGCTGCTGGCCGGCGCCGGCGCGGACACCAACGACATGGTCCGCGCCGCCACCGACCTCAAGGGCCCGCTGGAGGACCTCTCCACCGAGCAGGTGCAGGTCAACCCGACCGGCGCCTCGCTGCTGTGGTCGGACTTCAACGAGGCCAACCTCAGCGCGATGCTGAAGTCGGAGCTGTTCTCCTGGCCGGTGACGCTCGCGATCCTGGTGCTGGCCTTCGGCGCCCTGGTCGCGGCCGGGCTGCCGCTGATCCTGACCCTCTCGGGCCTGGTCGCCTCGGCCGGCTCGCTGGTGCTGATCAACCAGTTCGTGCCGGTCTCGATCTGGGCGATGAACTTCGCCATGATGTTCGCGCTCGCCCTGGGCATCGACTACGCGCTGTTCCTGGTGGTCCGCTTCCGGGCCGCCCGGATGGGTGACCACGACTCCCCACGGCTCGCGATCGCCGAGACCATGGACACCGCCGGCAAGGCCGTCCTGCTCTCCGGCGCCACGGTGCTGATCTCGCTGTCCGCGGTGATGCTGGTGCCGTCCCCGTCGTTCCGCTCGATGGCCGGCGGCATCATGCTCTCGGTCATCTTCGTGCTGGCCGCGACGCTGACCCTGCTGCCGCTGGTGCTCTTCAAGCTGGACCAGCGGATCAACAAGCTGTCGCTGCCCTGGGTGCACTCCGGCGAGCACGCCTCCCCGAAGTTCAGGGCCTGGGGTGAGCGGCTCTGGAAGCGCCCGGTGCTCTTCGGCCTGGCCTCGCTGGTCGTGCTGCTCGCGCTCGCCGCGCCCATCTTCGGCCTGAAGACCGCGATGCCGTCGATCAAGGTGCTGCCCGAGGACGCCAGCGCGCGGGTGGGCTACGACCTGGTCCAGAAGAACTTCGGCGAGGGCGCGCCCGGCACCCTGCAGGTCGTCGCCGACAAGGCGGACGCCAAGGCCACGGCCAAGGTGCTGTCCCAGGACGACGGGATCGCCGGCGTGATGCCCGCGATGCCGGCCAGCGACGGCACCGACCACGTCCTGATCCAGGCCGTGCCCACGGTCGACCCCTCGAACCCGGCACTGTCGGACACCGTGGACCGGCTGCGCGCCGACCTGCCGTCCTCGGCCGTCGTCGGCGGTGCCCCGGTCGAGAACCTCGACCTCAAGAGCCAGCTCGACTCCTCCACCCCGTTGGTGATCGGCGTGATCCTGGCGCTCGGCTTCCTGCTGCTGCTGGTCGCCCTCCAGGCGCCGCTGATCGCGCTGCTGGGCACGCTGGCCAGCCTGCTCTCGACGGCCGCGGCCTTCGGGGTCGCCCGGCTGGTCTTCCAGGAGGGCTGGGGCTCCGGCTTCTTCGGCTTCGAGTCCCAGGGCTTCCTGGACGCCTGGGCGCCGGTGTTCTTCTTCGCGATGATCTTCGCGATCGCGATGGACTACACGGTCTTCCTGCTGGCCTCGGCCAAGGAGCACTTCGAGCACACCGGTGACCCCAAGGACGCCATGGTCGGCTCGCTGGCCCACTCCGGCCGGGTGATCTTCGCGGCCGGCGCGGTCATGGTGGCGGTGTTCTTCACCTTCGCCCTGTCCGGCCCGCTCCCCCCGAAGGAGATGGGCATCATCCTGGGCATCGCGGTCCTCCTGGACGCGTTCCTGGTCCGCCTGGTGCTGCTCCCCGTCATGCTCCGGCTCACCGGCCGGGCCGCCTGGTACGTGCCGCGCTGGCTGGGCCGCATCCTGCCGAACATCCGGTTCTCGCACGGCTGACCCCCACCCCAACCCCCTCCCCACACCCGATCGAAGGAGACAACACCCATGTGTCGAGCAGTCACCTGCCGCCAGTGCGGCAAGACCACCTGGGCCGGCTGCGGCCAGCACGTCAACCAGGTCATGGCCGGCGTCCCCGGCTCCCAGCGCTGCCCGGGCCACCCCAAGCCCGAGAGGTCCGGCGGCTTCTGGAGCCGGCTGACCGGCCGCGGCTGACACCTGCCTGACACCTGCCTGCGTCGTACGCCGTGCTCGGCGTACGACGCAGGCATGTGTGTGGGTGCGGCGGGGCACGACGGTTGCGTGAGCGCACAGGTCTTCCGCAACGCCCATCTCTTCGACGGCCTCCGGCACGTCGGCCCCGGCGCACTGGGGACCCGGAACGGCCGGATCGTGGCGATCGGTGACCCAGACGAGGTGCGCGAGCGGGTCGGCCCCGGTGCCGAGGAGGTGGACTGCCTCGGCGGGCTGCTGATGCCGGGCTTCCAGGACGCCCACATGCACCCGATGGTGGGCGGCCTGGAGCGGCTGCGCTGCGAGATGAGCGGGATGGGGACCGTCGAGGAGTACCTCGCCGCCCTGTCCGGGTCCGCGCAGCGTCAGCGCAACGCCACCTGGTTCCGCGCCGGCGGCTGGTCGGTGGCGGCCTTCGGCCCGCAGGGGCCCACCGCCGAGCTGCTGGACACCGTGGTGCCCGACAAGCCCGCCTTCATCCCCAGCTCCGACCACCACGACGCCTGGGTGAACACCCGGGCCCTGGAGCTGGCCGGCATCACCGCCGAGACCCCGGACCCGCCGGACGGCTGGATCGAGCGCGACGCCCACGGCAACCCGACCGGTACCCTCCGCGAGGCGGCGCAGGCGCTGGTCTGGGACCACGTCGAGACCACCCGTGAGGAGTACGCCGACGCGCTGCGGGAGGCGCAGAGCCACCTGCACTCGTGGGGCATCACCGGCTGGCACGACGCCCTCATCGGCGGGTACGCCGGCCTCGACGACCCGACCCAGGCCTACCTCGACCTCATCGACGCCGGCGAGCTCACGGCGTACGTGCGCGCCTCGCAGTGGTGGGACCGGCACCGCGGCACCGAGCAGGTCGAGGAGCTGCTCGCCCAGCGCGACCGGCTGGCCGGGCACGGGCTCGACGCCGGCTCGGTGAAGGTGATGATGGACGGGATCAGCGAGACCTTCACCGCCACCGTCACCGAGCCGTGGCTCGGTGAGCTCCACTGCGCGTGCGGCGACTCGGGCCTGCCCTTCCTGAGCACCGAGCAGGCCCAGGAGGCGGTGACCGCCCTGGACGCCGCCGGGCTGCAGTGCCACTTCCACGCGATCGGCGACAAGGCCGTGCGCGACGCCCTCGATGCGGTCGAGGCGGCGCGGCTGGCCAACGGGGCCAACGACCTGCGGCACCAGATCGCCCACATGCAGCTGGTGCGCCCCCAGGACCGCGGCCGGTTCCGGGCGCTCGGCGTGGTCGCCAACCTGCAGGGCATGTGGGCCCAGCGAGGAACCCCGGCCGTGTCGCTGGCGATGCCCCACCTCGACGCCGAGCGTGCCCGCTGGCACTACCCGTTCCGGGACGTCCTGCGCGCCGGCGCCCGGTTCGCCGGGGGCAGCGACTGGCCGATCAACCCGCCCGAGCCGGTCGCGGCGGTCCACGTGCTGGTCAACCGCACCACGTACTCCGCCGAGGGGGACGCGCCCCAGCCCCTGGTCGCGGACCAGTCGATCCCGGTCGAGGTGGCGCTGTCGGCCTACACCGCGGGGTCGGCCTGGGTGAACCACCGCACCGACACCGGGGAGCTGCTCGTCGGCAGCCGCGCCGACCTGGTGCTGCTCGACCGCGACGTCGTCACCGCGCCGAGCGACGAGATCGGTGCGGCCGAGGTGGTCGGCACCTGGGCCCTCGGCGACCGGGTCTTCGCGCGGTGACAGGGCGGCTCGGTGGGGGCACCGCATTTACGCCGGGGTTAACGATCGCTAACCTGTCCGTGTGACCCAGGACCTCAGGGCGCTCGTCGACGACCTCCGCGAGCGTCTGGCGCTCGCCCGCCAGGGCGGAGCTGCGTCCGCGCGCAAGAAGCACACCGACCGGGGCAAGCTGCTCGTCCGCGACCGCGTGGACCGGCTGCTGGACCCCGGCAGCCCGTTCCTCGAGCTGAGCCCGCTGGCCGCGACCGGCATGTACGGCGGGGACGGCAGCACCGAGGCGGTCCCGAGTGCCGGCGTGGTGACCGGCATCGGCCGGGTCAGCGGCCGCGAGTGCGTGGTCGTGGCCAACGACGCCACCGTCAAGGGCGGCACCTACTACCCGATCACGGTCAAGAAGCACCTGCGCGCGCAGGCCGTCGCCGCGGACAACAACCTGCCGTGCCTCTACCTCGTCGACTCGGGTGGCGCGTTCCTGCCGATGCAGGACGACGTGTTCCCGGACCGCGAGCACTTCGGCCGGATCTTCTTCAACCAGGCCAACCTGTCGGCGAAGGGGATCCCCCAGGTCGCCAGCGTGATGGGCTCGTGCACCGCCGGCGGCGCCTACGTGCCGGCGATGTCGGACGAGACCGTGATCGTCAAGGAGCAGGGCACGATCTTCCTCGGCGGCCCGCCGCTGGTGAAGGCCGCGACCGGTGAGGTCGTCACGGCCGAGGAGCTCGGCGGCGGCGACGTGCACGCCCGCACCTCCGGCGTGGTCGACCACCTCGCCGAGGACGACGCCCACGCGCTGGCGATCGTGCGCAGCATCGTCGCGACCTTCGAGCGCCCCACCGCCGCCTCGATCCCGGTCCACGAGCCCGAGGAGCCCCACGAGGACCCCGAGACGCTCTACGACGTCGTCCCCGCCGACACCCGCACGCCTTACGACGTCCGCGAGGTGATCCGCCGGGTCGTGGACGCCAGCCGCTTCCACGAGTTCAAGAAGCTGTACGGCGAGACCCTGGTCTGCGGCTTCGCCCGGATCCACGGCTACCCGGTCGGCATCGTGGCCAACAACGGCATCCTGTTCAGCGAGTCGGCGCTCAAGGGCGCCCACTTCATCGAGCTGTGCAACCAGCGCGGCGTGCCGCTGGTGTTCCTGCAGAACATCACCGGCTTCATGGTCGGCCGCGAGTACGAGAATCGCGGCATCGCCCGCGACGGCGCCAAGCTGGTCACCGCGGTGGCCTGCTCGGTGGTCCCCAAGTTCACCGTCGTGATCGGCGGCTCCTTCGGCGCCGGCAACTACGGTATGTGCGGTCGCGCCTACGACCCGCGGTTCCTGTGGATGTGGCCGAACGCCCGGATCTCGGTGATGGGCGGCGAGCAGGCCGCGTCCGTGCTCGCGACCGTCCGCCGCGACGGGCTCGAGGCCAAGGGGCAGGAGTGGAGCGACGAGGCCGAGGAGGAGTTCAAGGCCCCGATCCGCGAGCAGTACGAGCACCAGGGCTCGCCGTACTACTCCACCGCCCGGCTCTGGGACGACGGCGTCATCGACCCCGCCGACACCCGCCGGGTGCTCGGCATGGGCCTCGCGGCCGCGGCGAACGCGCCGGTGCCCGAGCCCTCCTACGGCATCTTCAGAATGTGATGGCCATGCTCGAATCGGTTCTCATCGCCAACCGCGGCGAGATCGCGCTGCGGGTGATCCGCGCCTGCCGGGCGCTCGGCGTGCGCAGCATCGCGATCTACTCCGACCTCGACCACGGCGCCCCGCACGTCCGGGAGGCCGACGACGCGGTGCGCGTCGGCAGCTACCTCGACATCGACGAGGTCGTCGCCGCCGCCCGGGCCACCGGCGCCGCGGCGATCCACCCGGGCTACGGCTTCCTCTCCGAGCGGGCCGCGTTCGCGCGGGCGGTGGAGGCGGCCGGGATCAAGCTCGTGGGCCCCTCGGCGGCCGTGATGGAGCAGATGGGCCGCAAGGACGCCGCCCGTGACATCGCGGTCAAGGCCGGCGTCCCGGTGGTGCCGGCGTACGCCGTCGACGACCCGGTCGAGGACATGCGCTTCCCGGTGCTGGTCAAGGCCGCCGCCGGCGGTGGTGGCAAGGGCATGCGCGTGGTGCGCGAGCCCGAGGCGTACGACGAGGCGGTGGCGGCCGCGCGCCGCGAGGCCACCAGCTCCTTCGGCGACGACACGATCCTGGTCGAGAAGTATGTCGAGCGCGGGCGCCACATCGAGGTGCAGGTGCTCGCCGACGCCCACGGCAACGTCGTGCACCTCTTCGAGCGAGACTGCTCCACCCAGCGTCGCCACCAGAAGGTGCTCGAGGAGGCCCCGGCCCCGACGATCACGGCGGAGACCCGGCGGACCGTGACGGAGGCGGCGGTCGCGCTGACCGCCCACGTGGGCTACGAGAACGCCGGCACCGTCGAGTTCCTCCTCGACGACGCCACCGGCGACGTCTACTTCCTGGAGATGAACACCCGGCTGCAGGTCGAGCACCCGGTCACCGAGTCGGTCGTGGTGTGCACCTCTCCGCAGCAGCGGGCCACCGGGGCCACCGGTGCGCACGTCGACCTGGTCCAGCTCCAGCTGCGGGTGGCGGCCGGCGAGCCGCTGCCGTTCGGCCAGGACGACCTCGCGATCAGCGGGCACGCGATCGAGGCGCGGGTCTACGCCGAGGACTCCTTCGGCGGGTTCCTGCCCCAGGCCGGCACCGCCACGATCGTGCGCTGGCCGGCCCGGGCCCGCGTCGACCACGCCCTGGAGAGCGGCCAGGTGGTCAGCACGTCGTACGACCCCATGCTCGGCAAGGTGATCGCGCGCGGGCCCGACCGCGAGAGCGCCCGCCGGGCGCTGGTCGCCGCGCTCGACGACACCGCCGTCCTCGGGCTGACCACCAACACCGGCTTCCTGCGTGCCCTGGTCGCGAGCGACGAGTTCCGCGACGCGACCATCGACACCGCCTGGCTGGACCGGAACACCGTGCCGGAGCCGTCGCGCGACCTCGCCCGCGTGTTCGTGGCGTGGGTCAGCGCGATGCTGGTGGCCGAGCGGGACGCCGGCCACCCCTTCCGCGCCGACGGGTGGCGCTCCGGTGCCGACCCGGCGCCGATCCTGGTCGAGCTCGACGAGACCGTCCCGGTCGACCGCGCCCGCGGCACGGTCGGCGACCACGAGGTCCGGCAGCTCTCGGCCGAGCGGCACGTCGCCGTGCTCACCATCGACGGTCGCCGCGAGCAGGCCGTGGTCAACGTGCAGCCGCACATCGTCGAGGCGGTGCACCGGGGCCAGCGGTTCGTCTTCGAGCGCCCCGACGTCTTCGGCGACCACGCCCTCGACGTCAGCGACGGGGCCGTGATCGCCCCGATGCCGGGCACCGTGCTCGACGTCCGGGTCGAGCCCGGGCAGGCGGTCGCGGAGGGCGACGTCCTCGGTGCGATGGAGGCGATGAAGATGGAGCTGGCGTTCAAGGCGCCGTTCGCCGGCACGGTGTCCGCCGTCGACGCCGCCGCCGGGGACCAGGTCGCCCTCGGCGCCCGGATCTTCCTCGTCGAGCCCTCGGAGGGCGACCCTTCCGGCCCGGGGGATGCTGGGTGACGTCATACGCTCCGGTCGTCCAGGCAACCAGGTCGTATGACATCCCGCGGGACGTCATACGACCCCGTCGTCCGGGCGCCCACCTCGTATGACGTCCACCGCCCGCCCAGAGGAGCCCAGCTGATGCGCACCCCCACCGTCGTGCCGGCCGGCCCCGCGCCGGTCGCCCCGATGCCCGACCGGGTCACGATCTACGAGGTCGGCCCGCGCGACGGGCTGCAGAACGAGAAGGCGCTGGTCCCGACCGAGGTCAAGGCCGAGTTCGTACGCCGCCTCCTCGCCGCCGGCCTGCCGGTCGTGGAGGCCACCAGCTTCGTGCACCCGCGCTGGGTGCCGCAGCTGGCCGACGCCGCGGAGCTGATGACGATGCTGGGCGACGCCGGGCGCGACTGCCCGGTGCTGGTGCCCAACGACCGGGGCCTGGACCGGGCGCTGGAGCTGGGCTGCCGGCACGTCGCGATCTTCGGGTCGGCGACCGAGACCTTCGCGCAGAAGAACCTCAACCGCAGCCTCGACGAGCAGTTCGCGATGTTCGAGCCGACGGTCCGCCGGGCGCGCGAGCACGGGCTCGACGTGCGCGCCTACGTGTCGATGTGCTTCGGCGACCCCTGGGAGGGCGCGGTCCCGGTCGAGCAGGTGGTCGAGGTCGGCAAGCGGCTCTTCGACCTCGGCGCCAGCCAGCTCAGCCTCGGCGACACCATCGGTGTCGGCACCCCCGGCCACGTCACCGCGCTGGTGCACGCCTTCGTGGCGGCGGGGATGGGCACCGACCAGCTCGCCATGCACTTCCACGACACCTACGGCCAGGCGCTCGCCAACACCTACGCGGGCCTCCAGGCCGGGATCACGACGTACGACGCGAGCGCCGGCGGGCTCGGGGGCTGCCCCTACGCCAAGAGCGCCACCGGCAACCTCGCCACCGAGGACCTGGTCTGGATGCTGCACGGGCTCGGGATCGAGACCGGGGTGGACCTCGAGGAGGTCGCCGCCGCCAGCGTGTGGATGGCCGGCCGGCTCGGCCGGCCCAGCCCCTCGGCCGTGGTCCGCGCCCTCGCCCCGGCCGCCGCGGCCGGTGCGGCACAATCTGGCACATGAGTCGGGTCGTCCACCTGCACGTCGGTGCACCCAAGACCGGCACGACGTACGTCCAGGACCGGCTCGGCCTGAACTCCCGCTCGCTGGCCCGCCACGGGGTGCACGTGCCGACCGGCTCGCCGCTGGTCAGCCCCGCCCTGTTCCAGTTCCGGGCGGCGCTCGACCTGCTCGGCCAGGACTGGGGCGGCCGGCCCGGTCACGCCGACGGCGCGTGGGACCAGCTGGTCCGCAAGATCCGCCGCACCTCCGGCACCGTCGTCGTGAGCCACGAGATCCTCGCCCCGGCGACCCCCGACCGGGTCGCCCGGGCGATGGCCGACCTGGCCGACAGCGAGGTGCACGTCGTCTACTCCGCCCGCGACCTGGCCCGCCAGCTCCCCGCCGCCTGGCAGGAGAGCATCAAGCAGGGCCGCAAGTGGTCCTACCGGCGGTTCCTGGACCGCTGCGAGCGGGGGAACTCGTGGTTCTCCCGCGCCTTCGACGTCCCCAGCGTGCTCGGCACCTGGGGGGCCGGCCTGCCCCCCGAGCGCATCCACGTGCTGACCGTGCCGCACTCGCGGGTGACGGGCGGCGACTCGCTGTGGCTGCGCTTCTGCCGGGCGACCGGCATCGACCCCGCCTGGGCGCCGGTCGACAGCGAGCGCGCGAACCGGTCGCTGGGCGTGGCCGAGACCCAGGTGGTCCGCCAGCTGAACCGGCGCATCAAGCGGGCGACCCGCCGCGAGGCGGAGTACGACGAGCTGATCCGGGAGATGCTCGCCCAGGACCAGCTGGTGCGGCGCTCCTCGGCCCCGGTCCGGCTGCCCCCCGAGCGGTTCGACTGGGCCGAGGCCGAGGCCGACCGGTGGATCGAGTGGCTGCGCGGCAGCGGCGTGGACGTCGTCGGCGACCTCGAGGAGCTGCGCCCGCAGCGCCCGGCCGAGGGCGAGAAGTGGCGCGACCCCGACAAGGTGGGTGCGAAGAAGCAGCTCCGGACCGCCATCGACGCCCTCGCCGCGATGACCCAGGAGGCAGCCGGCCGCCCCGACCCGGAGCGCCAGCTGGTCCGCCGGGTCCGCGCCCAGGCCCAGCGGCTGCGCCAGTCGTGACCGGCGGCCACGAGGACACCCCGGGCGTACGCCGTGCCTGGGGGTGGCTGCGCCACCTGCAGGCCGGCGGCACCACCGCGTGGGCCGACTGGTCCGGCCCCGGCCCCGCCGGCGGCCGGGTGCTGCCCGGTGCGCAGCAGCTGGAGCTGCTGCGTCGCCTCAACCTGGTCGGGGTCCCGTCCGAGGCCCTGGTCCACCGGGTGCTGACCGCGTCCGCCCCCGGCCGCGGACGCCCCGACCTGGAGCTGGCCGGAGCGGTCGACCGGCCCCGGTTCGGCCCGCCGCCGGTGGACCCCGCGGACCTGCCCGACGACGAGCTGCTCCGGGTGGCGGCCAACCTGCTCGCCGAGGACGTCGTCGCGGGTGAGCCGGTGCCGGAGCCGGCCCCGGGATGGGTGCGGCCCTGGCGGCGCCGCTACCGGCTGCTCGGCGACCCGGCGCTCGCCGTGCCCCTGCGCACCGAGCTGATCGCCCGGGGCCGGCCCCCGGGTGGCCGCAACGCCGTCGTCCTGGTGCTCGGCACCGACCTGGGCCAGATGCTCGCCGACGTCTGGGAGCACCGCTGCTTCGGCGACGGCGGCGCGACCTGGCGCCGCTGGCTGGACTCGCTGGCCCGCCGCGACGTGCTGCCGCCGCGCGCCGACCTGCTGCGGATCGCCGAGGCCTGGACCGG
This sequence comes from Nocardioides koreensis, assembly GCF_039531775.1. Lineage (NCBI taxonomy): Bacteria > Bacillati > Actinomycetota > Actinomycetes > Propionibacteriales > Nocardioidaceae > Nocardioides > Nocardioides koreensis. Next base: position 250,840 of record NZ_BAAAQR010000002.1, on the reverse strand, counting down.
TCGACCGGGCCGGGGCCGGGTGGAGGTCGTGCTCGACCCGGCGGCCGTCGCGGACCTCGTCGGCGTCCGCCGGCTGTCGCCGCCCCCGCCGCCGGTGCCCGCGGACGCCGCCGACCTGGCCCGTCGGGTCTCGGCGGTGCTCAGCCTGCTCGTCACCCCGCCCCGCCGCGAGGTGCTGCTGCGGCAGACGCTGCGGCCCCGGCTGGCCGGGGTCGCCGGGCCACCGGTCGTGGTTCCCGAGGAGCACCGCGCCTGGGTGCACACCAGGGCGGTGCGCATGCGCGATGGGCTGCTGGACGCTGGCTACGCTGTGCACGGCGACCCCGACGCGCTGCTGCCACGGGCGCGTCCCGGGGCGGCCGAGCCGTCCGACGCGGGCGCGCTGGCGCTGTCGCTCCGGCTGCTCCTCGAGCGGGATGCGGCCACGACCGGGCACACCGACCACGGCAGTCACGACGGCGGCCACGACGGCGAGGAGACGACGAGGTGACCAAGCGGGTCCTCTTGCACGTCGGCACCCCCAAGACCGGCACGTCGTACCTCCAGGACGTGCTGTTCCGGAACCGTCCGGTGCTCGCCGAGCACGACATCCTCTACCCCGCCGAACGGTTCGACGACCAGTTCCTCGCCGCCCTGGACCTGATGCGGCTGCCCTGGGGAGGCCTGGAGACCGAGGCGGTCGGGGCCTGGGACCGGCTGGCCGCGCGGGTCCGTGCCTGGGACGGCACCGCGATCATCAGCCACGAGATCCTCGCGACCGCCTCGCGCTCGCAGGTCGGGCGCGCGCTGGAGTCGCTGGGCCACCGCGACGGCGTCGAGATCCACGTGGTCCTCTCGGTCCGCGACCTGGTCCGACAGATCCCGGCCGAGTGGCAGGAGAACGTCAAGCACCGGCGGACCCTCAGCTACGCGCGGTTCCTCGAGGAGATCCGGGACCCGCAGCGCGACAGCCGGATCGCGACCTGGTTCTGGGGCGTGCAGGAGGTCCCCGACATCCTCGACCGGTGGGGCCACGACCTGCCGCCGGAGCGCCTCCACCTGGTCACCGTGCCCGGGCCGGGCGGCCCCCCGTCGCTGCTGTGGCAGCGGTTCAGCCGGGTGCTCGGCCTCGACGGCCTCGAGCTCGACCTCGAGGCCGAGCGGGCCAACCCGTCGCTGGGCGTGCCCGAGACGGCGCTGCTGCGCCGGATCAACCAGGCGGTCATCCACGACCTCGACCCGCCGGACTACCGGCCGCTGGTCCGCGAGCTGCTCGCGCACCGCACCCTGTCCCGCCGCACCGACACGCCCCGCCTGGCGCTACCCCCGGACGTGCACCCGTGGGCGCAGGACCTCGCGGCCGCCTGGGCGGGCGAGATCAAGGACCGGGGGTACGACGTGGTCGGCGACCTCGCCGACCTGGTCGGGGCGCCGCCGGTGCAGGAGTGGGCCGACCCGGACCATCCGCGCGAGAAGCAGGTCGCGGGGGCGGCGCTGGACGCGATCTCGGCGCTGCTGCTGGAGAACGCCAAGCTGCGGCACGCCGAGGAGCGCCTCGCCGGCGAGCTGCACGAGGCGCACCGCGCCCTCGAGCGGGCCTACCTGCGCCCGACGTACCGCTTCCGGGAGAAGACCGTGCGCCGGCTGCGGGGCAGCCGCGCCGGCCGGGGGGCGCTGAAGGCCTACCGCGTGGCGCGGGGCAGGAGCTCGCGGTCGGAGTAGCGACCGACCCGCCAGGTGGCGAACCCGTCGGCGCCGGCCCCCACGAGGCCGCCGACCACGGGGACCCGGCGCCCGATGGTCGAGGCGAGCCGCTTCCCGGCGACCCGGGCGATCAGGTCCGAGGCCACCTCGGCGGAGATGATGCGGTCCAGGTCGGGGTCGTGCGCCGGCGCGGTCGCCAGCGCCATCGGCGGCGCGGGCAGCCGGCGCTTCCTGACCAGCTTGTCGATCTGCTCCTCACCGAGCAGGCAGGCCAGCACGGCGTTGCGGACCCGCGGGTCCTGCAGGTCGTAGCCGTGCAGGTGGGCGATGCCCGCGATCATCCGGCACTGGACCAGCGCGAGCCCGGTGATGTTGGCGGGCATCGCCACCGCGGCGGTGACCACGCCACCGAGGTTGGTGACGAAGCCCTGGGCGCCGGCGTACCGGACGTGGTTCTCGATGACCTCGTGCACCGCTCGCTCGACGTCGCCGCGCTGCTCGGAGAGCTGCGCCTCGGCCGCGTGCGCCGCCGGCGGCAGCGGGCCGACCCCGTGGATGGCACGGTGCAGGGCCTCGCGCACGAACGCGGTGGTCAGCCCGGGGATCGCGTCCGGGATCCGCGGGGCCAACCGCCTGCCGATGCTGCCGCTCGTGCTCATGCCCCGATCCTAGGAGCCCGACCCAGGAGATGCGCCCGGGTGGACGACCCGGGGACCACTACGGTGGTCGCCGTGCCCGTCGAGCCGCCGCCCTCCCACTGGAGCTTCGGCAGCCCCGGGGACTTCGACCCGCTCGACGACCTGGTGGCCATCGGCGCCGACCTGGCGCCGGGCACCCTGCTGGCGGCGTACCGTCGCGGGCTGTTCCCGATGCCGTCGGGGACGCCCGGGGACCCGACGTACTGGTTCTGCCCGGTACGCCGGGGCGTGCTGCCCCTCGACGCGATGCTGGTCTCCCGGTCGCTGCGGCGCGCGGCGCGCGACTTCGAGATCCGCGTCGACAGCGCCTTCGCGGAGGTCGTGGACGCCTGCGCCGACCCGGGCCGGGACGCCGGGTGGATCGACGAGGACATCAAGGCGGCGTACCTGCGGCTCCACGAGCTGGGCTGGGCGCACTCGATCGAGGCGTGGCGCGACGGCCGGCTGGCCGGGGGCCTGTACGGCGTGTCCATCGGCGGGCTGTTCGCGGGCGAGTCGATGTTCCACCGGGTCCGGGACGCCTCGAAGGTCGCGCTGGTGGGGCTGGTGGGGCTGCTGCGCGACGAGTACGCCGAGGACCGCCTCCTGGACGTCCAGTGGCGAACCCCACACCTGGCCAGCCTCGGCGTGGTCGAGGTCACCCGGGCCGTCTACCTCCGCCGCCTGAGGAAGGCGCTGGAGCTGCCCCCGCCGGCCGGCCTGGGCGGCTGAGCGCCGGCCCGCGGGCGGCCACCGAGTGGGCGGGGCAGGTTCTTCTCAGGTTCGCATGGCACAGTCGACGACTTGCCCATGTCGAATCCCAGGAGGGGACCGAACCTCATGAAGCACGTCCTGATCGCCGCTGCCCTGCTCTCGCTCGGTGGCGTCGCCGCCGGTTGCGGGGACAACAGCGACTCGACCGAGAGCGCCAGCTCGACCCCCACCAGCGCGAGCAGCAGCCCCACCAGCGCCCCCACGGACGGCACCTCGGACGACCTGTGCACCGCGCTCACCGCCGGCTCGTCGATCAAGGACGGCGCCGACGTGGCCGACTTCGCCGCCGGCCTGGAGAAGGCCGGCACCCCGACGGACATCCCCACCGAGGCCCGGAAGGGGTTCGAGACCTATGTGGGTGTCCTCGAGGACGTCGACCCCAAGGCCACGGCCAAGGACCTGCAGAACATGAAGAACGTCGACCTCAGCAAGGAGGAGCAGACGAATGTCCAGGCGTTCCTCGGCTACGCCTCCCAGACCTGCGCCCCCTCGGCCCCGTCGGCCCCCTCCAGCAGCAACTGACCCGGCCGGCGGGCGGCCCCGGCCGCCCGCTGCTGCCGTGGGTCACACCACGTGCGGCGGACCGCCGTTCTCGGTGACCATCGGGCGTCCCGCGTCGGCCCAGTCGACCATGCCGCCCTCGAGGTTCACCGCGTCGATGCCCTGCTGGACGAGGTAGCCCACCGCCTGGGCCGACCGGCCGCCGATCTTGCACACGACCAGCGCCTGCCCGTCGGGCAGCTCGCCGAAGCGCTGGGGGAGCTCCATGAGCGGGATGTGCACCGCGCCCTCGATGTGGCCGTGCTCCCACTCCACCGGCTCGCGCACGTCGAGCACGACGACCCCCTCCGGCAGCGGCTCGGGAACGCCCTGGACGGTCACGGTCGGGATCTGGTGCATGGTCACTCCAGGTGGTCGGTGATCGGGCCGGGTCCGGTCCGGCCTTCGGTGATCGAGCTTGTCGAGATCATTTGAGGAGCCTGGACATCCGGCGGTCGGCGAGCGGCTTGCCGCCGGTCTGGCAGGTCGGGCAGTACTGCAGGCTGGAGTCGGCGAAGGACACCTCGCGGACGGTGTCGCCGCACACCGGGCAGGGCTGGCCGGTCCGGCCGTGCACCGCGAGGTGGGACTTCTTCTCGCCCTTCAGCTCGCTGGCCGCGAGCCCGCGGGAGCGCTCGACCGCGTCGCCGATCACGGTGCGGATGGCGGCGTACAGGGTCTGCAGCTCCTCGTCGTCGAGGCTGTTCGCCGGCTTGAACGGCGACATCCGCGCGGCGTGCAGCAGCTCGTCGGAGTAGGCGTTGCCGATCCCGGCGATGGTGCCCTGGTGGCGCAGTACCCCCTTGATCTGCTTGCGGCCCTCGCGCTCGAGGATCTGCCGCAGCACGTCGATGGTGAAGTCGTCGGTGAGCGGGTCCGGGCCCAGGCTGGCGATGCCCGGGACGTCGGCCGGGTCGCGGACGAGGTACATCGCGAGGCTCTTGCGGGTCCCCGCCTCGGTGATGTCGAGGCCGGACTGGTCGTCGAGGACGATGCGCACCGCGAGCGGGGACTTGTTGCTGGGCTTGGGCGGGATCGTCGGCACCTCGTCGCGCCAGCGGACCCAGCCGGCCCGGGCCAGGTGCAAAACGACGTGCAGCCCCGAGGCGTCGATGTCGAGGAACTTGCCGTGCCGGGTGACGTCGTCGACCAGGGCGCCCTCGAGGGCCGTCAGGGGCGGGTCGAAGGTCTTCAGCGCGCTGAACGCGGCGACGTGGACCTTGACGATGGCGCGGTCCCGCAGCCGGCCCCGCAGGTCCAGGGCCAGTGCTTCCACCTCGGGCAGCTCGGGCACGCCGGCCAGTGTAGGTCGTGGGACCGACGTCGCGGGTTCACCGAATCGCTGGCCGGTTGACCCGCGGGGGAGCATCATGTGTCCATGGCCACCGCGCGTCCGCTGCCGGAGGCGGGGTCGATCTTCCTCGACGCCCGCGGCGGCGACCGCGCGCTCCGGGTCTCCTGGCACCACGAGTCCGGGCTGGTCGTGCTCTCGCTGTGGCGCGACAACGTGTGCGCCGGCTCGTTCCGGCTGGCCGTCGACGAGGTCCCCGACCTGATCGACCTGCTCCGCTCCGGCCTCGACACGGCGTACGACGTCACCACGAGCAACCGGCGCCGCGGCCCGCACGACACCCGGGCCATCCCGCGTGTCGCCCACGGCGCCTGAGACGGGTACTCCGTCACGTTTTGGCTGTGGACAACGCGTTGTCCACAGCCAAAACGTGACGGACTATCCCCGCGTCTACGCCACGCGAGCGAAATCTACGGCTCAGGCTAGAGACGCCGATACGGTCCTACCGTGGACCCGATCCGGAACCCCTACGCGCCCGGCGCGGGGCAGCGACCGCCCGAGCTCGCCGGCCGTGACGAGCAGCTCCAGGCCTTCGACATCGTGCTCGAGCGGGTGGCCAAGGGGCGTCCCGAGCGCAGCCTGGTCCTCACCGGCCTGCGTGGCGTCGGGAAGACCGTGCTCCTCAACGCGCTGCGCTCCGCGGCCGTGCGCCGCCGGTGGGGGACCGGCAAGCTGGAGGCCCGGCCCGACCAGAACCTGCGCCGGCCGCTGTCGAGCGCGCTGCACCAGGCGGTCCGCGAGCTCGGGCACCCGCAGGCCGACGACGTCGACCACGCCCTGGGCGTGATCAAGTCCTTCGCCCAGCGCGAGGCCGGCCCGGCCGCGAAGCTGCGGGACCAGTGGAGCCCCGGCATCGACGTGCCGGCGGTGAAGGGTCGCGCCGACTCCGGCGACATCGAGATCGACCTGGTCGAGCTGCTCACCGAGCTCGGCGGCCTGGCCGGCGACGTCGGCAAGGGCATCGGGATCTTCATCGACGAGATGCAGGACCTCGGCCCCGACGACGTGTCGGCGCTGTGCGCGGCCTGCCACGAGATCAGCCAGTCGGGGCTGCCCGTGATCGTGGTGGGCGCCGGGCTGCCGCACCTGCCGGCGGTGCTGTCCGCCAGCAAGTCCTACTCCGAGCGGCTGTTCCGCTACCAGCGCATCGACCGGCTCGGCCGCGACGCCGCGGACCGCGCGCTGAGCGCGCCCGCCGAGGACGAGGAGGCGGCGTACGCCGAGGACGCGCTGGCGGCGATGTACGCCGCGACCGGCGGCTACCCCTACTTCATCCAGGCCTACGGCAAGGTGGTGTGGGACCTCGCGCCGAGCTCCCCGATCACCGCGCAGGACGTCGCCGTGGCCGCGCCGGAGGCCGAGCGGGAGCTGGCGGTCGGGTTCTTCGGCAGCCGGTTCGAGCGGGCGACCCCGGGGGAGCGTGAGTACCTCCGCGCGATGGCCGACGCCGCGGTCGCGATCGCGGAGCGCGGCGAGGAGGTGCTCGACGACATCCAGAGCGTGCCGACCGCCGACGTCGCGGCCGCGCTGGGCAAGAAGCCGCAGTCGCTCTCACCCGCCCGCGACGCGCTGCTGAAGAAGGGCCTGATCTACTCCGGCGAGCGGGGCCGGATCGCGTTCACGGTCCCGCACTTCGGCCGGTACCTCCTCCAGCACGCCTGAGGAGGCTCAGCGGGCCTCGAGCACCGTCTCCGCGCCATTGCCGTCGACCGCCACGAAGCCGAGGCGCTCGTAGAGGGCGCGGGCCCGGGGGTTGTCGTCCTCGACGGTGGCCCGGGCCCACCGGCCGGTGTCGTGCGCCTCGACGACGAGCTGCTCGATCAGGTGCGTGCCGATCCCGTGGTCCTGGTGGGCGGGCAGCAGCTGGATCCCGGCGATCTCCACGGCGTCCGGGGTGCGCACCACCCGGAGCCGGCCGGCGCGCTCGCCCTCGATCTCGACCACGTACGTCGTGCTGTGCCGGAGCTCCGGCGGTGGGGTCTCGGCGACCTGCGCGGTGGTCCAGGCGGTGAAGCCGGCCCGCCACTCGTGCTCGTCGAAGTCGCCCGGTAGCCGGTTCTGCGCGCTCGTCGCGACGAGCACGACGTCGGTGAGGAAGGCGATGTCCCCCTCGCCCGCAGGCCGGAGGTGCACGGAGGGCATCGGGGTCACCGGATCGATGGTCACAGGGGGAAGGTACGTCGCCACCCGCACACTTCGGGAGTACGCCGTGCCGCGGACGGCCGTAGCATCCGTGCCTGTCAGGGATTGCCGCGAGTCAGGAGCACGCCGTGGACCTCGTGCAGATCGCCCAGCACGCCGACGACCTCGAGCGGGCGGCCGCCTTCTACACCGACCTGCTGGGCAGCCCGCCGACCGCGACGTACGACCCGCCCGGGCTGCTCTTCTTCGACCTCGGCGGGGTCCGGCTGCTCCTGGACCGGGGTGCGCCGAGCGCGCTGCACTACCTCGCGGTGGACGACATCGACGCCACCGTCGGCCGGCTCCGGGACGCCGGCGTGCCGGTCGAGACCGAGCCGCACGTGATCTTCGGCCACGACGACGCCACCCTCGGCCCCGCCGGCACCGACGAGTGGATGGCGTTCGTCCGCGACTCCGAGGGCAACCTGGTCGGGCTGGTCGAGCACCGCCCGCGAGCCAGACGCGCCACGGGACGGCAGCACCCGCAACAATGACGGCCATGAGGCCGCAGGTCGTCGCCCATCGGGGTGCCAGCCACGACAACGCCGAGCACACCCTGGGGGCCTACCTCGCGGCCCTCGACGCCGGCGCCGAGGCGCTCGAGTGCGACGTCCGGCTGACCGCCGACGGGCACCTCGTGTGCGTGCACGACCGCAACGTCCGGCGTACCGCCAGCACGCACGGCATCGTCTCGACGATGCAGCTCTCGGACCTCGACGCGCTCGACTTCGCCTCGTGGAAGAACCCGTGGGCCGACCTCGACGACGAGGCGCCCGAGCGCGACGAGGAGCTGGGCCGGGTGCTCACGCTGCGCAAGCTGCTGGAGACCGTCGCCGACTACCACCGTCCCGTCGAGGTGGCCATCGAGACCAAGCACCCGACTCGCTACGCCGGCCTGGTCGAGCGCCGGGTGGTGGACCTGCTGCGCGACTTCGGCTGGGACGTGCCCGGGGCGCCGGTGCGGGTGATGAGCTTCTCGTGGACGGCGCTGCAGCGGATCGAGCGGCTGGCCCCGGCGGTCCGGCTGGTCCAGCTGCTCGAGCGCGCGCAGTACTGGCCGATGCTGCGCGGCGTGATCGGGGACGACTGGATCGTCGGCCCCGGGATCGAGACGCTCCGCGAGCATCCCAAGCTGGGTCGGCGGATCGCCCGCACCGGGCACGAGATGCACGTGTGGACGGTGAACACCCGCGCCGAGCTCGACCTGTGCCTGGACCTCGGGGTCACCGCGGTCATCAGCGACCGCCCGGCGTACATGCTGGACCTGCTCGGGGTTCGCTGAGGCGGTTGTGGGGCCGTCGTACCCGGCGTATAGGTTCGCGCCCATGGCCAAGCGTTCCCGCACCAAAGCCCGTGACTCCCAGCCCGTCGAGGGCGAGGTCGGCCCCCGCCAGCCCTGCCCCTGCGGCTCCGGCAAGCGGTACAAGGCCTGCCACGGCGCCGCCGGCGGCGCCCCCGCCGTGTTCGTGAACCGGCCCTTCGAGGGGATGCCCTCGGAGTGCGACGTGGTCGCCCTGCGCGAGCTGGTGCCCGCCGCGACCGCGCCGCTGACGCTCCGGGAGCCGGACCCGCACGGCCGCAGCGTCCAGCTCTGCTCGCTGCTGCCGATGGCGGCGCCGGCGATGGTGCGCGACAGCGGCCAGATCTGGCTCGGCCTGCAGGTCCAGCACAACTTCGGCGACCCCGCCCGCGACCTCGGCGCCGTGCTGCTCAAGGCGCTCCAGACCGAGGAGCCCGGCATCGTCGGCCTCACCGACCCGCCCGGGGAGGGCCCCCGGCTGCAGGACCTGGTCACCGACGACCGGCTCGACATCACCGTCCACGACGGGTTCGAGTACTGGATCGCCGACGTCGAGGACCAGTCCGGCATGGCCGCCGCGCTCGAGCAGGCCAACGCCGCGGCCAGCCCGACCGCCCGGCTGACGTCGGTCGAGGCGGCGTACTGGACCAACGTGGGCACCAAGGAGCACCTGCGCTGGGTGATGCCCGAGCCCGAGGACCAGCTGCTCGACGCGCTGGCCCGGCTGCACGCCGCCGGCAAGGACGACATCGCCCCGGGATCGCGGTTCGTGGGCATGTTCCGCGCGCACGGGCTGCTCGCGCCGGTCTGGGACCTGCCGGTCGGCACCGGGCCGGAGCCGCTGGAGGAGCCCGCCGAGCGGTTCGCGGCCGACCTGGCCGAGGCGCTGGCCGACGACTCCCCGCTCACCGCCGAGCAGCGGTCCGCCCGCTCGGGCCTCGCGAACCGCCAGGTCACCATCCGCTGACCCCCACACAGGGGACCTTCGGCAGGTGACCCGGAGCCGGTGAACGGCGAACATGGCGCGCGTCACCGGAATTTCTCGGTGCCAGCCATTGTGTGACGCGTAGGTCTCACGTAGATTTTCCATTGCCCGGTCGTTGTTGTGTCCCCCGTCGACAACGGCCGGGCTTTTCAATTTCTCGATGCCGCCCCTCGCCCGTCAGGGCGAGTCGCGCCGGCTCCTGGCGAGGACGCGCTGGGCGCGGCCCCGGACCGGGGCGGCGAGCGGCACTCCCGATCCCAGCAGTGACGCGGCCTGGTCGGGCGTGAGGCCCGCCGACAGGTCGGCGACCGTGACCCCATGGCCGGGGACGGACTCCACGACCACCTGCCGCCCGGCGGCGAGGGTCCCGGCGCGCAGCACCCGGCACATCGCCCCCACCCGTCCCGACCGGTGGAAGACCCGGTGGAAGTCCGTCACGCCGACGTGCATCGCGAGGTTCGGGCAGGGGGTGCGGGGCTTGCGGACCTCGAGCAGGACGTCGCCCACGAGCCAGCGCTCGCCGATCCGGGCGCCGCAGACGTCGAGGCCCGTCGTACGCACGTTCTCGCCGAACAGTCCGGGCGGCAGCTCCCGGCCGAGGACGTCGGCGAAGAAGGCGGCGTCCTCGTCGGCGTACACGTAGACCGCGGCGTCGGGCCCGCCGTGGCCGCGGTCGCGCTGCTCGTCGCCGACCAATCCGGTCGCCTCCACCCGCACCGCGCCCGGACGCGGCCGCTTGTCGATGGCGGTGTCGTGGAAGTACCCCGGCACGACCGCGTGCACCACGCACACGGCGGTCACCCTGGCCTGCGGACCGGTCATGTCCCGAGCGTGCCACGGGCCGGCCCGCCGGCGCTTGACCGAGCTTGCGGCCGGGAGCCTCAGCGGCGGCGCAGCACCCAGGGCTGGAGCCGCGTGTAGCCCTTCACCGGCGTGCGGCGCATCCGGCGGAACGAGTACGCCGCGTCCGCGGCGTCGTCCTGGGTCGGGTCGTCCTCGCCGGACCGCCCCGACAGCACCTCGTAGGCACCCCGGTCGACCAGCACGGTGCCCGGGCGGGCCACCGAGGTGAGCCGGGCGGCGATGTTGACGACGGGGCCGTAGACGTCCCCGAGCCGGCTGACCACCGCCCCGTGGGCCATCCCGGCGCGCACCTGCGGGAACCGGTCCTGGTCGTCGGCGCCGCGCTCGGTCATCCGCAGCGCGATCTCCGCGGCGGCGGTGGCCTCGTCGGCGACGAAGAGCACCTCGTCGCCGATCATCTTGATGATCCGGCCGCCGAGGTCGACCACGAGCCGGGTGGCCTCGTCCTCGAAGTGCTCGAGCCAGTCGACGAGCTCACCCTCGGCCAGGGTCTTGCTGCGGGAGGTGAAGCCGACGATGTCGACGAAGCAGACCGCCTGCCGGGTGGCCGCCGAGCCCGAGCCGTCGACGGCGAGCACCCGGTTGGTGGCGCTGGCCAGGTGCCGGCGCCAGATGTAGCTCTGCAGCTTCTCCACCCGGGGCAGCACCGACGCGGCCAGCTCGGTGAGCCGCTGCTGTGGGTCCGGCCCCTCGACGGCGACCTCGGTGAGCAGGTTGGTCTGCCACTCGGCCAGCCGCGCGTAGCTGCGTCCCCAGGTGCGCACCAGCGCCGCCTGCGAGTCCGGCCCGAGGATGCCCAGCTTCATCAGGTCGTGCGTGAGGACCAGCGCCTGCACGTCGGCCTCGGTGAACGCGACGGCGTCGTCGGTCTGGTTCGGGAAGCCCAGCAGCCGCCACAGCTGCTCGGCCACCTCGAGGGGTACGCCGGCCCGGTCAGCCACCTCGACCCGGGTCAGGCTGGGCTGCTCCCCGAGCAGGAACCCCTCGACGACCTCGAGCGCGTCGGCGAGGTCGGGGAGCTCGACCGCTCCGGGGTCGTCCGGCGTGGCCGGGTGATCGGGTCCGCTCACTCAGCCCGGGTGAGGCGCTCGTCGGCGGCGGTGCGCAGGACGGTCGCGAAGGACGGGATCTCCTCGCAGAGCCGGCGTACGGCCTCGTCGGTGAAGTGGATGAGCTCGAGCGGGGTCAGCGCCACGATCGAGGCGGTGCGCAGCGAGTGGTTGACGATCGCCGCCTCGCCCATGATCTCGCCGGGGCCGAGCTGGGCGATCTCCTGGCCGCCGCGGCGTACCGACACGGTGCCGTCGAGCAGGATGTAGGCCTTGTCGGCGGGGGTCTTCTCCCAGATCGGGGACCACCCCTCCGGCACCCGCACGGTGGTGCCGGCCGCGCTGATGCGCGCCACCTCCTGCGGCGTGAACGAGTCGAAGAACGAGACAGCCATGGACATGCCTTTCGGTCGGTCCTCCCCGGCGCTCATCCTCGCGGACCGGGACGGGGTCGTCCAGCGTGGTCGGGTGTGATCCCGGACCCTCCCGCGGGGTGGGGCGGTGTGTCAGCCACGGTTCGGTGGTCGAGTTCGGTGGCCTGCTCACCGCGCGCCCGGGCGCCCGGGGGTCTCAGCCCGCCGGCAGCGGCTCCCGGGAGATCGGGCAGCTCATGCAGCGCGGGCCGCCGCGGCCCGAGCCCAGCTCCGAGCCGGCGATACGGACCACCTCGATGCCGGCCTCCTCGAGGCGGGCGTTGGTCTCGTCGTTGCGCTCGTAGGCGACCGCCACCCGGGGCGCGAGCGCCAGGGTGTTGTTGCCGTCGTCCCACTGCTCCCGCTCGGCGGTGACCGGGTCCAGGCCGGTGTCGATCTGGTGCAGGGTGTCGATCTCCATCGCCTTCGCGGCGGCGACCAGGAACGGCTCGGCGTCCGCCACGTGCAGGACCAGCTCGCCCTCGGCGGCCGACCCGTCGGCGGTGGTGACGGCGTAGGCCTGCAGCGAGTGGGCGACGTTGGGGTACATCACGATCTTGTCGACGTCGACCATCGTGCAGACCGTGTCGAGGTGCATCGTCGCCCGCTCCTGCGCGATCGGGACCGCGAGCACGGTGTGGGCGAGGTCGGCGTGGAAGACCTGGCGGGCCAGCCGCTCGACGCCGGCGGGCGTCGTACGCTCCCCGACGCCGACGGCGATCACGCCGGGCGCCAGCAGCAGCACGTCACCGCCCTCGACGTGCTCGTGGTGCCAGCCGTGGATCTTGCGGGTGCCGCGGAACCGCGGGTGCTCGGTGTAGATCAGCTCGGTCAGCTGGGTCTCGCGCATCCGGGCCGGCATCGCCAGCGAGGTCACCGCGACCCGGTCGCGCACCCACACGCTGGAGTCACGGGTGAACAGCAGGTTGGGCAGCGGGTCGATGAGGAAGTCGTCGCTGGCGAACAGCGAGGTGACCAGGCCGAACCCGCCGCGCACCTCGTCGTTGCGGATGCCGGCGGTGAGGTAGCCGGTCAGCTCCTCGGGCGAGGCGTCGCGCAGGAAGCGGGAGAGGTAGCCGCGCATCGTGTCGCCGAGGTGCAGGCCGGACAGCGCGGTGGTGATCGCGTGGTTGCGGGCCACCTCGCTCTCGAGCGTCTCCGCGAGCAGCTCGGTCAGGTAGAGGACCTCGACCCCGCGGTCGCGCAGCGCCGCCGCGAAGGCGTCGTGCTCGTCCTGCGCCCGGGCGACCCAGGGGATGCCGTCGAAGAGGAGCTTGTCGTTGTTGCGGGGCGTCAACCGCTTCAGCTCCGGGCCGGGGCGGTGGAGCATGACGGTCTGGAGCCGGCCGACCTCGCTGTCGGCGCCGTGCTGGGTCATGCGCAGCACTCTAGTGGCGCGGCGGCTCCACCCCTCAGTCGAGCGGCCCCGGGCCGGGCAGCCTCAGGCGATCAGCTCGTACGCCGTGAGGCCGGCGAGCAGCAGGCAGACCGCCGCGCCGAGGTAGTGCAGCGCGTGCAGCGAGACGAACTTCAGCAGCGTCCGGCCGGCGATCGCGGCGAGCCCGCTGACCACCAGCAGCGCGCCGAGGGCGCCGATGAAGACGCTGACCGGGTCCTCGTACTTCGCCACCAGGGAGATCGTCAGCAGCTGCGACAGGTCGCCCCACTCGGCCGCGAACAGGATGAGGAAGCAGGTCAGGACGGCCTTCCAGCCGGTGGCGGCGGTGGCCTTGGCGGCGAACTCCTCCTCGTCCTCGCTGGCCTGGTGGTGGCTGCGGCCCTCGCGGAAGAGCAGCACCGCGCCCACCAGGAAGATCACCCCGGCGACCGCGCGCACCACGTCCTGCGGCAGGTAGGTCACCGCGTGGCCGAGCGCCACCGCGACGACGGTCTGCACCGTGAACGCGAGGCCGACGCCGATCCAGACCAGGAGAGGCCGGTACTTCGTCGCCAGCACCAGCGTGGCGATGAAGGTCTTGTCGGGCAGCTCCACGACGAAGATCGCGGCGAAGGTGAGGGCGATGACCAGGGGGTCCATGCGGGGGTCAGGGCTCCTGTCGGAGGAAGGTGCGGCTCGCGGCCACGGCATCGTTGAGAACGTCTAGCACCGGGCGCCCGAGGGCCGCGGCGGCGCGCGCCACGTCGTCGTACTCCGGTTGCGCGTTGACCAGCACGCCGTCGTGCCGGGCCAGCTTGACTGCGACGGGCTGGCCGTCGACGTCGACGGAGACCATTTCACGGTCCAGGGCGTGCTTGCCGAGCGGCTGCTCGCGCAGGCCGATCGTGGAGGTCTGCCGGAAGATCTCGGCCCGCACCGCGGCCGCGCGGTCGGCCGCGACCAGGACGCTGAGCGTGTGGGCCGGGCGGCCCTTCTTCATCAGGATCGGCGTCAGCCAGGCGTCCGACGCGCCGGCCTCGAGCAGCGCGGCGATCACCGCCGGCCAGACCCGCGGGTCGAGGTCGTCGATGTTGGTCTCGACCAGCAGCGGAGCACCGGTCGGGCCGGTTCCGGTGGTCGGGCTGTCACCGGTCGGGCTGTCCCCGGTGGTCGAGCCTGTCGAGACCAGCAGGCGCAGCACGTTCGCGTGCCCCTCCGGGTCCCGGCCGCCGGCCCCGACCCCGATCGCGTCGGTGGTCATCGCGGGTTGTGGGCCCCAGCCGGTGGCCAGGGTGGTCAGCAGCGCGGCGCCGGTGGGTGTGCACAGCTCCATCGCGGGCGCGCCCGGCGGGCCGGCGTACGACGGAACGCCGCGCAGCAGCTCGGCGACCGCGGGAGGGGGCACGGGGAGGGTGCCGTGCGCGCCGCGGACCGATCCCGCGCCGACGGCGACCGGCGAGACGACGACGGACCTCTCCGTCGATCGAGCCTGTCGAGACCACAGCCACGCGAAGCCGGCGCAGGCCCCGACCACGTCGGCGATCGCGTCCAGCGCGCCGACCTCGTGGAAGTGCACCTCGTCCGGGTCGTGCCCGTGGACAGCGCCCTCGGCGACGGCCAGGCGCTCGAAGGTGCGGACCGCGAGGTCACGCACCGTCGGGTCCAGGTCGGCGGCGGTCAGCAGCGCCCGGACGTCCCGCCAGGTGCGGTGCTCGACGGAGTCGGCGATCTCCACGTGGCAGCGGGTCGCGGCGAAGCCGTTGCGGGTGACCTGCTCGACCCGCAGCGCGACCGGCTCGGGGGCGATCGCGTCGACGGCGGCCTGGAGCACCTCGACCGGCACGCCGGCGCCGACGAGGGCGCCCAGCAGCATGTCGCCGCTGGCACCGGAGGAGGCGTCGATCCAGACGGTCATGAGGCGCCGGGCCGGGGCGCGGCGTTGCGGGCCACCCGGGCGGCGTGGACGCCGGCCCCGTAGCCGTTGTCGATGTTGACCACGGTGACCCCGGGGGCGCAGGAGTTCAGCATCGCCAGCAGGGCGGCCACGCCGCCCAGGGACGCGCCGTACCCGACGCTGGTGGGGACCGCGACCAGGGGCACGCCGGTCAGCCCGCCGACCACCGAGGGCAGCGCGCCCTCCATCCCGGCGACCACGACGAGGCAGTCGGCGGCGGCGAGCCGGTCCTGGACGCCGAGCAGCCGGTGCAGGCCGGCGACCCCGACGTCGTCGATGCGGTCCACGCCCGCGCCGTGCACCCGGACGGTGAGGGCGGCCTCCGCGGCGACCGGGGCGTCGGAGGTGCCGGCGCTGACGACCGCGACCGTGCCGCGCGGCGTGGGCAGCGGCCCGAGCGTGACCGCCCGGGCGACCGGGTCGATCCCGGCGTCGGGCAGGGTGCCGCCGACCAGCGCCAGGGCCTCCTCGGAGAGCCGGGTCGCGAGCACCGCGCGCTCGGGGTGCCGTTCGTGCAGGGTGCGCAGGATCGTGACGACCTGCTCGGGGGTCTTGCCCGCGCCGTAGACCACCTCCGGGTCACCGGTGCGGGCCGCGCGGTCGACGTCCACGCGCGCGAAGCCGAGGTCGGCGATGCGCGGGTCTGGGGAGTGGTCGGGCTGGTCCACGGGAGGAACCTACCCGGCGGCGGACCGCCCCGGTCCGGGCCGGGGCCTTCCGGCCCTGTCTGCGGCCGGGGCCGGGGTGTTGGCTCGCGGTGGGGCCGGCCCCGCCCGCGGCCGGGTGGAGGAGCACGGTGATGGCGAAGTTCGAGTCCTACGCGCAGGGCACACCCTGCTACGTCGAGCTGACGACGCCCGACCAGCAGGCCGCCAGGGCCTTCTACACGGGCCTGTTCGGCTGGGAGGTCGAGGAGGTGCCCGTCGACGACGAGGGGAACCAGTACCTCGCGGTGTCCCTGGAGGGGGACGCGGTCGCCGGGATCGCCGGCCAGGTGCCCGGCGCGACCGGGGGGCCGGCGTCCTGGGTGGTCTACCTCGCCGCCGACGACGTCGACGCGGTCACGGCCCGGGTGGCCGGTGCCGGCGGCCGGGTCGAGGCGGGTCCGTTCGACGTGATGGGGCTCGGACGGATGGTGGCGCTCGGTGACCCCACCGGCGCCCGGGTGAACCTGTGGCAGGCCCGGCAGCACATCGGCACGGTGCGGGTCAACGAGCCCGGGACCCCGGTCTGGCACGAGCTGATGACCCCCGACGTCGAGCGGGCGACAAGGTTCTACGCCGACGTGCTCGGGGTCGCGTGGGAGGCGATGCCGGTGCAGGGCGGCGGCACGTACACCTGCCTGGTGGTCGACGGGCGCCGGGTGGGCGGTGCGATGGCGCCGCCGCAGCCGGGGATCCCGGCGTACTGGGCGGTCTACTTCGCCGTCGAGAGCCTCGACGACGCGGTGGCGTGGGCCGAGCACCTCGGCGGCACGGTGGTGGTGCCCGCCTTCGACGTGCCCGGCGTCGGCCGCATGGCCGTGCTCGCCGACCCGCAGGGCGGGGTGTTCAGCCTGATGCAGTCCCAGCCGCCGACCGGGTGAGCCTCACTCGACCCGGAACGGGTCGGCGGGGTAGACGCCGAGGACCTTCACGTCGGTGGTGAAGAACGCCAGCTCCTCCAGCGCCCGCTTGACCGGCAGGTCGTCGGGGTGCCCGTCGACCTCGGCGAGGAACTGGGTGGCGGTGAACTCCCCGCCGACCATGTAGCTCTCGAGCTTGGTCATGTTCACGCCGTTGGTGGCGAACCCGCCCAGCGCCTTGTACAGCGCGGCCGGCAGGTTGCGGACGTTGAAGATGAAGCTGGTGACGACCGGGCCGTTGCCCGGCGCGGCCTCGACGAGCTCGCGTGAGAGCACCACGAAGCGGGTGGTGTTGTGCTCCTCGTCCTCGACGTCGTCGGCCAGGATCTGCAGGCCGTAGATGTCGGCGGCCAGCGGCGGGGAGATGGCGGCCTGGCTGGGGTCCGCGGCCTCGGCGACCTCGCGGGCGGCCCCGGCCGTGTCGCCGGAGATGACCGGCTTGAGGCCGTGCTCGCGGATGATCTTGCGGCACTGGCCCAGCGCGTGGACGTGGCTGTGCACGGTCCGGATCCGCTCCAGCGAGGCTCCCGGGACCCCCATCAGGCTGAACCGGATCCGCAGGAAGTGCTCGGCGATGATGTGCAGGTGCGAGGTCGGTAGGAAGTGGTGGATGTCGGCGACCCGTCCGGCGATCGAGTTGTCGATCGGGATCATCGCCAGGTCCGCCTCGCCGGACTCCACCGCGGCGAAGACGTCCTCGAACGACGCGCAGGCGAGCGCCTCCAGCTCCGGGTAGTGCTCCTTGCACACGAGGTGCGAGTTGGCGCCGGGCTCGCCCTGGTAGGCGATGCGGTGGGTTCCTTCGCTCACGGCCCGATCGTGCCACGCCGGGGCGGGGCCGCCGGGCGCGTGACCACCCGTTGGGCCCCGCATCTCGGGAGGTTTCGCCCGCCCCGGGCGAGGCGCCGACGGCCGGGAGCCCCGGCTACCTAGGCTTCGCCCCGTGTGGATCCTCGCCTCGGCCGCCCTCGTGCTCTCCCTTGCTGCACTGGTGTTCGCCGTCCTCGCCCTGCGCCGGCTCAGCGACTCGCGTCGACGGGTGGGCGCCGACGCCCTCCCGCAGGACGTGTACGGCCTGCGGCAGGAGGTCGCGGCCCTCCGCGCGGAGGCGCGCGACGCGCTCCGGCACCTCTCGGTGGTGCGGTACGACGCGTTCGGCGACATGGGCGGCCACCTGTCCTGGTCCCTCGCCCTGCTCGACGACAGCGGCCACGGCGTGGTGCTGACCTCGATCCACGGCCGCAGCGACTCCCGCACCTACGCCAAGAGCATCGCCTCCTGGTCCTGCGAGCAGCAGCTCTCCCCGGAGGAGCAGGAAGCCATCGAGCACGCCCGGCCCTGAAGTTGCGCCGCCCGGCAACCAGACCGGGCCGGGCCGCATCTCAGGGGCATGACTTCTGGGAACCCGCTTCGGTCCGCCGCGGTCGCCGCACTCGTCGTCCTGTTCGTGACCGGGTGCGGCTCGACGTCCGTGCGCTCCCCGGCCGACGGCCCGCGAACCTCCCCCACCCCGGAGCCGACCGACGCCGGTCCGACCGACAACGGCCCGGCCGAGAACAGGGCCTGGCCCGTGGAGACACGCAGCCGGGCGGACGTGGACGGTGACGGGCAGGTCGAGCGCCTGCGGCTCCGCGCCCCCGACCTGCCGGGACCCCGCTTCCCGGTCCAGCTGGTCGTCGAGCGCGCCGACGGCAGCCGGTCGGTGACCGGACTCGTCCGCCAGCCCCTGCCCGGCCTGTACCGCTCCGACGACGTCGACGGCAGGCCGGGGGAGGAGGTGCTCCTCATGGCGGAGGGCAACGCACGGGCGGTCACTCCGCTCACCTGGCGTGACGGCCGGCAGGTGCCGATGCGCACGCCGCCCGGCTTCCCGCTCACCGACGACTACGTCCACGGCCACCGCAGCGACTGGTGGGTCGAGGACGGCCACCTCGTCTCGACCCGCTCGGTCCGGCCGTTCGAGTTCGACTGGGACACCGTCGAGGTGCCCGCGTCGTACGCCGTGCACGCCTGGCGCTGGACCGCCGACGGCCTCGACCTGCAGCCGCGCCGCCGCGGGCTCTTCTGCGTCCGGCACGACGAGCCCCAGCGCTTGCTGCCCCTCTCCGGCGGCGCGTGCTGACCGGCCGCCTCAGGCCTCGCCGACCTGTCGCGTACTCCGAGCGCCGGGTCAGCGGGGGACGCGCACGAGCAGCCGGCCGTGGACGCACTGCATCCGCAGCTCCCGGCCCGGGCCGATGGAGTCACCGTCGAGCTGGCGGGGGGTGTCGGAACCGGCCCGGACCACCACCGAGGCGCCCGTCATCCGGTTGACCAGCTCGTCGGTGTGCTTGAGCTTGAGCAGCACCCGCCAGGCCAGCGGGATCCAGGAGAAGAAGTTGCGCGGGTGCAGGATCACCACGTCGAGCAGGCCGTCGTCGATGGCGGCGTCGGGGAGCAGCGGCAGCCCGGCCTGGAGGAAGCCGACGTTGCCGACCACCACGGTGCGGGCGCGGTGCCGGGTGAACTCGCCGCCGTCCACCGAGACCTCGACCCGCACGGCCGGGAACATCAGCGACTTCAGCCCGGAGAACACGTAGGCCACCCAGCCGACCCGCTTCTTGAGGTCCTCGTTGACGCCCTCCATGATCGCGGCGTCGAAGCCCATGCCCGCCATCACCATGAAGTGGGTGTCCTCGATCCCGTCGCCACCGACCTCGACCAGGTCGATGGCCCGGTCCTGGCCGCTGAGGGCGACGTCGATCGCGGCCCGGATGTAGAGCGGGATCCCGAGGTTGCGGGCCAGCAGGTTGCCGGTGCCGGCGGGCACGATGCCGACCGGGATGCCGGTGCCGGCGAGCTCGGCGCAGACCTCGCGCACGGTGCCGTCGCCGCCGCAGACGATGACCAGGTCGGCGCCCTCGACGGCCGCGGCCTCGGCCATGCCGGTGCCCGGGTCCTCGACCGTCGTGTAGTGCCAGGTCGGCTCGGACCACCCTGCCTCCGTGGACATCGAGGACAGGATGGAGCGGAACTGGCCGACGTCCTCGACCTTGATCGGGTTGAGCACCACGGAGAGCCGGCGCCCCGAGGGCAGCACCTCGGGCAGCGGCTCGGCGCTCTCGGCGTGGCTGCGGGGGAGCGGGCTGTAGATCGTCAGCGCGAGCAGCACCATGCCGGCTCCGAGCAGCACGCCGGCCGTGACGTCGCTGATGTAGTGGCGGCCGAGCAGCACCCGGTCGGCGCAGACCACCAGGACCCAGAGGGCCAGCAGCGCGTAGGTCGCGCGCCGGGTGCTGGACCGGCGCACCAGCATGATGACGAGGACGATCACGATCCCGGAGAAGGCGGCCACCGAGGACGCGTGCCCCGAGGGGAACGAGTTGGTCTTCAGCAGCCCGGTCGAGTCCTGCCACGGGGGACGACCACGGCCGACCTGGATCTTGATGAGGGTCGTCATCAGGGAGGTCGCCACCATCACCACGACGGCGAAGACGGCGGCCCGTCGATGTCCCTTGAACAGCATCAGCCCGGCCAGCAGCACGGTCAGGACCGTCATCCCCCAGGTGGCGAACGCGACCTCGACGAGCTTGAGGGCCTCGCGCATCCAGCCCCGGTCCACGGCCCAGCCCTCGGCCGGGTCGCCCCGGTCATCGACGGTGGTCAGCGGGCCCCAGTCGTGGGTGATGAGCACCGCGATCACCGCGAACAGGGCGAAGCAGACAAGGGCCCAGCTCAGCGTCGTGAGGCGAGGTCGGTCGAGCACGCGGGTCCCTTCGGGTGGCTGGGGCGCGACCAGTATGCAGGGACGTCGTACGCCGTCCGTGAACCGGCGCGTATCTCGAATGAGCGGTGGCGGCACCGGCGGCTAGCCTTGCCCGCATGACGTCATCCCACGACGAGCCTCGCTTCGCTCCCCTCGCCGCAGGGACCCCGAGATGATCGACCCGCGAGTGCTCCGAGACGACCCCGACCGGGTGCGAGCCGCGCAGGCCAAGCGCGGCCTGTCCGCCGACGTGGTGGACCGGGCCCTCGCCGCGGACGGCGCCCGGCGCGCCGCGATCGCCGACTTCGAGGCCAAGCGCGCCGAGCAGAAGCAGCTCGGCAAGCTGATCCCCCGGGCCCAGGGTGAGGAGAAGGCCGAGCTGCTGGCCCGGACCAAGACCCTCGCCGCCGACGTGAAGGCCGCCGAGTCCGCCCAGGCCGCCGCCGAGGAGGAGTGGCAGGCGGCCCTGATGAGCATCCCCAACCCGGCGGCCGACGAGGCTCCGGCGGGCGGCGAGGACGACTTCGTCGTGCTCGAGACGGTGGGCACGCCGGTGGAGTTCGACTTCGAGCCGCGCGACCACGTCGAGCTCGGCCGGATGCTCGGGGCGATCGACCTCGAGCGCGGCGCCAAGGTGTCGGGCAGCCGCTTCTACTTCCTCACCGGGGTCGGTGCGGAGCTGGAGTTCGCGCTCATCAACCTCGCGAACGAGACCGCCCGCGACCACGGCTTCACCCAGGTGATCGCGCCCTCCATGGTCAAGCCGCGCGCCATGGACGGCACCGGCTTCCTCGGCCAGGCCGCCGATGACGTCTACCGGATCGAGGGCCAGGACATGTACCTCGTCGGCACCTCCGAGGTGCCGATGGCCGCCTACCACTCCGACGAGATCCTCGACGGCTCGTCGCTGCCGCTGCGCTACGCGGCGTTCAGCCCCTGCTTCCGCAAGGAGGCCGGCTCGCACGGCAAGGACACCAAGGGCATCATCCGGGTGCACTGGTTCGACAAGGTCGAGATGTTCGTCTACACCACGCTCGAGGAGTCCTTCGCCGAGCACCAGCGGCTGCTGGAGATCGAGAAGGCCTTCCTCGACAAGCTCGAGCTGGCCTACCAGGTGATCGACACGGCCGCGGGTGACCTCGGCCTCTCGGCCCAGCGGAAGTTCGACTGCGAGGCGTGGATCCCCACCCAGGGCAAGTACCGCGAGCTCACGTCGACGTCGAACTGCACCGACTTCCAGACCCGGCGGCTCGACATCCGGGGCCGGTTCGGCACCGACGGCGGCAGCGAGGTCAAGCCGCTCGCGACCCTCAACGGCACGCTGTGCGCCATCCCGCGGGCCATCGTCGCGATCCTCGAGACCCACCAGCAGGCCGACGGCTCGGTGCGGGTGCCCAAGGCACTGCAGCCGTGGCTGGGCGGCCGCGAGGTCCTGGAGCCGGTCCACACGTGAGCGACTGGCAGCCGGGGCTCGTCGCGCTCGACATCGACGGCACGCTCCTGAAGTGGGTCGAGGGTGCCGGCACCACGCACGAGGAGATCGCCCCCGCGGTGTACGACGCGGTGCACCGCGCGCTCGACGCCGGCACCCACGTGGTGCTCGCCAGCGGGCGCTCCCCGCACGGCATGACCCGGATCGCCGACCTCCTGGACCTCCACGCCGGAAGCAACGGTCAGGGCGCGCGCGACCGGCTCTGGGTGGTGGCCAGCAACGGCGCGGTGGTGTTCCGCTACCCGCCGATGGAGGTCGTCCACGAAGAGACCTTCGACGCCGGTCCCGCGGTGCAGGCGATCCTGGAGCACCACCCGAACGCGCTGGTCGCGGTCGAGGAGCGGGGCGTGGGCTACCGGGTCAACCGGCACTTCCCGGACGGCGAGCTGACCGGCGAGATGACCATCACCGACGTCGAGGAGATCGTCGCCGGCCCGGTCAGCCGCGTGATCATCCGCGACCCGAACGCCACCGCCGACGACTTCGTCGCGCTCGCCGAGAAGCTCGGGCTGCACGGCATCAACTACGTCGTCGGCTGGACCGCGTGGCTCGACCTCGCGCCAGTGGGGGTCAACAAGGCCTCCGGGCTGGAGCGGGTCGCCGAGCAGCTCGGCCTCGGGGCCGAGCACGCACTCGCGATCGGCGACGGCCGCAACGACATCGAGATGCTCCAGTGGGTACGCCGCGGGGTGGCGATGGGCCAGGCCATCGAGGAGGTCCGGGCCGCCGCGCACGCGGTGACCGAGACCGTCTACGACGACGGCGTCGCGGTCGAGCTGGACCGCTGGTTCGGCGGGGGCCGCGGATGAGCCTGCCTCCCGAGGTGACCACGCTGCGCCTGCGGCTGCCGCTCGTCACGACCGCCGAGCGCGACGACATGCTGGCCGGGCGGCGCCGGCCCGAGTGGCACGCCGACTACCCGCGTGAGGACGACCGGGACGCGGTGACCATGCTCCGCGACGGGGCAGGCGACGGGGCAGGCGACGGCACCGACCCGTGGGGGCCGCGCCACATCGTGCGCGCCGTCGACGGCCTGGTGGTCGGGTCCATCGGCTTCTTCGGTCCGCCGGAGGCCGTCGACGGCACCCCCGAGACCGAGGTGGGCTACGGGCTGGTCGCCGACGCTCGCGGGCACGGCGCCGCCACCGAGGCCCTACGCGGCCTGCTGGCGGTCACCGACCGGGGTGGCGTCCGGGTCCGGGCCAGCGTGCTGCCCGACAACACCGCCAGCATCCGGGTGCTCGCCAAGTGCGGCTTCACCGAGCTGCGCGGCGCCAACGAGGACGGCGAGCTGGTGATGGCCCGCCCGGTCCCGACACCGTGACCCTGCCGCGCCTGGTCGCCACCGACCTCGACGGGACCCTGGTCCGCTCCGACGGCACCGTCTCCGACTTCACCCGGGACGTGCTGGTCGAGCTCGAGCACCGCGGCGTCCCGGTCGTCTTCGTGACCGGCCGCCCGCTGCGCTGGGCCGAGGAGGTCTTCGAGTACGTCGGGGCCCACGGGCTGGCCGTGGTGTCGAACGGCGCCCTGGTGTGGGACGTCGCCCGGTCCGCCGCCCACCTGGAGCGGCCGATCGACCCGGCGCTCGGCCTCAAGATGTGCCGGCTGCTGCGCGCAGCCGTGCCCGGCACGTCGTACGCCGTGGAGACGTTGGAGGGCATCAGCCTCGAGCCGGCGTTCCTGGAGCGGCACCCGGTGCCCGGCGCCGCCCGGCGCGCACCCATCGAGGAGCTGTTCACCCGACCGGCGCTGAAGCTGCTGGCGCGGCACGAGGAGCTCGAGCCGCAGGAGTTCTGGGACCTGGCCGAGGAGACCGTGCTCGGCCGGCTCGTCATCACCTGGTCCTCCGCCTCGTCGCTGCTGGAGATCAGCGGCCCCGACGTGACCAAGGCCTCGACGCTGGCGCTGCTGTGCGAGGACCTCGGGGTCGAGGCCGCAGACGTGATCGCCTTCGGCGACATGCCCAACGACCTGCCGATGCTGGGCTGGGCCGGGACGGCCTACGCGATGGCCGACGCGCACCCCACCGTCACCGAGGCCGCCCACCACGTGGCGCCCGGCCACGACGACGACGGCGTCGCGCGGGTGCTGGCTGGTGTCTTCGACCTGTGATCTGTTTCGATGGGCGCGTGTTCGCCTCTGTGTCCGACGCCGGCCGTCGCCTGCTCGCCGCGCTGCTCCTTGCCGGGTGCTGCGTGGTGCTGAGCCAGCTGCCGGCCCACGCCGCCTGCACGTGCGCCCCCGGCCACACGCAGACCCAGACCAAGCGGGCCAACGACGTCTTCACCGGCACGGTCACGCACGTCACCAGTGCGTCGGCGTCCGACGGCCGGGGTGGCGCGACCATGACCTACGACGTCGAGGTCGACCGCGTCTTCAAGGGCGACATCAAGACCCCGACGGTGCAGGTCACCTCGGACCGGTCCGCGAAGACCTGCGGCCTCGGTGAGCTCCCCGCCGACCGACGCTACGTCTTCTTCGTCAAGGCGGACGGCGCCGAGCTGACCAGCGACAGCTGCAGCGGGACCGCCAAGGCGGGCGCGACGCTGGTGCACAAGGTCGAGAAGCTGCTCGGGGACGGCCGCCCCGCGGTGCCGCCGGAGCCGCAGAAGGCGACGTTCACCAAGGTGGCCGACGCCCAGCCCATGAGCCTGCCGCGGCTCGCCGCGCCCGGGGTGGCCCTGGTGCTGGTCGGCCTGCTCGGGCTGATCGTCGTACGCCGTCTGGGCCGGCGCACCTGACGGCTGGCCTCCCGGTCAGATCAGAGGTACATGCCGCCGGACTCGCCCGGCCGGTGCGGCTGCTGCTGCGAGTCCTGCTGCTCGCCGGACTGCGGCGGCACCATGCCCTGGGGCAGCGCGCGGCGGATCTGCTCGAACTGGGCGCGCGCCGCCATCTGCTGGGCGTAGATCGCGGTCTGGATCCCGTGGAACAGCCCCTCGAGCCAGCCGACCAGCTGGGCCTGCGCGATCCGCAGCTCGCCCTCGGAGGGCGTCTGGTCCTCGGTGAACGGGAGCGTGAGCCGGTCCAGCTCCTCTACCAGCTCGGGCGCGAGCCCGGCCTCCAGCTCCTTGATGGAGGCCTGGTGGATCTCCTTGAGGCGGTTGCGGCTGGCCTCGTCCAGGGGCGCCGCCTTCACCTCTTCCAGGAGCTGGCGGATCATGCTGCCGATCCGCATCACCTTGGCGGGCTGCTCGACGAGGTCGGTGAGCGCGCGCTCCTCGCCGTCGCCCTCCTCCCCGGACTCGCCGTCCTGGGCCATCTGGGAGATGGCCGAGGCCGGGACGGACCCCATCGGCTGGCCGTCGGGGCCGATGATGACGACCTGCTGGTCCTGCTGGTCGGGGTTCTCAGTCATGCGCCCCAGCCTAGGCGAGGCCCCGGAACGGCCCGCCGGGGAGCGGCTCAGGTGGTGAGCAGGATCTTGCCCATGTGGTCGCCGGACTCCATCAGCTCGTGGGCGGCCCGCGCCTCCTCCAGCGGCATCGTGCCGTGCACGATCGGCCGGACCCGGCCGTCGGCGACCAGCGGCCACACGTGCTCGACGACCGAGGCGCAGATCGCGGCCTTGTCGGCCACCGGCCGGGCCCGCAGCGAGGTGGCGACCACCGCGCCCCGCTTGCGCAGCAGCGTGGAGATGTCGAGCTCGCCCCTGGTGCCGCCCTGCATCCCGATGATGACCAGGCGGCCCTCGGTGGCGAGGGCGTCGACGTTGCGGCCGAGGTACTTGGCGCCCATGTTGTCGAGGATCACGTCGGCCCCGTGCCCGTCGGTCTGCTCCTTCACCACCGCCACGAAGTCCTCGTCGCGGTAGTTGATGGTGACGTCGGCGCCCAGGTCCGCGCAGGCGGCGAGCTTCTCCGGCGTACCCCCGGTGGTGAGCACGCGGGACCCGTTCGCGGCGGCGAGCTGGATCGCGAACGTCCCGATCCCGCCGGCGCCGCCGTGGACCAGGATGTTCTCGCCGGGCCGGAGCGCGGCGATCATGAAGACGTTCGACCACACGGTGCACGCGACCTCGGGCAGGGCGGCCGCGGACACCAGGTCCACGCCCGCGGGGACCGGCATCACCTGGCCGGCGGGCACCACCACCTTGGTCGCGTAGCCGCCGCCGGCGAGCAGCGCGCACACCTCGTCGCCCACCGACCAGTCGGTCACGTCGGGGCCGACCGCGTCGATGGTCCCGCTGCACTCGAGGCCGATGATCCCCGAGGATCCGGGCGGCGGCGGGTAGTGCCCCTGCCGCTGGAGCAGGTCGGCCCGGTTGATCGCCGTGGCCACGACCGAGATGGCGACCTCGCCGGGCCCCGGCTCGGGATCGGGCAGCTCGGCGACGGACAGGACGTCGGGCCCTCCGGCCCCGGAGGCGATGACGGCGCGCATGCCGGCCACCCTAGCGACGCGCGCTCAGGCCGCGGCCCGGCGCGGGCTCAGTCGTCGAAGGTGTCGGTGGTGTGGTCCACGAGGCTGTCGTCGGGGACCTCGTCGTCGACGTCGTCGGGGTCCGGGGCGTCCGCGGGGCGGTCCCACCCCTCGGCGAGGACCTGGGCCTTCGCGGCCAGCGCCTCCACCTTCTCCGGGCCGGCACCGGCCGAGCCGGCGGCCAGGCCGAGCAGGTACGCCGTGACGGGCGCCGCCGGGCGCTCCACGGTGTGCGCGACCGTCCGGGCCAGGTCCAGGACCAGCCCCTCGTCGATCTCGGCGTCGATGTCGAGGACGTCGCACAGCTCGTCGATCCAGTCGTGCAGGTTCACGTGCTCAGGTTTCCCAGATCAGGGGCGGTGCCGCAACCCCCGACGCGCCGCGGGTTCGAATTGTCGACCTGCAGGTCCCGCACGTCCGCCCAGGTGTCGACGTCGCGGCCCTCCTCGCCGTGCGGTGGCACCGCGGCCAGGTCGAGCCCGGCGAGGAGCCGGTGCAGGGCCATCCCGTGCTGGTCCTCGTGGCCGGGACGCACCGCGTCGAGCCGGGCCACGTCCAGCACGCCGGCGAGCTGGCGCCGGCCGGCGGCGTCGGTGAGGAACGCCCCGTCGCGGCCCCGGGCCGCCTCGTGCAGGCGCCGGAACGTGTACGCCGTCACGTGCGGCATGTCGACGGCGAGGACGCCGAGGGTGGTGGGCCGGCGCGCCAGGGCGTCCCGGCCGGTGAGCAGCGCGGCGACGGGCCCGCCGTACCGCGGGCTCTCCCGGGTGAACGTCACGGGCCGGGTCGTGGGCACCGCGTCGCCGACGACCACGACCTCGTGGGCGTCGATCAGCGCGTCGACGGCCCACTCCAGCAGGGTGCGGCCCGCGTGCTCGAGGGAGGCCTTGTCCGCCCCGTCGAGCCGGGCGGCGGTGCCCCCGGCCAGGACGACCGCGGCGAAACCGGTGGTGCCGAGGGGGAGGTCCACGCCCGCAGTCTCCCACCGGGCCCGGGGGTCTGGGAACGTCCGGTGACCCGGTGTGAGGGACACGACTGCCGGTCGGCTGGCACTCTGGGTGGATGAACTCGCTGCGCGTCGCCCTCGTCCAGCAGGCCGCCGACCTCGACCCGGCCGTGAACCGTGGCCGGCTCGCGGAGCTGGTGCCGGAGGATGCCGACCTGGTGGTCCTCCCCGAGGCCTACGCCCGCGACTTCGGGGAGGCCGGTTCCGACGTCAGCGCCTTCGCCGAGCCCGTCGACGGCCCCTTCGCCACCGAGGTGGCCCGGGTCGCCGCCGCCCGCGGGACCACCGTCGTCGCCGGCATGTTCGAGCCCGGCAAGGATCCCGACCGGCCCTTCAACACGCTCGTCGTGCGCGGGGCGACCGAGGCGGCGTACCGCAAGATCCACCTCTACGACTCCTTCGGCTACCGGGAGTCCGACCGGCTCACCGCGGGTGAGGTCGAGCCCCTCGTGGTCGAGGTCGGGGGCTTCGCGGTGGGGCTGATGACCTGCTACGACCTGCGCTTCCCCGAGCTGGCCCGGGCGCTGGTCGACCGCGGCGCCGAGGTCCTCGTGGTGCCCGCGGCGTGGGTGGCGGGCCCGCGCAAGGTCGAGCACTGGCGCACGCTGGTCCGGGCCCGCGCGATCGAGAACACCGTGTTCGTGGCCGCCGTGGGCCAGCCCGGCCCCCGCTACAGCGGCCACTCGCTGGTCGTGGACCCGCTCGGCGACGTGCTGGCGGAGGGGCGCGAGGGTCCGGAGCTGCTCACCGCCACGCTGCACCGGGATGCTCTCGACGAGGCCCGTCGTACCAACCCTTCGCTGGCGAACAGACGTATGTAATCTTCGCTGTCGTGTCATCGCCTGTCCCGCGTCGTCGAGCGGTCCGCCCGCCGTCGCGGACGGCCCGCGCGCGGGCCCGTCTGCGGACCATCGTGACCTCGGTGCTGCCGCTGGTGCTGGGCGGCGTGATCGCCCTCGCCGGCCTCGCGGCCCTGGTCGCGGCGATGGTCCCGGTGGGCCCCGACTGGCTGGCCGGAGCCGGCGCGGTCGCGGTGGTGAGCGTCTACACGTGCGCGCTGGCCGCGCGGACCGGGGGCCGGCCGGTCGTCTTCGGCGCCCTGGCCCTGGCCCTGGGCGTGGTGGTGGTCGTGGCCGACGAGCCGGTCCTGTGCACGGGTGCGGCGGTGATGACCTGCGTGGTCTCCGCGGTGCTGGCCGTGATGGCGACCGTGCCGGCGGTGAAGTTCGTGGGCGCGGCCCGGGAGGCGGTCGTCGCGGTGCTGATCGCCGCGGTCGGCGCGCTGGCCACGGTGGGCTTCGCGCCGGCCATCACGCTGGCGCGCTTCGAGTACGTGACCCTCGGCCTCGCGATCCTGGGTGCCTTCGCAGTGGTCTTCCGGCTGGGCGCCGGCCTGCACGGCCTCGGCCGTCGTGGCGTGGTCACGGTGCTGGTCGGCACGCTCGTCCTCGCCGGCACCCTCGCGTACGCCGAGCTGCTGCGGCGGTACGGCACCCCGGGCCTGGTCGCCACCCTGCTCGACGGCGTGGTGTGGAGCCGCGAGCACCTCGGTGCCTTCCCGCGCCCGATCGAGTCGGTGCTCGGCATCCCCGCCCTCGCCTGGGGCTGCCACATGCGGGCCCGCCGCCGGCAGGGCTGGTGGGTCTGCGCCTTCGGCGTCGCGGCCACCGCCCCGGTGGCGCAGGCACTGCTCAACCCCGCGATCTCGCTCGCGGAGAGCGGCCTCTCGGTGCTGTACGGCGTCGTGGTCGGCCTCGCGGTCGGCTTCGTGCTGATCCGCGTGGACCTCGCCGTGACCGGGCCGCGTGGCTCGCGGGCGCGCCGCGCCGAGGAGGCCGCCGCCGCACGCCCCGAGCCGGCGCGCACCGCCGCCCTGCAGTGACCCTCCGGCTCGACGGGGAGCCGAGGGCACGCGACGCCTGCGTCGGGTGGATCTGCAGAGGGGGCGGGATTCGAACCCGCGGCTGACATCTCTGCCAGCGACCGCTTTCAAGGCGGTTCCGATCGGCCACTCCGGCACCCCTCCGTGCCGCCCGAGGGCGGGCACCGGTGCAGTCTAGGAGACGGGGTGCCCCTGGGGCCGGTGGAGTGCTGTGGGACCTACTCGGAGCCGCCCAGCTCGAGCTCGACGGCGTCGTACGCGAGGTCGTGGACGCGCTGGACGTGGTGGGCGATGTCGGTCAGCAGCCGGGTCAGGGCCGTGCGCAACCGCTCGACGTCGGGGCTCTCGAGGACCTGGGGGCCCAGCGCGCTGAGCCGGGCGAGCAGGGCGTCGCGCTCGCGGAGGATGCCGCCGCTGCGGG
The DNA here is from genome assembly GCF_039531775.1 of Nocardioides koreensis. Classification (NCBI taxonomy): domain Bacteria; kingdom Bacillati; phylum Actinomycetota; class Actinomycetes; order Propionibacteriales; family Nocardioidaceae; genus Nocardioides; species Nocardioides koreensis. The sequence goes on along the minus strand of NZ_BAAAQR010000002.1, from coordinate 221,096 downwards.
CGGCCAGCCAGCCGTCCTCGGAGCGCTCGTCCTCGCCGAGGAGCTCGTCGCGCACCGCGGCCATCCGTTGCCGGACCGTCCAGCGCCAGCTGCCGTGGGCGGCGCCGCCCTCGCCGGGCTCGTGGAGCGCCCGCTCGAGGTCCAGGAGGGCCGGCGCGAGGCCACGGGCGGCGCCGGCTCCGGCCTGTTTCCGCGCGCGCGGGATGGATACGCTCATGGCTGCCTCCCGGCGGAGCCTGAGTGGGGGTGGGGCTTCGAGTGTGCGCCCGCGCCGTGGACCGCGACAAGCCCGGGTGCCGCACCAATTGCGGTGTCTTGTTCAATCATCTGCATGCCCGGTTCCACCTCGTCCGACTATCGGCTCTCACCTGCGCTCGGCGCCCGACTGATGGGCACCCTGCTGGTGCTGCTCGCGCTGCTGCTCTTCGCCTCGACCGCGCTGGTCGCGCTGCTGCACCTGCCGCTGGACCTGCTCGTGCTGCTGGCTTTCCTCGGTCTGGTCGCTGTCTTCGGACTGGGCTACGTCCTCACCCGGCGGACCTACGTCCTCCGCCTCGACGACGAGGGCTACCGGGTGCGGCTGATCCGTGGCGCGGGCGTGACCACGGCCCGCTGGAAGGACGTGGAGGAGGTCGCCGCAGCCTCGCCCCGCGGGATCGCCTGCCTGGTGCTGCGGCTCCGGGACGGCCGGACGACCACGATCCCGGTGGCGGCGGTCGCCGCGGACCGGGAGGAGCTCGCCCGCGACGTGCGGGACCGCGCCCGCCGCGGCGAGGGCCTCCGCCCCCTCTGAACGTTGCGCGGCGACCCGGGTGTCCCCTGATTGGCCCCCTCCGGCGGCCGCCTTGTAGCCTGTCCTCGCTGTCGGGAGGCGTCGCCTAGTCCGGTCTATGGCGCCCGCCTGCTAAGCGGGTTTGGGGCTACAACCCCATCGAGGGTTCAAATCCCTCCGCCTCCGCCAGTGCGTCGGCCCCCTTCGGAGTGTCTCCGGAGGGGGCCGACCTCCTTTTCTGCACGATCGTGCAAACCCGTCGAAGATCTGCATGAAAATGCAATGCAAAAAGGTGAGGAAAAGTTCCACCACCAAGATGTGCATATCTGTCACAGACTCTTCCCATGGCCAATCCGTGGGCCAGGACATCGAAGCTGGAGGACTCCATGAACATCGCACGCAAGGCGGCCATCGCACTCGCCACCGCCGGCCTCAGCCTCGGCCTTCTCGGGATCAGCGCGCCGGCCCAGGCCGACACCAGCTGGGGCTGGATCCAGGTTCAGAAGTAGCTGCTCAACCCACAGACGTGAGACGGGGACCCAACTCACCCCCCACCTTGTTCGGTCCCAGTGCCACCCCCCGGCCCGTCTCATCCCACGCGAGGGCAACGACCTGAGGTCGTTGCCCTCGCGATATTTGTGCCTCGGGCGGGAGGGATTCAGTCCTCGTCTGGAGGTGGCACGGGCTCCGAGCCGGAGATCCCCTGCTGACCGATGACGTAGCCCAGCTGGAACCTCGTCTCTGCCTCGAACTCCGCCTTCAGGTCGGCCACGTATCCGGCGTAGGTGCGGGGGCTGACCCCGAGGCGCTTCGCCGAGACCGGGTCGGAGTGGCCCTCGATGAGCATCCGCAGCGTCATCGCGCGCTGCTCGGCGGCGATGTCCTTCATCAGGGTGGTCTCGCTGCTGGTGAACGGGCGAGCCCGCTCCCAGGACCGCTCGAAGACGTCCACGAGGTAGGCCACGACGGAGGGCTCCCGCACCGCGATGGCGACCTTGAGGTCCTCGGGGCTCGGAATCACCGCGACCCGACGGTCGATCACGATCATCCGGTTGAAGAACTCGTCGAGGGTGCGCACCTGCGCACCTCGCTCCGTGACCGCGGCGACGTACTTGTGGGTGACGCTGCTGCGGCGGGCGCTGTGCTGGTAGAGCGTGCGGATCTTCGCGCCGCGGTCGAGCAGGGCGGTGTCCCGAAGCGCGGCCAACGCCAGCTTGCGGGGGTCCCGGCCAGCCTGGGGCTGCGCAGTCAGAGTTTCCTCCTCGCAGTCCGCGACGAGGGCGGCGAGGAACGGGTCGATGGCGTCGTCGTGCAGGTAGGTGAACGGGCCGTTCGAGGTGCTCGGCGCCTTCCGCCAAGCGTGGTTGAGCACGCCGAACGCGCGGGCCCACTGCGAGGACGCCTCGAGGAGCTTGGCGGCTTCGTGGCTGAGCGGCGAGACGATCCGGGAGTGGACGCTGTTGGGGTCCTCGGCGACCCACTGGTTGGCGTCCCGGTCGTGCAGGATCAGCCGCAGCTCGACCAGCTGCTGGAAAGCCCTGTGCAGCTCGCCGTCTCGCTGGATCCGCTCGTCGGTGGCGGGGATTCCGCCGGACGTGACGATCTCCTCGTACAGGGCGGTCCCCTGGGTCTCGAAGAGGGCTCGCTCCTCTGGGCCGTAGGTCTCCACCCGTTCCCCTTCCGATCGCCCCCCGACTCCCAGACGCCGCAATGATTCCACAGGTAACACGCAGCAGAGGGCCCCATCCGCGCGCGGATGGGGCCCTCTTTGCTCGTCAGGCGTGCTGAATCAGCTGCCCAGGCGCGAGCGCAGGCCGTCCAGCTCGGTCCAGAGCACGGCCGGCAGGTTGTCGCCGAACTTCTCGAACCACTCCTGGATCTGCGGGATCTCGGCCTTCCACTCGTCGACGTCGACGCGCAGCGCGGCCTCGAGCTGCTCGTCGGTCAGGTCGAGACCATCGGTGTCCAGCGCGCCGGGCGCGGGGACGTGACCGATCGGGGTCTCGACCGCGGCCGCCTGGCCCTCGATGCGCTCGACGACCCACTTGAGCACCCGGCTGTTCTCGCCGAAGCCCGGCCACAGGAAGCCGCCCTCGTCGTCACGGCGGAACCAGTTGACGTAGAAGATCTTCGGCAGCTTGGCCGCGTCGTTGTCCTTGCCGACGGTGATCCAGTGGTTGAAGTAGTCGCCGGCGTTGTAGCCGATGAACGGCAGCATCGCCATCGGGTCGCGGCGGACCACGCCCACGGCGCCGACCGCGGCGGCGGTCGTCTCCGAGGAGAGGGTCGCCCCGAGGAAGGTGCCGTGCGTCCAGTCACGGGCCTCGAAGACCAGCGGGACGGTGGTCTTGCGGCGACCACCGAACAGGATCGCGTCGATCGGCACGCCGCGCGGGTCGTCGTACTCCGGGGCGAGGATGTCGCACTGCTTGATCGGCGTGCAGTAGCGGCTGTTCGGGTGGCTGGAGAGGAAGTCGCTCTCCGGGGTCCAGGGCTCGCCCTTCCAGGAGGTCGCCTTGGCCGGCGGGTTCTCGAGGCCCTCCCACCAGATGTCGCCGTCCTCGGTGAGCGCGACGTTGGTGAAGACCGAGTTGCCCTTGTTGATGGTCTTCATCGCGTTCGGGTTGGTGTGCTCGTTGGTGCCCGGCGCGACGCCGAAGAAGCCGTACTCCGGGTTGACCGCCCACAGGCGGCCGTCCTCACCGACGCGCATCCAGGCGATGTCGTCGCCCAGGGTCTCGACCTTCCAGCCCGGGATGGTCGGGGCGAGCATGGCGAGGTTGGTCTTGCCGCAGGCCGAGGGGAACGCCGCGGCGATGTACTTGACGACGCCGTGGGGGCTGGTCAGCTTCAGGATCAGCATGTGCTCGGCCAGCCAGCCCTCGTCGCGGGCCATCACCGAGGCGATGCGCAGCGCGTAGCACTTCTTGCCCAGCAGCGCGTTGCCGCCGTACCCGGAGCCGTAGGACCAGATCGCGCGCTCCTCGGGGAACTGCACGATGTACTTGGTGTCGTTGCAGGGCCAGGCGACGTCCGCCTCGCCCGGCTCGAGCGGGTGGCCGACGGAGTGCAGGGCCGGCACGAAGGGGGCGTCGAGCTCCTCCATCCGCCGCAGCACGTGGCTGCCCATGCGGGACATGACGCGCATCGAGGCGGTGACGTAGGCGGAGTCGGTGATCTCGATGCCGAACATCGGCTTCTCGGCCTCGAGGTGGCCCATCACGAACGGGATGACGTACATCGTCCGGCCCCGCATGCAGCCCTCGTAGAGCTTGCGCATGCGCGCCTTCATCTCGTTCGGGTCCATCCAGTTGTTGGTGGGCCCGCAGTCCTTCTCGTCGACCGAGCAGATGTAGGTCCGGTCCTCGACGCGTGCGACGTCGATGGGGTCGGAGGCTGCGTAGAAGGAGTTCGGCTTGATCGCGGGGTTCAGCCGCGTGAAGGTGCCGGTCGAGACCAGAGCTTCGGTGAGCTCGGTCCACTCCTCGTCGGATCCCGTGCACCAGTGGATGGAGTCGGGCTGGGTCATCGCAGCGACTTCGTTGACGAAGTCGAGGATCCCCTGATGGGTGGTGGGTGCCTGCGTCTCGGCGGTCATCCTTGTTTCCCTCTCGCGCATTCGCGGTGGTCGCCTCCGCTGGGGGAAGGCGCCGCCGGCCGTCGAGCGTATCGACGGTGTGTCGTGGAGTTGCTGTGGATCGCTCGGCGTCCTTGTCGGCGACTTTTGTGAGGCCCGAGATGCGGATACGGATGTCCGCTGCCCGGGATGCGCCGAGGGTACTCCGGCGAATTGGCGCCACATATTGGATCGTTCAACGCTCTGTGCGACCCGTCACACCGGCCGCGTGGGCGGGTCAGGGCTCCCCGAACGCCGCCACCGTGTCCCAGGCCGTGGCCTTGTCGAGGTCGGTGAGAGCCGCTGTTGTCCCGTGCACGTCGGAGGCGGGTACGGCGGCCAGCACCCGGTCGCGCGCCAGCACCAGGACCACCCCTCCGGCGGCCGCCGCGGCCCGGGTGGCCTGCTGCAGCGTCGCTCGCGAGCCGGAGGCGAACCGCAGCACCGTGGTCCACGAGGTGTGCCCGCCGGCGAGGTGGGTGCGCGCCTCGACCAGGGTGGCCGCCGCCGGGTCCCCGATGGGTGCCCACGACTCGGTGCCTTCGGCCGAGCACACCCTCCTCTTCTCCTGCGGCGTGCACTCGTCGTCGGTCATCACGGTCAGCCCCGGCAGGAGGGTGACGGGGACGCGGCCGGCGACGTGCGGCTGCTGCGGCGCGACGGCCAGCGTGGTCGGGGTGGGTGAGGGCGTCGGGGTCGCGTCGCTGCCGTTGCCCGAGCAGGCGGTGAGGGCGGCGCACGCCAGCAGCGCGAGCGTCGTACGCACCCGGCTCCACATGCGCCCGATCATCGGCGTGAGGCCGGCCGGTGTCGAGGATCCAGCACCGATTTCGGCCTCGTCGAGGACGTCCGCTATCCTCGTCCAGTCGTTCGCCAGAGCGACGGGCGCCTGTAGCTCAACGGATAGAGCATCTGACTACGGATCAGAAGGTTTGGGGTTCGAATCCCTACAGGCGCGCAGGACGAAGCCGCCGGTCAGCATCGCTGACCGGCGGTTTCTTGCTTGTTCAGGGCCGCTTGCGGGCCGCGATCAGGTACGCGGTGCCCAGGACACCCGAGCGTCCGCGCCGAAGGGTGCTCTCCGGATGGTCGCGCCAACGGTGGTTCACCTTGCGGGCCACCCGGTCCAGTGGAGGCACGGTCGGGGTCACGTCGTAGTAGACGAGGTCGTAGGGCTCCACCCCCACCGATCGAAGCGCCTCCTGGAGCCTGTGAGCGGTCCAGGCGCGGATGCCGGTCCTGGCGCAGTCGTGTCGCCTCTCGGCGGGGACGCCCGCGAGTCCTTCCAGGCGACCGAGCAGCCGCACCGCGGGCCAGTAGAGGCACCACTCGACAAGTCGGTACGGGCTCTGGGGGTTGAGCATCGTCACGAGGACGAGACCGCCGGGCCGGGTGACCCGCCCGATCTCCTCGATGACCTTGGGCACGTTGGAGTACTCGAGCACCCCCATGGCCAGCGCCACGTCGAAGCTGGCGTCGGGGAACGGCATCGCCTCGGCGTGGCCGGTGATGAGCTCGGTGCCCGTGGTGTTCGCCAGCTGGGCTTCGGCGGTGCGGACCATCGCCCGCAACTTGTCCAGGCCCGTCATCGCGAAGTCCCCGGGCCGGGTTTCCGCCAGATGACGCAGCATGACGCCCGGGCCGCAGCCGATGTCCAGCAGGGCGCCGCCCTGCACTGTCCGGAGCTGTTGGTTGATGGCATGGATCCGCGAGTGGAAGTACCTCGCAGACACGCTCCAGCCGTCGTGGGCATCGACGTAGGCGTCGGCGACAGGCGCGTCGGCGGCGTTGTACGCGGTCGTTCTGGTGGCAAGTTGGTTCATCGGCGCAGTTCCTTGTTTCAGCGGCCCGCCAGGGCGGTCCGTCGCGCGAGGCAGTGCGGGCACATCCCGCCGGCACGAGGCCGGTGCGACGCTGGGCGCCGATCGGATGGCGCTGGGCGACGCTCGTCGCGGAGTGCCGCTCGGGCGCAGCACGCCGCTCCGGCATCGCTGCCTCAGGAGTGGGGGACGGCCGCCGAGGGACTGGTCGTCACACGGCGGGTCGCCCGGCAGGGCCCAGTGAGTGGGCCCCGGTCCGAGTGAGTCAGCAAGCAGCCGGGGCGCGCGGCGGGCCGCGGCGGCCTGAGGCCGAGACCCAGAGCAGCGGCGGGAAGGTGGGGGCGTCGTAGACGGGGGCGAGGACCGGGGTGTCGGGGGTGGGCGGGATGGCCAGCGACGGCGGCGGGCTGAGCACCCGGAGGGCCGCGAGGCGGAACCACGCCCAGACGCTGGACTCGCACCCGTACAGGACGGCAGCCACGACCAGGTCGAACAGCAGGTGCGTCGCCAACACGCGGGCCACGCTGCCGGGGCTCGAGAGCCAGTACTGCGGCGGGACGTGTGGATGGTAGGTCCAGAACTCCCCGGGGACCGGGCGATCGACCGTCACCTTCGTCAGGACGTGCATGATCACCTGGCCCGCGACGACCAACCCCAGCACGCGCGCGAACGACACCTGCCGCGCTGCCATCTGGATGCCGATGCCGAAGAGCACCAGGCCCATCAAGCCGATGGCCGAGTCGCGGTCGAGCCCAGGACCGGCGCGGTCACCGTAGAGCGGCACCGCGCAGCAGACCAGTGCCAGCGCGACCCCGCGGATCACGCGCCACCGACCAACCCCCGGGCCCTTCATTCCTCGACGCTAACCGCCGACGCTCCGCTTCGATACTGCCAACATGGTGTATTCACGTCGTCACGACGCGAGGGTGAGATCGGTGGTCGCGGGCGCCGGCAGGTCTCCCCGCACACGGGGGACGACGTCGGCGACGGCCGGGATGGCGCGTCCGCGGAGGGCCAGCGCGCTCAGCACGCTGGCGGACCCGGCCGAGGCGACGACCCCGTAGACGATGCCGCCGACGAGGCCGGTGGGCAGGCTCTGCACCAGCCAGGCGACTCCCTGTACGGCGAGCAGTGTCCAGGTGGTCGGGGACAGTCCGGCGACCGAGGGGACCGTCCACACCGAGATGGCCTGGGGGGCGACGGTGAGCAGCGACCCGAAGCCCAGCACCGGTCCCAGCAGGCTGCGGTCCACGAGGACCAGCGCGACCAGCAGCGCGAGCCAGGCCAGCGGCGCCAGGCAGGCCCCGGTCAGGGGGAGCCGACGCAGGGCCAGCGCGGTCAGGGCGTACCAGACGACGAGCGACAGCGTGTTGGTCACCAGCAGCATCCACGCGTGGGACAGGCCGAGGTAGACGTCCCAGGCGGCGTAGTTGACCACCCCGGAGAGCAGCGAGGAGACCGAGAGGGCCGAGGCGTCGCCGCCGCGGGCGAGCAGGACCAGCTGCGGGACGTAGAGCAGCACGCCGGAGACGGTGAAGAGACAGAAGAGCAGGGTGGAGACGAGCAGGTGCATGGTTCCTGGGCGGGGGACAGCGCCGTACAGGCATGCATGCGCGCAACCTGCACCGGACGGGGACGGACGAGACGGAGTTGGGTGGCGTCGTGGTCGGCCGGTGCGCTGACGCGCCCGTGTCCGGCCCCCAGGTGACGTCGTACTTGCTGGCGTCGTGCCTCGAAGTCGTACCGGTGCTGGTGGTGATGCCGGGAGAAATCGTAGGACGCGACGGCCCGTGGCCGCGGACGAATCCGTGGAGTCCGAGCCGTCGGGGCCTGTGAGGTGTGTCTCAGGTCCGGCCGGGTGGTCCCGGGCGGGCGCAGGACGGCGGCCGGAGCCGGCACGTCATGCTGGAGCCATGCGTTTCACCGAGCACGAGCTGACCGCCGCCGTCACCGGCGCCGCGAAGGCGGTCCTGGCCGCGCAGCGCAAGGACGTGCGCAAGGGCAAGCAGGACATCGACGTCGTCTGGGACGAGATGGACCGCTACCAGCGCTTCCAGCTGCTGGACGCCGTCGGCACCCAGGTGCTGGCGGTGCTGGTGGCGCTGCCCGACGTGGACGTCGAGCCGGGGACCCGGCCGACCTTCACCGACGAGCAGGTGACCGGAACCGTCGAGGGGCTGGTCGGTGAGGAGATGGGGCGCGTCAAGCGCAGGGTCGTCGTCAAGGCGCGGGTCGCGCTGGTGCAGACCGCGCTCGCGCACGTGCCGCCGCGCAGCGACCCGGACGCGCTGATCGTCCCCGACCACCTCTGAGCTGCACCCGGCGTCCACACGTCGGATCGGTCCGGCACCGGGCGGCACGGCCGTGCTTGGATCGACGGGTGACCGAGGAGGACGCCACCGCCGAGCTGCAGCGACTTCGCTCGAGCATCGACAACCTGGACGCCGCGCTCGTGCACCTGCTCGCGGAGCGCTTCAAGTGCACCCAGGAGGTGGGCCGGCTCAAGGCGCGGGCCGGCATGCCGCCGGCCGACCCCGCCCGCGAGGCCGTCCAGATCGAGCGGCTCCGCACGCTGGCCAGGGACGCCGACCTCGACCCGACCTTCGCGGAGACCTTCCTGAACCTCGTCATCAGCGAGGTCATCCGCAACCACGAGAAGATCAAGCGGGCCGAGGGCGCCTGACCCACATGAGAGCCCTCTCATCACGGGCTCACCCCCAGCAAATCCCCAGCCGCGACTGTTGCAGTCGACGAGGCCCGGACCCCCGGGCTCACGAGACCAGAGATGCACAGGAGCTCGAGATGAAGAAGACCACCGGCGCCCTCGCCGTCCTGCTGATCGCCACCGCCCTGCCCGCCGTCGGTGCGGGCGCAGCAAGCGCCTCGGGTGGCGGAGATGACGTGACCCGCCGCGGGTCCTGCTCGGGAAGCACCGACTGGAAGATCAAGGCCAAGCCCGACGACGGGCGGATCGAGGTCGAGTCCGAGATCGACAGCAACCACAACGGCCAGACCTGGAAGTGGGTGCTCAGGCACGACGGCAAGGTCGCTGCCCGCGGCAGCTCCACGACCCACGGGCCGAGCGGCTCCTTCGAGGTCAACCGGAGGACCCGCAACCACGCGGGCAAGGACTCCTTCCGGTTCCGCGCGGTGCACGCCGGTGAGGTCTGCGTCGCGCGGGTCAGCCTCTGAGGTCGGGTCCCGGCGCGGCTCACGACGTCAGCGAGTCCCGGTTGAGGTGTCGGGCCCGGGCCAGGAGGAACAGGCCGAAGCAGCCGAGCCCGACGGCGACGACGATGATCGCGGCCTTGCCGAGGGAGCCGCCGAGGAGCTCGCGCAACGCCTCGTCGAGGCCGCCGGACTTGTGCGGGTCGTGGGTCCAGGCAGCCCAGACGAGCAGCACGCCGATCACCTCGAGGGCGGCGCTCTTGGCGAGGTACCCGACCCGTCCGAGCGCGACGATGGGGACACGCCGGCCGTCGCTGGACCGCGCGTGCCGGTCCAGCTGGTCGACGAAGCCGGCACGCCACCCGAAGATCCCGAGCCCGACGCCGATCCCCGCCACCACGGCCCCGACGAGCGCCACGATCCACGCACCGGCGGGCCACGACATCACGGTGGCGGTGGTGGAGTTCGGGGAGCCGCTGCCGGCCGAGCCGCCCCCGACCGCCAGGACGGTCGTCGCCACCGCCAGGTAGCCCCACACCACGGCGCGACACAGGGCGCCCAGGCGCATCAACCCTCGTGACCTGCCGTCGCGGTCGCGGTAGCCCACGGCGGCGGCGATCAGCTGCCACACCACCAGAGCCGCGAACCCGACCGCCATCACGGAGAGGACGACCCGTCCGGAGGGCTCACGCGCGAGCTGCTCGAGCGCGCCCCTGCCGGTGGCCGTGCCGCCGGCGGAGGTGAGGACCAGCCGTACCGCCACCCAGGCGACCAGGAGGTGCAGGAGGGCGTACCCCACCAGGCCACCGCGGACAGCCCAGGCCAGCGCGTCGCTGTGGCGCGCGGCGCGGTCGGCGTTCCTGGCGGTCGACTCTGACGTCACGGCCGTCCTCCTCTGCTCGGGTACGTCGTCGCTCGGGTAGGCAGTACCCGGCCGGGCCGGTGTCCAACGCGGCGCCACCCGGGCGAGCAGCCGGTCCGCCGGGACGGTCGCCCGACCTGGCGGCTGCGCGACAGCAGGTGTTGCCGGCTGGTGGGCACCGTCATCCGCTCGTCCTCAGGGGTCAGGCGTCAGGCACCAGATCACCCGGGCCGAGCGGCTCGGGCTCCTCGAAGACCAGCAGGGTGCGGGTGTTCACGACCCCCGGCATCCCCTGGATCTCGTCGAGCACCAGCCGCCGCAGGTCCGCGTTGTCGCGGGCCCGGACCAGCAGGATGACGTCGAACTCCCCGCCGACCAGACCGATGTGCGCGATCCCGGGCAGCGCCCGCAGCGCCTCGCGGACCTGCCGCCAGTCGGCCTGCTGCACGTTGAGCGTGACGTACGCCGAGGTGCCCAGGCCGCTGGCGACCGGGTCGATGTCGGCGCGGAAGCCCCGGATCACCCCCGACTCGCGCAGCCGCTCGACCCGCGCGTAGGCATTGGCGCGGGAGATGTGGAGCCGCTCGGCGAGGGTGCGCATGGACATCCGGCCGTCCTCGTGCAGCGCCGCGAGGATCCGGTGGTCGGTGGCGTCGAGGGCGGTGGCCACGTGTCTCGATCTCCTGGGTCGGGCGGGCTATGATCTGGACGATCGGCCACGCAGATGGCCGTCGAGGGCTCCATCTTCTCGGATTCCCGGCGCGAGTGGAACGCGAATGGCAACTCCACGACGATCATCCCATGACACGTGACCCGGATCTCCTCCTCCCGTCACCCGAACCCGTGCAGCTGGTCGACCCGCAGGGACGCCGCGGCGGCGGGGACACGGCGTACGAGATGCCCGGCGGTGACGCGCTGGTCCGGGCGTACGCGGCCCTGGTCACCTCCCGCCGCCTCAACGACCAGGCCTACGCGCTGGTGCGCCAGGGCCGGCTCGCGGTCTACCCGTCCTCGCACGGCCAGGAGGCCTGCCAGGTCGCGGCCGCGCAGGTGCTCGAGGAGCGGGACTGGCTGTTCCCGACCTACCGCGACACCGCCGCCGCGGTCGCCCGCGGAGTCGACCCGGTCGAGGTGCTGGTGCTGCTCAAGGGCGACTGGCACTCCGGCTACGACCCCTACGAGCGCAAGGTCGCCCCGCAGGCCACGCCGCTGGCGACCCAGCTGCTGCACGCGGTGGGCGTCGCGCACGCCGCCCGGCTCAAGGGCGAGGACACCGTCGTGATGGCGATGTGCGGCGACGGCGCCACCAGCGAGGGCGACTTCCACGAGGCGATGAACTTCGCCGCGGTGTTCGACGCGCCGGTCGTGTTCTTCGTGCAGAACAACGAGTACGCCATCTCGGTGCCGCTCGCCCGGCAGACGGTGGCACCGTCGCTGGCCCACAAGGGCGTCGGGTACGGCGTACCCGGCGAGCGGGTGGACGGCAACGACGCCGCCGCGCTGCTCTCGGTGCTCGGCGCCGCGGTCGCACGGGCCCGGGCCGGCGAGGGCCCGCAGCTCGTCGAGGCGCACACCTACCGGATGCAGGCCCACACCAACGCCGACGACGCCACCCGCTACCGCCAGGACGCGGAGGTCCGGGCGTGGGTCGAGCGCGACCCGATCACCCGGCTCGAGGCCTACCTGCGCGGCCAGGGACTGCTCGACGACGCCGCCGTGACGGCGTACGCGCAGGAGGCCGAGCGGCTCGCGGCGCACACCCGCGAGGGGCTCAACGTCGACGTCGAGCCCGACCCCGAGGACCTGTTCCGGCACGTGTACGCCGAGCCGACGCCGCAGCTGTGCGAGCAGGCCGCCCAGGTGCAGGACGAGATCAGCCGCGAGGGAGGGGCCCGATGACCCACGAGAAGCTGACCATGGCGCAGGCGCTCAACCGCGCGCTGCGCGACGCCATGGCCGAGGACAAGACGGTGCTGATGTTCGGCGAGGACGTCGGCCCGCTCGGCGGCGTCTTCCGGATCACCGACGGGCTGAGCGCGGAGTTCGGCGAGGACCGCTGCTTCGACACCCCGCTCGCCGAGTCCGGCATCGTCGGGCTTGCGGTCGGCCTGGCGATGAACGGCATGCGCCCGGTCGTGGAGATGCAGTTCGACGCGTTCGCCTACCCGGCGTTCGAGCAGATCGTCAGCCACGTCGCCAAGATGCGGAACCGCACCCGCGGCAAGGTCTCGGTCCCGATGGTGATCCGGGTGCCGTACGCCGGCGGCATCGGCGGCGTCGAGCACCACTGCGACTCCTCGGAGTCCTACTACGCCCACACCCCGGGCCTGCACGTCGTCGCGCCGGCCAACGCCGCCGACGCCTACGGGCTGCTGCGCGCGGCGATCGCCTCGCCCGACCCGGTCGTGTTCCTGGAGCCCAAGAAGCTCTACTGGAGCAAGGAGGAGGTCGACCTGTCGGCGCCGGTGCCGGGCATCGGGACCGCGGCGGTCGTCCGCGAGGGCACCGACGCCACCCTGATCGCCTACGGCCCGTCGGTGCCGGTCGCCCTGGAGGCCGCCGAGGTCGCGGCGACCGAGGGTCGGTCGCTGCAGGTCGTCGACCTGCGCTCGATCGTGCCCTTCGACGACGAGACGGTCTGCGCCGCGGTCCGCTCCACCGGCCGCGCCGTCGTGGTCGCCGAGGCGACCGGCTTCGCCTCGGTGTCCTCCGAGATCGTCGCCCGGGTCACCGAGCGGTGCTTCCACTCGCTGGCCGCCCCGGTCCGCCGGGTCACCGGCTTCGACATCCCGTTCCCGCCCCCGAAGCTCGAGCACTTCCAGCTGCCCGGCGTGGACCGGGTCCTCGACGCCGTCGACGACCTGCAGTGGGAGTGGTCCTGATGAGCGACCGGACCTTCCTGCTGCCCGACCTGGGCGAGGGGCTGACCGAGGCCGAGATCGTGCGCTGGCTGGTCGCCGAGGGTGACGTCGTCGCCGTCGACCAGTCGATCGTCGAGGTCGAGACCGCCAAGTCGATCGTGGAGGTGCCCTCGCCGTACGCCGGACGGGTCGCCACCCTGCACGCGGGCGAGGGGCAGACCCTCGACGTGGGCAAGCCGCTGATCACCGTGGCCGCCGTCGAGGCCGAGGCCTACCGCGAGGAGGAGAAGGCGGGCTCGGGCAACGTGCTGATCGGGTACGGCACGGCCGCCGGATCGGGCGCGGGCCGCCGGCGCCGCCCGCGTTCCGTGGCGCCGGTCGCGCCGGTGACGGGCCCGGCCCCGATCTCGACCGCGTCGTCGACCGCTCGCGTGCCGCGGGTGATCTCGCCGCTGGTGCGCCGGCTGGCGCAGGACAACGGGGTCGACCTGCGCACGCTCGACGGCACCGGGCTCGGCGGCCTGATCGTCCGGGCCGACGTCGAGGCCGCGATCGTCGACCGGACCGACCGGCCTGCCACGGCTGTGCCCACCGCGTCCACCGCGTCCACCGCGTCCACCGCGCCCCCCGCGCCCCCCGCGCCGGAGTCGGCCGCACCGCCGGTCGTCGGCGAGACCCGGATCCCGCTCAACGGCTTCCGCCGGACCGTGGCGGAGGCGCTGTCGCGCAGCCGCGCGGAGATCCCCGAGGCCACGGTCTGGGTCGACGTCGACGCGACCGCCCTGTGGAACCTGCGCGAGAGCGCCCGCACCGCGACCTCGGCCGGCCCCGGCCTGATGTCCTACATCGCGCGCTTCGTGGTCGCCGGGCTGCGCGAGCACCCCGTCCTCAACGCCCGGCTCGACACCGAGCGCCAGGAGATCGTGGCCTACGACGCGGTCAACCTCGGCCTGGCCGTGCAGACCGACCGGGGGCTCGTCGTACCCGCCGTGCTGGGGGCCGAGCGGATGACCACCGCCGGCCTCGACGAGGCGATCCGGGACCTCACGGCCCGGGCCCGCGCGGGGCGCGCCACCACCGAGGAGCTCACCGCGGGGACGTTCACGCTGAACAACTACGGCAGCTTCAACGTGGACGGCAGCGCGGCGATCATCAACCACCCCCAGGTGGCGATCCTCGGCCTCGGCCGGATCATCGACCGGCCGTGGGTCGTGGACGGGGAGCTCTGCGTCCGCAAGATCACCCAGATGTCGTTCGTCTTCGACCACCGGATCTGCGACGGCGGCACCGCGGCGGGCTTCATGCGCAGCGTCGCCGACGCGATCGAGAATCCCGCCTCGGCGATCGCCCGGCTCTGAGTCGGCCCGCCTCGGGGACGTCATCCGTTCCGGTTGTCCCGGCGACCGTTTCGGATGACGTCCCGAGCGGCGGACCGGTCTGGTGTCGCCCGTCACACGTCTGCTTTACTGACCGAGAGGTCAGTAAAGCGTGGAGTGAGGGTGACGATGGCGGCTGCGCCGGACATGGGAGAGCTGGAGCCGATCGAGACCGCATCGGTCGACGAGCTGCGGGCGCTGCAGCTGGACCGGCTGCGGTGGACGGTGCGGCACGCGTACGACAACGTCCCGCACTACCGCGCGGCCTTCGACGCGGCCGGCGTGCACCCGGACGACGTACGCGAGCTGGCCGACCTGTCCCGGCTGCCGTTCACTTCGAAGGCCGACCTGCGGGCCAACTACCCGTACGGCATGTTCGCGGTGCCGCGCGAGCAGGTCTCCCGCATCCACGCCTCGTCCGGTACGACGGGCCAGCCCACGGTGGTCGGGTACACCGCCGAGGACCTCGACACCTGGGCGACCGTGATGGCCCGGTCGATCCGGGCCGCGGGCGGGCGGCCGGGCGACATCCTGCACAACGCCTACGGCTACGGGCTGTTCACCGGCGGGCTCGGCGCCCACGCGGGCGCGGAGAAGCTCGGCTGCACGGTGGTGCCCGTCTCCGGGGGGATGACCGAGCGGCAGGTCCGGCTGATCGTCGACTTCGAGCCGCGGATCATCATGGTGACCCCGTCGTACATGCTCGCGGTCGTCGACGAGATGCGCCGCCAGGGCGTCGACCCGCGCTCGACGTCGCTGGAGATCGGGATCTTCGGGGCCGAGCCGTGGACCAACGAGATGCGCCGCGAGATGGAGGACGTGCTCGGCATCGACGCGGTCGACGTCTACGGGCTCTCGGAGGTGATGGGCCCCGGCGTCGCGCAGGAGTGCGTGGAGACCAAGGACGGCCTGCACGTCTGGGAGGACCACTTCTACCCCGAGGTCATCGACCCGGTGACCGGCGAGGTGCTGCCCGACGGGGAGGAGGGCGAGCTGGTGTTCACCTCGCTGACCAAGCAGGCGATGCCGGTGATCCGCTACCGCACCCGCGACCTGACCCGGCTGCTGCCCGGCACCGCGCGCACGATGCGCCGGATGGAGAAGATCACCGGGCGCACCGACGACATGATCATCCTGCGCGGGGTGAACCTCTTCCCGACCCAGATCGAGGAGCTGCTGCTCCAGATCGAGGACCTCTCCCCGCACTTCCAGTGCGTGCTCTCGCGCTCCGGCACCCTGGACGAGATGACGGTCCGGGTCGAGTCGCGCGACGGCGTGGGGCTCGACGTGGCCCGCTCCGCCGGCCAGGAGCTGCGGCACATGGTCAAGAGCACGATCGGCGTCTCGGTGGCCGTGGACGTGGTGCCGCCCGAGGGCATCGAGCGGTCCGTGGGCAAGATGCGCCGGATCGTGGACGAGCGCCCGAAGCGGTAGCCCGGCCCCGGGGGACGTCATCCGAAGCGGCTGCCCGGGCGACCAGTGCGTATGACGTCCCGACTGTCGGCGCGCGGGTCTAGCGTGGGGCCAGGACCACAGGGGAGGCGCCATGACCACGCTCGACAACCGCCCGCACACCGCCCTCCTCGTCATCGACGTCCAGAACGGCGTCGTCGGCGAGGCCCACGACCGGGACCGGGTCGTCACCAACATCGCCACGCTGGTCGACCGGGCCCGCGCCGGCGACGTCGAGGTGGTGTGGGTCGCCCACAACGGCGAGGAGATGCCGCGCGACAGTGAGGCCTGGCAGTACGTCGCGCCGCTCGATCGCCGCGACGCCGAGCCGCTCGTGCACAAGCAGTACGCCGACTCCTTCGAGGAGACCGACCTCGAGACCGTCCTCGCCGGGCGGGGGATCGGGCGGCTGGTGGTGGCCGGCGCCCAGACCGACGAGTGCATCCGGTCCACGCTGCACGGCGCGATCGTGCGGGGGTACGACGCCACGCTGGTCGGCGACGCCCACACCACCGAGGACCTCACCGCCTACGGCGCCCCGCCGCCGGAGCTGGTCATCGCCCACACCAACCTCTACTGGGGCAACCACTCCGCGCCGGGTCGCACCGCCGGCACGGTCGACACCGCGGACGTCGAGTTCGGCTGAGTCGTCCCGGCCATGAGGCGTCATGCGTTCCGGCGGCCGGGGCGACCGCAACTGATGACGTGTCGCGAGACGTCATGCGTTCCGGCGGCCGGAGCGACCGGAACGTATGACGTCCGGGGCGGGCCTCAGGCCAGCACGTCGGTGACCAGCCCGGTGAACATCGTCATCCCGGCGACCTCGAACTTCTCCGTCATCGCCTGGGCGTCGGCGGCGGTGTCGGCCATCGCCGGCGACTTCAGGGCGGCCTTCATCGCGTCGACGTCGCTGAACCACAGCTCGGCCACGAGGTACGGCGCGTCGGCGCCGCCGAGCGCCCGCGGGTGGCTGGCGGTGAACCGGCGCAGCCCGGGGAGCCTGGAGGCCAGCGGCACGTGCACGTCGCGGTAGTGCGCGTCGAATCCCTCGGGGTCCGAGGGCGCGGCGTACTGGATCGTCATCCGGTGCACGAGCTCCCCCTCAGTCCTGCGGCCAGGTCTTGGCGACCAGCGTCAGCACGTCGTACGTCGCGACCGGCTCGCCGGCCTCGTTGGCGACCACGGCGTCCCAGCGGACCTCGCCGTACTCCGCGTTGGTGCGGGGCGTGATCTGCTTGACCGTCAGCGTCACCGCGATCGTGTCGTCGGCCTTGACCGGGGTGAGGAAGCGCAGGTTGTCGACGCCGAAGTTCGCCAGCACGGGGCCCGGGTCGGGGTCCACGAACAGGCCGGCGGCCAGCGAGACCACCAGGTAGCCGTGCGCGACGATGCCGCCGAAGAGCGGGTTCTTCGCGGCCGCCTCCTCGTCGGTGTGCGCGTAGAACGTGTCGCCGGTGAACTCCGCGAAGTGCTCGATGTCGGCGCGGGTCACGGTGCGCGGCGCGGAGGCGATGGTGTCGCCGATCGCCAGCTCGGCCAGGCTCTTGCGGAACGGGTGCACGTCCTCGACCCGACGCTCCGAGCCGGTGGTCCACCTGCCGGTGACCGCGGTGAGCATGTCGGGCGAGCCTTGGATCGCGGTGCGCTGCATGTGGTGGAGCACGCCACGGATGCCGCCGAGCTCCTCGCCGCCGCCGGCCCGGCCGGGGCCGCCGTGCACGAGCACCGGCAGCGGGGAGCCGTGGCCGGTGGACTCCTTGGCGTCGTCGCGGTCGAGGACCAGGATCCGGCCGTGCCACGGCGCGAGGCCGAGCACCACGGAGCGCGCGACGTCGCGGTCGTGGGTGACGACCGACCCGACCAGGCTGCCCCTGCCGCGGGCGGCGAGCGTGATCGCCTCGTCGACCGAGTCGTAGGTCAGCACGGTGCTGACCGGACCGAACGGCTCCACGTCGTGCGGCTCGACCGCGCCCTTCTGCGCGCGCAGCAGCACGGGGGACAGGAACGCCCCGCGCTCGGCGTCGGCGTCGACGACGTCGACGTGGTCGGGGTCGCCGTACACGATCTCGGCGGAGCTGCGCAGCGACTGGATCGCCTTGCGGACCTCCTCGCGCTGCTCGAGGCTGGCCAGCGCGCCCATCCGGACGCTCTCGTCGGCGGGGTTGCCCACGGTGGTCTTCGCGAGCCGGGCCGAGATCGCCTCGACCACGTCGTCGGCGAGCGTGTCGGGCACGATCACGCGGCGGATCGCGGTGCACTTCTGGCCGGCCTTGACGGTCATCTCGGTGACGACGCCCTTGACGAACAGGTCGAACTCGGGGTCGTCGGTGCTCACGTCGGGTCCGAGGATCGAGAGGTTGAGCGAGTCGGCCTCGACGCCGAGCGCGACGCCGCCGTGCAGCACGTTGGTGTGGGTGCGCAGCATGCCCGCGGTGTGCGCCGAGCCGGTGAACGCGACCGAGTCCTGCACGGTCAGCTCGTCGAGCAGGGTGCCGGCGCTGCCCGCCAGCAGCTGCAGCGAGCCCTCGGGCAGGATTCCGGACTCGATGATGCGGCGTACGACGAGCTCGGTGAGGTAGGCGGTCTGGCTGGCCGGCTTCACGATGCTCGGCAGCCCGGCGAGGAACGCCGGCGCAAGCTTCTCGAGCATCCCCCACACGGGGAAGTTGAACGCGTTGATCTGCACCGCGACGCCGGGCCGCGAGGTGTAGAGGTGCTGGCCGACGAAGGTGCCGCCGCGGCCGAGCGGCTCGAGGGCCCCGTCCAGCACGACGGTGTCGTTCGGGAGCTCGCGCCGGCCCTTGCTGGCGTAGGAGAGCATCGTCCCGATGCCGCCGTCGATGTCGACCAGCGAGTCCCGCTTGGTCGCGCCCGTGCGGTACGACAGCGCGTAGAGCTCGTCCTTGTCCTCCATCAGGTGCAGCCCGAGCTCCTTGAGCAGGGCCGCGCGCTGGTGGAAGGTCAGCTCGCGGAGCGCGGGACCGCCGACGTGACGCGCGTACGACGTCATCTCGCCCAGGTCGAGCCCCTTGCTGGAGATCCTGGCCACCACCTCGCCGGTGCTCGCGTCGAGCAGCGGCGTGCCCTCGTCGCTGGCCCGGAACCACCGTCCGGCGGCGTAGCTCTCCAGCAGAGAACTCTTCTGGTGGGCACTCATGCGGCGATCCTCTCGTCGTCCGGGCGTGGCCCGGTCGTCCCTTGCGCAGGGGTGGTCAGGCGTGCCACAGTATTACAGACCGTTCGGTCAGTAAATGCCTCCGCGAGGCGAAGTCCGCAACCATCCTGGAGGGGCCATGACGGCGTCCACCACGCTCGAGGGCGACGGGGCCGAGGCCGCCCTGCTCGAGGGCTTCGAGTCGACCATCGCCCACAACGACCGCATCGAGCCCCGCGACTGGATGCCGGAGGGCTACCGCAAGACGCTGGTGCGCCAGATCGCCCAGCACGCCCACTCCGAGATCATCGGCATGCAGCCCGAGGGCAACTGGATCACGCGGGCGCCGTCGCTGCGCCGCAAGGCGATCCTGCTCGCGAAGGTCCAGGACGAGGCCGGCCACGGGCTCTACCTCTACTCCGCCTGCGAGACCCTCGGCACCTCCCGCGGCGAGCTGACCGAGAAGCTGATCAGCGGCGCGCAGAAGTACTCCTCGATCTTCAACTACCCGACGCTGTCGTACGCCGACGTGGGCACCATCGGCTGGCTCGTCGACGGCGCCGCGATCTGCAACCAGGTGCCGCTGTGCCGCACGTCGTTCGGGCCGTACGGCCGCGCGATGATCCGGATCTGCAAGGAGGAGTCCTTCCACCAGCGGCAGGGCTACGAGCTGCTGATGACGATGATGCGCGGCACCGACGAGCAGCGCGCGATGGTGCAGGAGTCGGTGGACCGGTTCTGGTGGCCGGCGCTGATGATGTTCGGCCCGCCCGACGCGGAGTCGCCGAACACCGCCCAGTCGATGGCGTGGGGGATCAAGCGGAACACCAACGACGACCTGCGCCAGCGGTTCGTCGACATGTCCGTGCCCCAGGCCGAGGCCCTCGGCGTGACGCTGCCCGACCCCGAGCTGAAGTGGAACGAGGAGCGGCAGGCGCACGACTTCGGCCAGCCCGACTGGGACGAGTTCATGGCCGTGGTCAGGGGCAACGGTCCCTGCAACGCGCAGCGCATCGCCCACCGCCGGGCGGCCCACGAGGACGGCGCCTGGGTGCGAGAGGCCGCCCTGGCCTTCGCGGCTCGCAGCCACGACACGACCACGAGCCAGGAGGCCACCCGATGACCGAGTCGACCAGCGCCGAGCCCTTCGACACGCCTCGTTCCTCGGCCACTCAGGACGAGTGGCCGCTCTACGAGGTGTTCGTGCGCGGCAAGCGCGGCCTCAACCACGTGCACGTCGGCTCGCTGCACGCCGCCGACGACGACATGGCGGTCCGGCACGCCCGCGACGTCTACACCCGGCGCAACGAGGGCGTCAGCATCTGGGTGGTCCGCTCCGACGCGATCACCGCCTCGAGCCCGGACGAGAAGGACCCGATGTTCGCGCCCAGCGGGGACAAGGTCTACCGGCACCCGACGTTCTACTCGATCCCCGACAACGTCCCCCACATGTGAGTCTCGACAGGCTCGACCACCGACTCGACAGGCTCGACCACCGACTCGACAGGCTCGACCACCAAGGACTGCGATGACCGACGCAACCGACCCCGCGCACGCGCCCTCTCACCCGGCGCCGGACCCGAACGACGCCCACGGCAGCATCTTCGACGGGCTGCTGGGCAGCGACTCCTCGCAGTGGGCCTTCGGCACCGACTTCGAGGACCCGCTGGCGGGCGTGGACACCACCATCCCGGACGGTGTCGACCCCGGCGACCTCGCGACGTACTGCCTGATGCTGGCCGACGACGCGCTGATCGCCTCGCACCGGCTCTCGGAGTGGTGCAGCCGCGCGCCGGACCTCGAGGAGGACATCGCGCTGGCCAACGTCTCGCTCGACCTGCTCGGCCAGGCCCGACTGCTGCTGGCCCGGGCGGCGGCGGCCGACCCGGCCGCCGTACCCACGCTGCCGGAGGGCTCCCCGGTGCCGCCGGAGGACGCGCTGGCGTTCTTCCGCGAGGCGGGCGAGTTCCGCAACGTCCGGATGACCGAGGTGGCCAACGGCGACTTCGCGCACACGATCGCCCGGCTGCTGGTGCTCTCCTGTGCCCGGCTGGCCGTCTTCCAGCGGCTCACGACGAGCCGCGACACGGTGCTGGCCGCGGTCGCCGCGAAGGGTGTCAAGGAGCTGGCCTACCACCGCGACTACGCGGGCCGCTGGTTCCTGACCCTGGCCCGGGGCACCGAGGAGTCCCGGCGCCGGCTGGTCGAGGCGCTCGACGCGCTGTGGCCGCTGTACGCCGAGCTGTTCGCCACCCACCCGGTCGAGCGGTCCGTGGCCGAGGCGGGCGTGGGGGTCGACCCGGCCGCCGTGGCCGACGAGGTCGCCGTGGTCCTCGAGCAGGTGTTCGCGATGAGCGGGGTCGAGCGCCCCGACCGCGCGCCGCTGGCCGGCGTGCAGGGCCGGACCGGCCGCGACGGCCTGCACACCGAGGCGCTGAGCCTGTTGCTGGCCGAGATGCAGGTGGTCGCCCGGGCGCACCCCAGCGGGCGGTGGTGACCGTGGAGACCCTGCTGGATCGCGAGACGCTGGACCGGGAGGCCCTGCGCGAGCGTGCGTACGCCGTGGCGCGCGGCGTCACCGACCCCGAGATGCCGATGCTGACCCTGGAGGACCTCGGCGTGCTGCGGCGCGTGGACGTCGCGGGCGCGGGCGAGGTCGTCGTGGCGATCACCCCCACCTACTCCGGCTGCCCGGCGATGGCGACCATGCGCGACGACCTCGTGCACGGGCTCAGCGACGCCGGCTTCGACGACGTGCGCGTCGCGGTCGAGCTCTCGCCGGCGTGGTCGAGCGACTGGATCACCGAGCGCGGCCGCCGCGCGCTGGCCGAGGCCGGGCTCTCCGCCCCGGGCCCCGCGCCCCGCCACGACGGCCCGATCGCCCTCGACCTGCTGCCCACCCGCCGCGCGGTCAGCTGCCCCCGCTGCGGCTCCGCCGCCGTCGATCTGACCTCGGAGTTCGGGGCGACGGCCTGCAAGGCGCTCTACCGCTGCACCGACTGCCTCGAGCCCTTCGAGCACGTGAAGGAAATCTGATTCTGATGACCACCACTGCCCAGCCGCAGCGGGTGAGCAGCCGTACGGCGCCCGTGTTCCACACCCTGACCGTGGCCGCGGTCGAGCGGCTCACCGACGACGCCGTCGCGGTGACCTTCGACGTGCCCGCCGAGCTCGCCGAGGCCTTCGCGTTCGAGGCCGGTCAGTCGCTGACCCTGCGCCGCACCCTCGACGGCCAGGAGCACCGACGCTCCTACTCCATCTGCGCGCCCGCCGGTGCGCGGCCGCGGATCGGCGTACGCGAGATCCCCGACGGGCTGTTCTCGTCGTGGCTGGTCCACGAGGTCACCCCCGGCACCGAGATCGAGGTGCAGACCCCGACCGGCAGCTTCCGCGCCGACCCCGCCGCTGGTGGCAAGCACCTGTGCATCGCGGCCGGCTCCGGCATCACGCCGATGCTCTCGATCGCCAGCACCGTGCTCGGCAACGCCGAGTCCGACGTGACGCTGCTCTACGGCAACCGCACCAGCGGGTCGGTGATGTTCGCCGAGGAGCTCGGCGACCTCAAGAACCGCTTCGGCCCGCGCTTCCAGGTCGTGCACGTGCTCTCCCGCGAGCCCCGCGACGTGGAGCTCTTCTCCGGGCGGATCGACGCCGACCGGCTCCGCCGGCTGCTCGGCGCCCTGGTGCCGGTGGGCGCGATGGACCACGTCTGGCTGTGCGGGCCGTTCGCGATGATCAACGACGCCCGGGAGGTGCTCACCGAGCTGGGGGTGCCCGCCGAGCGGGTCCACTTCGAGCTGTTCTACGTCGACGAGCCGCCCCCGGAGCTGCACCGCGCGGGGCCGGTCGCCACCGGCGAGACCAGCGACGTGACCGTGGTGCTGGACGGGCTGTCCGCGACCGCGCCGATGCCGCGCGACGAGACGATCCTCGACGCCGCGCAGACCGCGCGCACCGACCTGCCCTTCGCCTGCAAGGGTGGCGTGTGCGGCACCTGCCGGGCGCTGGTCCGCGACGGCGAGGTCGACATGCGCCGCAACTACGCGCTGGAGCAGGCCGAGGTGGACGCCGGCTTCGTGCTGACCTGCCAGAGCTACCCGGTCAGCGACTGCGTGACCGTCGACTTCGACGCCTAGGCCGTGTCTCCCAATTCCATGGCCTGCTGCGCGCCGCCCCACGGGCGCCTGGACTGCGTTGTCGTCGGTCGCCGTGGCTCCGCCACGTCTCCCTCCTCCGCCTTGCCAGGCACTCCGTGGGACGACGCTCGCGACGGCCCAGAATTGGGAGACACGCCCTGACCCGCCGCCGCACGCCACTTCGAGGGAGACCCATGAGCCGAGCCGTTGTCGTCGAGGAGGCCGAGGACCGCGTGGTCCTGCGACTGAACCGGCCCGAGGTCCGCAACGCCATCGACGCGCAGATGGTGGGCGAGCTGCACGAGGCCTGCGCCCTGCTCGAGGAGCGGCCCCGGGTGGCGCTGCTCCTCGGCGAGGGCGGCACCTTCGCGGCCGGCGCCGACATCGCCCAGCTGCGGGAACGCCGCCGCGAGGACGCCCTGCGCGGCATCAACTCCAGCATCTTCGACCGGATCCGGCGGCTGCCGATGCCGACGATCGGGCTGCTCGACGGCTACGCCCTCGGCGGTGGCGCCGAGCTGGCCTACGCCTGCGACTTCCGGATCGGCACGCCGCGGACCCGGATCGGCAACCCCGAGCCGGGGCTGGGCATCCTTGCCGCCGCCGGCGCCTCCTGGCGGCTGGCCGAGCTGGTCGGCGAGCCGGTGGCCAAGGAGGTCCTGCTCGCCGGCCGGATCCTCGACGCCGCCGAGGCGCTCGACGTACGCCTGGTGAGCGAGGTGGTCGAGCCCGAGGAGCTGCTCGCCGCCGGGCAGCGGCTCGCCGACCGGATCGCCGCCCAGGCGCCGCTCGCGGTCCGGCTCACCAAGGCGGTCTTCCACGCCCCGCGCGAGGCGCACCCGCTGCTGGACGACGTGGCGCAGGCGGTGCTCTTCGAGACCGAGGACAAGCAGCAGCGGATGACGGCGTTCCTGGAGCGCAAGAAGGAGGGGCGATGAGCAGCCTGCCCGAGACCGTCGGGGTGTACGGCGGGGGCCGGATGGGGGCCGGGATCGCGCACGCGTTCCTGGTCGCCGGCGCGTCCGTGACCGTGGTCGAGAACGACGACGCGGCCGCCGACGCGGCCCGGGACCGGGTGACCACCAGCCTGCAGCGCGCCGAGGAGCGCGGGAAGCTGGGTGGGCCGCTGGCCGAGCACCTCGAGCGGCTCTTCGTCACCACCGCGGCTGCCGAGCTGGCCGGTGCCGGCCTGGTGCTCGAGGCGGTGCCGGAGGACCCGGCGCTCAAGGCGCGGGTGCTGGCCGCCGTGGAGGCCGCCGCGCCCGACGCGGTGCTGGCCACCAACACCAGCTCGCTGTCGATCGACGGGCTGGCGGACGGCCTGGCCGCGCCCGAGCGGTTCGTGGGCCTGCACTTCTTCAACCCGGTGCCCGCGAGCGACCTGGTCGAGATCGTGGTCGGCACCAAGACCGACGGCGACCTCGTGACCCGGGCCCAGGGCTGGGTCGGGGCGCTGGGCAAGACCGCGATCACGGTGACCGACTCGCCGGGGTTCGCCAGCAGCCGGCTCGGCGTCGCCATCGCCCTCGAGGCCATGCGGATGCTCGAGGAGGGGGTCGCGTCCGCCGCCGACATCGACACCGCGATGACGCTCGGCTACCGCCACCCGGTGGGGCCGCTGCGCACCACCGACCTGGTCGGGCTCGACGTACGCCTGGCCATCGCGGAGCACCTCGCCCGCGAGCTCGGCCCGCGCTTCGAGCCGCCGCAGCTGCTGCGCGACCTGGTCGCGGCGGGCAAGCTGGGCCGCAAGACCGGGGAGGGGTTCTACACGTGGTGACCGACCCGGCCGCGCAGCAGCTCGCCGAGCGGAGTGCCAAGGTGATGTGGTCGAACGACGCCGCCTCCCGGGCGCTGGGCATGGAGCTGACCTCGGTCGCCCCGGGCCGCGCGGTCGTGACCATGACCGTGCGCGCCGACATGGTCAACGGCTGGGACGTCTGCCACGGCGGCCTGATCGCGTCCCTGGCCGACAGCGCCTTCGCGGTCGCCTGCAACTCGCGCGGCCAGGTGACCGTGGCCGCCGGCTTCGACGTGACGTTCCTGGAGTCCGGCCGGCTCGGCGACGTGCTCGTCGCCACCGCCGAGGAGCGCGCCCTGCGCGGCCGCTCCGGCCTGTACGACGTGACCGTGTGCCGCCGCGACGAGTCCGGCGAGGCCGTGGTGGCCGAGTTCCGCGGCCGGAGCCGGTCGCTGGGGCGCCCGATCGAGGGCTGAGGGCCCGGGCACTTTCCCCGGGCAGCCGGTGAAAATGCCCCGGACCTACTCCGCGTTCAGCCCGTCGAACGCGATCGTGGTGATGGCGTCGGAGACGGCCTGGGCGTCGACGGGGCCGCCGGGGCGGTACCACTCGACGAGCGAGTTGACCATGCCGAACAGCAGCCGGCTGACCAGGTCGGGGGCGACGTCGTCGCGCAGGGACCCCTCGGCGATGGCCGCCCGGACCAGCGCCGCGAGCCGGGCGTCGAGCTCGCGACGGCGGCGCAGGGCGGCGAGCTCGACGTCGCTGTTGCCCCGCACCCGCAGGAGCAGGGTGACCGCCGGCTGGTGCGCGACCAGGACCTCGACGCTCTGGTGGATCACCTGCCGGAGCCGCTCGTAGGCGCCCACCGACGAGTTCTGCTCGGCGGCCGCGATGACCGCGGTCAGCCCGCCGAGGGCCTCGTCGAGCGCCTGCTCGAGGAGGTGGGACTTGCTGGGCACGTGGTGGTAGATCGCCGACTTGGTGAAGCCGAGCTCGCGGGCCAGGTCGCCCATGCTGGTGCCGTCGTACCCCCGCCGGTTGAAGAGCTCGACGGCACGTCGCAGGACGGTCTCCTGGTCGTGTCCGGGGCGGCCGCGGCGGGCTCCGCCCGTCTCGCTCGCCGGCTCGGTCATGCGGGAAGGATGCCACAGCCGGAGGAGGGCGAGGGCCGGGTCAGGGCGTCGCGGCCAGGGGCAGCCGCACCTCGAACCGGGCACCGCGCCCGGGTGCCGAGTCGAGCCTGATCCGGCCGCCGTGCCCGGTGACGACCGAGTGCACGATCGCCAGCCCGATACCGGTTCCCGGGACCGCCTGCGACAGCGCGGCCGACGTCCGGAAGAACCGGTCGAAGAGCCGTGCCTGCTCGTGCTCCGGCACGCCCGGCCCGGTGTCCTCGACGACGAGCACCGCGTCGGAGCCCTCGCGGGTCAGGTCGAGGGTGATCCGTCCGCCGGCCGGGGTGAACTTGGTGGCGTTCGTCAGCAGCTCCGTCACCACCCGCTCCAGGTCCGTCGCGTCCCCCGACACCTCCATCGGCCCGGGGGAGACGCGGGCGCGCACGGTGAGGGCGCGTCCGTGGACGAGCGCGGTGACACTCTCGAGTGCCCGGTGCACGACGACGTCGAGCACCACCGGCTCCGCCTGCGGCACGGGGTCGGAGGACTCGACCCGGTCCAGCGTCACGAGGCTCTCCACCAGGTCGAGCAGGCGGCGGCCGTGGCCCAGCACCCGGTCGAGCAGCTCGGTCTGGTGGTGGCTCAGCTGGCCACCGACGCCCTCGCGCAGCAGCTCGGTGTAGCCGAGCACGCTGGTGATCGGGTTGCGCAGCTCGTGCCCGACCCACGAGACGGTGTCGACCTCGGGCCGGTCGACGAGCTGGGCCAGCACCATCGGCTGCCCGGAGCCGTCGAGCAGGGAGCACAGGCAGAACAGCACCCGGCGACCGTGGGGCAGGGTGACCTCCTCCTGTCGCCGGGTGGTCTCGCCGGCCAGCAGCGCCTCGGCGGCGGTCCGCAGCCGGGCCCGGTCCCGGGGGCCGAGGCCGTCGGCCCAGCCGGTGCCGGTCAGGTCGTCGGCCGTGCCGCCGAGCCGGCAGGCGGCGGCCGGGTTCACCGCGGTCGCCTCGACACCCACGGCGCCTCGCCGCAGCAGCACCATCCCGGTGAGCGACCGGTCGAGGACCGCGGCCAGGACCTCCGGGTCGGGCGTCGGGGAGGGGAGCGTGCCGGCCCGCGCGGAGTCCGGCGTGGCGTCGGGGACGCAGGGGTTCCGAGGCATGGTCCCCACCCTCGGGCAGGGCGGCGGGCGCCGCGAGGCACCGACGAGCCGTCCCGGCTAGTGCGTTCGTACCAGGCGGGACGGTCAGGAGGAGCGCGTGCGGACCGCCAGCAACGTCCTGGTCGCGGACGATGTCGGGGGTCATCCGGCTCCTGCGCGTGTGCCGGGTGCGGTCACCGTCCCCGTGGACCGGCGTGCGTGGCGCCCCGGTCCTCGCGCACGACGCGGCGCAGCGCGTCGGTCGCGCTCGGTACCGCCAGCACGACTTCGCCCGCGGCGCACCGGGCGACCAGGTCCGGCAGCCTCGCCAGCCGTCCCTTGGCCAGGTAGCCGACGGCGCCGGCTCGCAGCATCGAGGTGACGGTGGCCGCGCCGGTGTGGCCGGACACGGCGATGACGGCCGGCGGGCGGGCCCCGGGGGCGGGGGTGCAGGTGCCGAGGGCACGGGCCGCGTCGGCGCCGCCGCCCGGCATGCGTACGTCGAGGAGCACCACGTCGGCGGCGACGGACCGGACCAGCCGGCACAGCTCCTCACCCGTGGAGGCCGACCCGACGACGGTGAACCGGGGATCGGCGGCCAGCACGTCCGCGAGCGCGCTGCGGATCCCGGCGTCGTCGTCGGCGATCGCCACCCGGATGCGCGCCATCGTGCTCCTCTCGGTGCCCCGTCCTCCATGGTGACCGCTGCCGTGTTTCGCGCGCAGCCCGCCCGGGCACTACCTGTCTAGTACGTTGGTACTAGGGGTCGTTCCGCCGGAACGGGGACATCGCCGGGCCCCCGTGGAGGAGGTGGACGGTGAGCTCACCCCCCAGCCCTGCCTCCGGCGAGGGCGTGATCGAGGAGACCGCGGCCGCGCGTGTCCTGATCGTCGACGACCACGAGGTCCTGGCCTCGAGCCTGTCCCGTGTCCTCGACGACGAGCCCGACCTGGTCAGCGTGGGCATCGCCGGCACCCTGGAGCGGGCCCGGGCGATGATCCGGACCACGGCTCCCGACGTGGTGCTGCTCGACCACCGGCTCCCGGACGGGGACGGCGTCGACGCCATCGCCGAGCTGCGGGCGCTGCGCCCGAGCATGAAGGTCGTCGTGCTCACCGCGACCGCGTCCGACCACGTCCTGGTGTCGGCCGTCGAGGCGGGCGCCTCAGGGTTCGTCTCCAAGAGCCGCAGCCTCGGTGAGCTGACGTCCGCGGTCCGCGCGGCGGCGTCCGGGGAGGCCGTGATCTCGCCGGAGATGCTGGCCCGCCTGCTGCCGCGGCTCCACCGGTCGGGCCGGCCCGGGCCCACCGACCTGACCGAGCGCGAGCGCGAGGTCCTCGGGCTGCTCGCCGAGGGGTTGTCGAACGCCGCGATCGCCGAGCAGCTGGTGGTCAGCGTGCACACCGTGCGCAACCACGTCGCCAACCTGTCGGCCAAGCTCGGCGCGCACTCCAAGCTGGAGGCACTGTCCATCGCGGTGCGCGAGGGGCTGCTGCCCGGGGGCTGAGCCCGCCGCCGGCTCCCTAGTGCGTCGGTGCCAGACAAGATCCGTCCGACGGCTCAGGTCTCCCCGCCCGGCGACCTCAAGACTGGGGGTGTGCCGGACTCCCGACCCGGTGGCGACGGTGGCCCCCTCACCGCGCCCCCGCCGGGAGGGCCGGCCGCCGAGACGCCCGGCCCGATGGCCCTTCCGCAGAACCCCCGTCAGCGGAATCCATCGGGCCGGGCCCGGGTTCCGGTCTGTCGGTTGCGCGTCCCGGATGTGCAGCGACCACTCATCTGAGAGGCTGCACCCATGAAGAGTGCAGCCCGCCGCGTGGCGCTGGAGACGGTGGGCTGGGTGCTGGTGGTCGCCGGCATCGCGGCCCTGGTCCTGCCGGGCCCCGGGCTGCTGGCGATCTTCGCCGGACTGGTCCTGCTCTCCCAGCAGTACGACTGGGCCGAGAAGCGGCTCGAGCCGGTCAAGGAGCGCGCGCTCAAGGCGGCCGCCGAGAGCGTCGAGACCTGGCCGCGGATCGTGCTCTCGACGCTGATCGCGTTGACGATCATCGCGGCCGGTGTGCTGTGGATCTGGCACCCGCCGGCGCCGTCGTGGTGGCCGGTCGACGAGAAGTGGTGGCTCGTCGGCGGGTGGGGCACCGGGACCACGCAGGTCGCCTCGGGGCTGTTCGCGATCGGGATGATCGTCTACAGCTACCGGCGGTTCCACGAGGACGCCGAGGCGTCGGCCAGCACCTCCTAGAAGCCGATCGGCAGGCCGGCGTAGTTCTCCGCCAGGCCGGTGGCGCCGGCCTGGCTCGAGGTGACCCAGCGCAGCTGGGAGAGCTGGAGCTGCTCGTCGAAGGGGTCGCCGCTGGTGTGCAGCATGGTGGTCATCCACCAGGAGAAGTGCGTGCACCGCCAGACCCGGCGCAGCGCCGTCTCCGAGTAGGCGTCGGCCAGCCGCGGGTCGTCCTTGCGCAGCAGGTCGATCAGGGCCGGCGCGAGCAGCCCCACGTCGGCCACCGCGAGGTTGAGCCCCTTGGCGCCGGTGGGCGGCACGGTGTGCGCGGCGTCGCCGGCCAGGAACAGCCGCCCGTGCCGCATCGGCGTCTGCACGTAGGACCGCATCGGCAGCACGCTCTTCTCGGTGACCGGCCCGGGCGTGAGCTCCCAGCCGTCCTGGCCGTGGCCGAGCCGGGTGGCCAGGGCGTCCCAGATCCGGTCGTCGGACCAGGTGGCGACGTCGGTGCCGTTGGGCACCTGCAGGTAGAGCCGCGACACCGACGACGACCGCATCGAGTGCATCGCGAACCCGTCGGGGTGCCAGGCGTAGATCAGCTCGTCGGTGGACGGGGCGACGTCGGCGAGGATCCCGAGCCAGGAGTAGGGGTAGGTCCTGTCCCAGGTACGCCGGACCGCGTCCGGCACCGCGGCCCGGCTGGGGCCGAACGAGCCGTCGCAGCCGACGACCACGTCGGCGGCGACCCGGCGCGGCCGGCCCTCCGCGTCGGTGAACGTCACCGAGGGATGGTCGGTCTCCAGGTCGTGCAGCGCGGTGTCGGCCACCTCGTAGTGCACCTGCTGCCCGGCGGCCGTGCGGGCGGCCACCAGGTCCTTCTGCACCTCGGTCTGCCCGTAGACCCACACCGAGCGGCCGGTGAGGTCGACGAAGTCGAGGTGGTGCCGCTCGTGCGGCCACTGGAGGTGGATGCCGCGGTGCTGGTCGCCCTCCCGGGACAGCCGGTCGGCGAGCCCGGCGGAGCGGAGCAGGTCGACGGTCGACTGCTCGAGGATGCCCGCGCGGATCCGCCCGGCGACGTACTCCTGGGAGCGGGACTCGACGACGACCGACTCGACGCCCGCGTTGCCCAGCAGGTGGGAGAGGAGCAGGCCGGCCGGGCCGGCACCGATGATCGCGACCTGGGTACGCAGGACGCCGTCGCCTTCGGAGGTCATGCGACGAGTGAAGCCGGTCGACGCAGCACCTCGCCACGCGGTGCTTCCACTGGCCGGAAATGGGGGCTGCCGCGGGGCGGCCGGGTGGTCAGA
This sequence comes from Nocardioides koreensis, assembly GCF_039531775.1. Lineage (NCBI taxonomy): Bacteria > Bacillati > Actinomycetota > Actinomycetes > Propionibacteriales > Nocardioidaceae > Nocardioides > Nocardioides koreensis. Next base: position 190,348 of record NZ_BAAAQR010000002.1, on the reverse strand, counting down.
GGAGGTTGCGGCCGATGCCCTGCGCCGCCACCTGCAGCGCGGCGACCAGGCGCGGCCGGTCCTTCTTCAGGCTGGGTACGACGATGCCGAGGGCGGCGACCACCGCCTCGCCCTGGCGGATCGGCACCGCGACCGAGCAGGCGCCCAGGCTCATCTCCTCGACCGTCGTCGCGTAGCCGTCGCGCACCACCCGGGCGAGCTGGCGGCGCAGCAGCCCCGGCTGGGTCACGGTGTACGCCGTGACCCGGGCCGGGTCGGTCAGCGCCGCGGCCTGCACCTCGGGCGGGGCGTGCGCGAGCAGCACCTTGCCGACGCCGGTCGCGTGCAGCGGCAGCCGCGAGCCGATCTGGCTCACCACCGGCACCGACGTGCGGCCGGCCAGCCGGTCGACGTAGAGCACCTCGGTGCCGTCGCGCACCGCGAGGTGGACCGTCGCGAGGGTGGCCGCGTAGAGGTCGTGGAGGTAGGGCGAGGCCAGCTGCCGCAGGCCGGTCTGCACGGGCGCGAGCAGCCCGACGTCCCACAGCCGCCGGCCCACGACGTACTCGCCCGAGGGGGTGCGGGCCAGCGCGCCCCACGCCACCAGCTCGCCCACCAGCCGGTGCGTGGTCGCCGGGGGCAGGCCGGCGCGCTCGGCGAGCCGGGTGAGGGAGAGCCGGCGGTGCTGCTCGTCGAAGGCGCCGAGGATCGCCAGCGCCCGCGAGGTGACGCTGGCGCCGGGGGTCGAGGAGTTGCCGGCCATCGGCCCAGTGTCCCACCGAGCGTCTTCCACTGAACGGAATCGGGTGCTCGGCGTCACACCACCGGCCGCCGTACCGTCGGTGCCGTGAACGACAACCGAGCGTCCTCCGACGCGGCCGCCTCGACCCAGGCCGAGGTGAGCGAGGAGATCCGGCAGATCGCCAAGGCCTACGAGCGCGACCGCGTGGACGGTGCCGAGGAGACGCAACCCCGGCTCGACTACCCGCCGTACCGCTCCAGCCTGCTGCGGCACCCCACCAAGGACCTGCACCACGCCGACCCCGAGGGGATCGAGCTGTGGTCGCCGGCCTTCGGCCACCAGGACGTGGACCGGCTCGAGGCCGACCTGACCATCCAGCACCGCGGCGAGCCCGTCGGGGAGCGGATGACCGTGACGGGCCGGGTCCTCGACGGCGACGGCCGGCCGGTGCGCCACCAGCTCGTCGAGATCTGGCAGGCCAACGCGGGCGGGCGCTACATCCACAAGCGCGACCAGCACCCCGCCGCGATCGACCCGAACTTCACCGGCGTGGGCCGCTGCCTCACCGACGCCGACGGCACCTACGCCTTCACCACGATCAAGCCCGGTCCGTACCCGTGGAAGAACCACCGCAACGCGTGGCGGCCCGCGCACATCCACTTCTCCCTCTTCGGGACCGAGTTCACCCAGCGGATGGTCACCCAGATGTACTTCCCGGGGGACCCGCTCTTCGCGCTGGACCCGATCTACCAGGCGATCACCGACCAGCGGGCCCGCGACCGGCTGGTCGCCACCTACGACCACGACGTGACGCAGCACGAGTGGTGCACCGGCTACCGCTGGGACATCGTGCTCACCGGCACCCACCGCACGCCCCTCGAAGAGGAGGACCAGGCATGAGCCGCGCCCGCGGCGACCTCGCGCCCACGCCCGGCCAGACGATCGGGCCGTTCTACGGCTACGCGCTGCCCTACGACGGCGACTCGGCGCTGGTGCCCCCGACCCACCGCGACGCGGTCCGGCTGCACGGCCGGGTCCTCGACGGGGCCGGCGACCCGGTGCCCGACGCGCTGCTCGAGCTGTGGCAGGCCGACCCGGCCGGGCGGGTCCCGCGCGAGCCCGGGTCGCTGCACCGCGACGGGTTCACGTTCACCGGCTGGGGCCGGTGCGCCACCGACGACACCGGCCACTACGCGTTCTCGACGCTGCGGCCCGGGCCGACCACGCCGGGCACGGCGGCGTACTTCGCGGTGACCGTGTTCGCACGCGGCCTGCTCGACCGGCTGTTCACGCGGGCCTACCTGCCGGGGGACTCGGCCGAGGACCGGGCCGCGCTGGGGGCCGACCCGTTGCTGGCCTCGGTCGACGCGGACCGCCGGAGCACGCTGGTGGCGGGGGCCGACGAGCACGGGTTCGTGTTCGACATCCGGCTGCAGGGCGAGGGCGAGACGGTCTTCCTCACCCATCCGCGACACTGACTCCATGACGGACCTGCTCTGGCCCGGCGACGACCGCGCCGGCGACCTGTTCTCGGACGCGACCTTCCTGGCGGCGATGGTGGCCGTCGAGGAGGCGTGGCTGGACGCGCTCGTCGGCACCGGGATCGCACCGGCGGGCGCCGCCAAGGAGGACCTGCTCGGCCTGGTCTGGCCCTCCCACCACCAGTGGCTGGCGAACGAGTCCGAGCTCGGCGGCAACCCGGCGATGGCGCTGGTCGCGCTGCTGCGCGACGGCCTTCGCGAGCGCAACCCCGACGCCGCCCGCTGGCTGCACCGGGGCCTGACCAGCCAGGACGTGGTCGACACGGCGCTGATGGTGTGCGCCCGCGAGGCCGTCGACCGGACCCTCGCGGCGCTGCGTGAGCAGGTCCGGCGGCTGGCCGCCCTCGTGGAGGAGCACCGCGCCACGCCCATGGTCGCGCGGACTCTCACCCAGCACGCCGTGCCCACGACGTTCGGGCTCCGGGCCGCGCAGTGGCTGACCGGCGTCCTCGACGCGTACGACGACGTGGTGGGGCTGGTGCTCCCCGTCCAGGTCGGCGGCGCCGCGGGCACCATGGCCGCGACCGTGGAGCTCGCCGGCGACCTGCCCGACCCGGTCGGGGCCGCCACCGGCCTCGCCCTCGAGCTGGCCACCGGGCTCGGCCTCGCGCCGTCCACGCCGTGGCACACCTCCCGCGCGACGGTCACCCGGCTCGGGGACGCCGCGGTGCGGTGCACCGACGCGTGGGGGCGGATCGCGAACGACGTGCTCACGCTGAGCCGCCCCGAGCTCGGGGAGCTGTCGGAGGTCGCCGGGGGTGGCTCGTCGACGATGCCGCACAAGGCGAACCCGGTGCTCGCGACGCTGGTGCGCCGGGCCGCCCTCACCGCCCCCCAGCTGGCGGCCACCCTGCACCTGGCCGCCGCCGAGTCGGTCGACGAGCGGTCGGCCGGTGCCTGGCACGCCGAGTGGGCGACGCTGCGCACGCTGCTGCGGCGTGCCGTCGTCGCCGGCGAGCAGGCCTCCGAGCTGCTGAGCGGGCTGCGCGTCCACGAGGACCGGATGCGCGCCACCCTCGAGGCCGCGCGCGACGACGTACGCGCCGAGCAGCGCAGCATGGCCGAGCTGGCCGGGACCGCGCCCCGCGAGGAGTACCTCGGGGCGACCGCGGCGTTCCTCGAGGCGCCGCTGGCCCGCGCGGCCGGCGTGCTGGCCGCGACCCCACCACGTGAGGAGACCCGTTGACCCCCAGCATCACCGCCGTCCGCCTGACCGGCGCCCGCCACCGCGCGGAGCTGCCGCTGCTGGTGCTGGGCCCCTCGCTCGGCACCTCCGCCTCGACGCTGTGGACGGCGTGCGCCGACGCCGGGCTGACCGAGGTCTTCGACGTCGTCGCCTGGGACCTGCCCGGCCACGGGCACAACCGCGCCGTGCCCGAGGAGCCCTTCACCATGGCCGAGCTGGCCGCGGGCGTGCTGCACGTGGTCGACGACATCGCCGCCGAGCGCGGGGACGACACCTTCTTCTACGCCGGCGACTCGGTCGGCGGCGCGGTCGGCCTGCAGCTGCTGCTCGACGCGCCCGCGCGGGTGCCGGCGGCGGTGCTGCTGTGCACCGGCGCCAGGATCGGGACGCACGAGTCGTGGGCGGGCCGGATGGCCCAGGTCAGCATGTCCGGCACCCCGGTGATGGTGTCCGGGTCGGCCGAGCGGTGGTTCGGCGCCGGCTTCCTCGAGCGCGAGCCCGCGCGCGGGTCGGCGCTGCTGCACGCGCTGCAGGAGGCCGACGACGACGGGTACGTCGCGGTGTGCGGCGCGCTGGCGGAGTTCGACGTCCGCGACCGGCTGGCCGAGATCGGCGCCCCGGTGCTGGCCGTGGCCGGCGTCGAGGACGTCTCGACCCCGCCGGCGAGCCTCGGCGAGATCGCCTCCGGGGTGAAGGACGGTCGGCTGGTCGTGCTCGACGGCGTCGGCCACCTGGCGCCCGCCGAGGCGCCGGCGGTGGTGGCCCGGCTGCTGCGTGAGCACCTGCTCGGGGAGCCCGCTGCCTCGTCCTCCGACGACCGCACCGTGCGGGAGGTGCGGGACGCCGGGCTGGTCGTGCGCCGCGAGGTGCTCGGCGACGCCCACGTTGACCGCGCGAGCGCCGCCACCACCGACTTCACCCGCGACTTCCAGGAGCTGATCACCCAGTACGCCTGGGGGTCGATCTGGACCCGGCCGGGGCTGGACCGGCGGTCCCGGTCGATGATCACGCTGACCGCGCTGGTCGCCCGGGGCCACCACGAGGAGCTCGCCATGCACGTGCGGGCGGCCCGCACCAACGGGCTCAGCGTGGAGGAGATCAAGGAGGTCCTGCTCCAGTCCGCCGTCTACTGCGGGGTGCCCGACGCCAACACGGCGTTCCGGATCGCGCAGCAGGTCCTGGCCGAGATGGAGGAGCGGTAGCCATCGGTGCCCTCCGCGGCGACCTGTCAGGGGAAACGGGCACTTGTCAGGTGGTGTATCCCCTGACAAGTGCCACTTTCCCCGGCCGGCCGGGGAAAGTGCCGGCCCTATGCTCTCGCGCATGACCGACGCGCGCACGCCCCCGGGCGACCAGTACGTGCAGTCGCTGGCGCGCGGCCTGTCGGTCATCACCGCCTTCGACGCCGACCACCCGGCGATGACGCTGAGCGACATCGCGGCGCGGACCGGGCTCAGCCGGGCGACGGCGCGCCGGTTCCTGCACACGCTGGTCGAGCTCGGCTACGTGCGGTTCGACGGCAAGCAGTTCGCGCTCACGCCGCAGGTGCTGCGGCTCGGGACGGCGTACCTCTCCGGGCTGGGGCTCCCGCAGATCGCTCAGCCGCACCTCGAGCAGCTCTCCGCGCGGCTCGGTGAGTCGACGTCGGCGGCGGTGCTGGACGGCGACGAGATCGTCTACGTCGCCCGGGTCGCGACCCGGCGGATCATGACGGTGGGCATCACGGTCGGGACCCGCTTCCCGGCGTACGCCACCTCGATGGGGCGGGTGCTGCTCGCGGGTCTCCCGGCCCAGGAGCTCGACGCCTACCTGGCCCGCGCGTCGCTCGATGCCCTCACCGGGCGGACGCTCCACGACGCGGCGTCGCTGCGCGCCGAGCTGGACCGGGTCCGCGCGCAGGGCTGGGCGCTGGTCGACCAGGAGCTCGAGGCCGGGCTGCGCTCGGTCGCGGCGCCGCTGCGCGACGGCGAGGACCGGGTGGTCGCCGCGATCAACGTCTCCACCTCGACCCACGCGCACCCCGAGCTGCCCGAGGGTTACGTCGACGCGGTGGTCGCGGCCGCGCGCGCGATCAGCGCCGACGTCGCCTCGGCCGGCCTGCGGGTCTGAGGTTCGGGCCGGGCAGCGTCTACAGGACCTGGGTGCCGTACATCTCGCCCAGCGGGTCCGCGATCAGCTCGATGCGCGCGCCGTCGGGGTCGCGGAAGTAGACCGACACCCCGCTGTGCACCTCGTGCTCCACGCCGGCGGCGTCGAGCCTGCCGATCAGCCGCTGCCACCGCTCGGGGTCGACCGAGATCGCCAGGTGGTGCAGGCCGCCGAGGACCTCGGCGTACGGCCCGACGTCCAGCCCGGGGAAGTCGAAGAACGCCAGCAGGTTGCCGTTGCCGATGTCGAAGAAGAAGTGCGAGGAGCCGGCGTAGTCGCGGTTCTCGATCAGCTCGGTCAGCGGGAACCCCAGCACGTCCTGGTAGAACCGCACGGTCCGCTCCACGTCGCTGCTGATCAGCGCGGTGTGGTGCAGGCCGCGCGCCGAGGAGACCGGACGCTCGACGGCCGGGCGCAGGTACGCCGTCCGGATCCGCGCCCGCTCGGCCTCGATCGCGGTCAGGTCTCGTTGCTCGGTCATGTCGGTCTCCTCGATCCTCGTCTCGATGGTGTCAGGCGGCGACGGTGGCGTGCATCTCCCACACCAGGATCTCCGCGGGCTCGGTCGCGGTCACCCGCTGGCCGCCGGTCGCGGTGAACCGGACGGCGTCGCCGGTGGCCAGGGCGCCGGCCCCCTCCAGGGTGACCGAGCCCCGGGGCACGAACAGGTGCAGGAACGGCGCCTCGGGCAGCTCCACGGACTGGCCGGGCCGCAGGCGGGCGGCGTGCAGCGCGGCGTACCGGTTCCGGATCCGGATCGCGGCCTCGCCGTCGTGCCGGTCCATGCCGGAGGCGACTGGGACCAGGCCGCCGGAGAGCAGCGCGTCGTCGATCTCGAGCTGCTCGTAGCCCGGGGTGATGCCGCTCTCGTCGGGCAGCACCCACATCTGCACGAAGTGGACCGGGTCGCGGTGCTGCTCGCCCTCGAGGCGCCAGGAGTCGTTCTTCTCCGAGTGCAGGATGCCGGTGCCGGCGCTCATCCGCTGGGCCAGGCCCGGGTAGATCACGCCGTTGTGGCCGGTCGAGTCCTGGTGGACCAGCGAGCCCTGCAGCACCCACGTCACGATCTCCATGTCCCGGTGCGGGTGGGTCTCGAAGCCGGTGCCGGGGTCGACGACGTCGTCGTTGTTGACCAGCAGCAGCCCGTGGTGGGTGTTCGCCGGGTCGTGGTGGTGGCCGAAGGAGAACGAGTGCTTCGAGTCCAGCCAGCCGAAGTCGGTGGTGAACCGCTGCTCGGCGCGGCGGATGTCGACGTTCGGGTCCAGCTCGATGGTGGCCATGGTGCTCTCCTCGGTCCGGTGCGGGTGGGCCGTGCCGGTGACGTGTCACCTACACGATGGGCCCAACATGCGTGACGTGTCAACCATTCCCGCTAGAGTGGCGACGTGGCGACCGATCAGACTCCCTGGCTCGACGACCGGCAGCAACAGGTCTGGCGGGACTGGCTGCGGGTGGGCTCCCGGTTGCCGGCCGCCCTCAACCGCCAGCTGCAGCGCGACTCCGACCTGTCGCTGCAGGACTTCGACGTGCTCGTCCAGCTCACCGACGTCGACGAGGGCCGGGTGCGGGTCTCCGCGCTGGCGGCCGCGCTCGGCTGGGAGCGCAGCCGGCTCTCGCACCACGTCACCCGGATGGAACGCCGCGGCCTGGTGGCGCGCGAGGAGTGCGACGACGACGGGCGGGGGGCGTTCGTGGTGCTGACACCCACCGGCCGGGCCGCGATCGAGCGGGCCGCGCCCGGGCACGTGCGCACCGTGCGCTCGCTGGTCTTCGACGCGCTGGCGCCGGCGGAGGTGGAGGCGCTGGGCGAGGCCCTGGCCGCGGTCCTGGGCCGGCTCGAGCCCTCCTGAGGGCTTCCGTTCGGCGACGCTCCGTGGCATGATGAGTTCGTACAGCGAACCAATGTTCGCATCACGAACACCCGGAGGATCATGGTGATCACGTCCTACGTGTACGCCGCCGCCCGCACGCCGTTCGGCCGGTTCAACGGAGCCCTCGCCGAGGTCCGCCCCGACGACCTGGCCGCCACCGCGCTGTCCGGGGTGCTTGCCAAGGCGCCCGAGCTGGACCCGGCCGAGATCGGCGACGTCGTCTGGGGCAACGCCAACGGCGCCGGGGAGGACAACCGCAACGTCGGCCGCATGGCGGTGCTGCTGGCCGGGCTGCCGGTGAGCGTGTCCGCGACGACGGTCAACCGGCTGTGCGGCTCCTCGCTGGACGCCGCGATGATGGCCTCGCGGATCGTGGAGACCGGCGACGCGGACGTGGCGGTCGCCGGCGGCGTGGAGTCGATGACCCGGGCGCCGTGGGTGCTGCCGAAGCCGTCGCGGGCCTTCCCGGCCGGCAACGTCACCGCGGTCTCCACGACGCTGGGCTGGCGGCTGGTCAACGAGCGGATGCCCGCCGAGTGGACGGTGTCCCTGGGCGAGGCCAACGAGCAGCTGCAGGAGCGGTTCTCGATCTCCCGGGAGCGCCAGGACGAGTTCGCCGCCCGCTCGCACAACCTCGCCGACGCCGCCTGGGGCGCGGGCTTCTACGACGACCTGGTGGTGCCGGTCCCAGGCGCCGAGCTCGCCCGCGACGAGGGGGTCCGCCCCGGCAGCAGCGCGCAGAAGCTGGCCGCCCTCAAGCCCTCCTTCCGCCCCGACGGCACGATCACCGCCGGCAACGCCTCGCCGCTGAACGACGGCGCCTCCGCGCTGCTCCTCGGCTCGGAGGCGGCCGCGTCCCGGATCGGCCTGGACCCGCTCGCCCGCGTCGCGGGCCGCGGCGTACACGCCCTGGAGCCGCAGGCGTTCGGCTTCGCGCCGGTCGAGGCGGCCGAGCAGGCGCTGCGCCGGGCCGGCATCGGCTGGTCCGACGTCGGCGCGATCGAGCTCAACGAGGCGTTCGCGGTGCAGTCGCTGTCCTGCGTCGACGCCTGGAAGGTCGACCCCGACATCGTGAACACCAAGGGCGGGGCGATCGCGATCGGTCACCCGCTGGGCGCCTCCGGCGGTCGGATCCTCGGCACCCTGGCGCACCGGCTCCGGGAGTCCGGCGAGCGCTGGGGCGTCGCGGCCATCTGCATCGGCGTGGGCCAGGCGCTCGCGGTGGTGCTGGAGGACGTGTCATGACGCTGATCTGCGAGGGCGCCGACGAGGCCGTCGCCGACGTGGCGGACGGCTCGACCGTGCTCGTCGGCGGCTTCGGGATGGCCGGCATGCCCGTCGACCTGATCGACGCGCTGATCCGCCAGGGCGCCACCGACCTGACCGTGGTCTCCAACAACGCCGGGAACGGCGACACCGGGCTGGCCGCGCTGCTGGCCGCCGGCCGGGTCCGCAGGATGGTCTGCTCGTTCCCGCGCCAGTCCGACTCGTGGGTCTTCGACGGCCTCTACCGGGCCGGGAAGATCGAGCTCGAGGTCGTCCCGCAGGGCAACCTCGCCGAGCGGATGCGGGCCGCGGGCGCGGGCATCGGGGCGTTCTTCAGCCCGACCGGCGTCGGTACGCCGCTCGCCGAGGGCAAGGAGGTCCGCGAGATCGACGGGCGCACCTACGTCCTGGAGCACCCGATCAAGGGGGACGTCGCGCTGGTCGGCGCGCACGTGGCCGACCGGATGGGCAACCTCGTCTACCGCAAGACCGCCCGGAACTTCGGTCCGGTGATGGCCACTGCGGCCACCACCACGATCGTCCAGGTGGCGCAGGTCGTGGAGACCGGAACCCTGGACCCGGAGGCCGTGGTGACCCCCAGCATCTACGTCGACCGCGTGGTGGCCGTCGGTGCCGCCGCCCGTCAGCAGGAGGCCTCGTGACCGCCCTGGACACCCTCGACCGGACCGTCGAGCACACCGACCGCGGGCCGCTGAGCCGCGACGAGATGGCCGAGATCGTCGCCCGCGACATCCCGCCCGGCTCGTTCGTCAACCTCGGCATCGGGCAGCCCACCAAGGTCGCCGACTTCCTGGCCGCCGACTCCGGGGTGGTGCTGCACACCGAGAACGGCATGCTGGGGATGGGTCCCGCCGCCGTGGGCGACGAGATCGACACCGACCTCACCAACGCCGGCAAGGTCCCGGTCACCGAGCTGCCGGGGGCGTCGTACTTCCACCACGCGGACTCGTTCGCGATGATGCGCGGCGGCCACCTCGACGTGTGCGTGCTCGGCGCCTTCCAGGTCTCCGCGGCCGGTGACCTCGCCAACTGGCACACCGGCGCGCCCGACGCGATCCCGGCCGTGGGCGGGGCGATGGACCTCGCGATCGGCGCCAAGCAGGTGCTGGTGATGATGACGCTGTTCGCCAAGGACGGCACGGCCAAGCTGGTCCCCGGCTGCACCTACCCGCTCACCGGGGTCGGCTGCGTGGACCGGGTCTACACCGACGTCGCGGTCTTCCGGGTCGGCTCGCAGGGGGTCACGGTCCTGGAGACCTTCGGGATCTCCTACGACGACCTCGCCGCGCGCCTCGACGTAGCCCTGCGGCGCCTGCAGGACTGAGCCGCGGGCCGTCGGTGGCCCCGCATAGGGTGCCCCCGTGACCCTCCACCTCCACCGCGCCGCGCGCACCGACCGGCTCGCCGACGCCCTCGGCGACCTGCTGGCGCAGCCGCTGGAGGACCCGTTCGCCATCGAGCTGGTGCTGGTGCCGGCCCGCGGCGTGGAGCGCTGGCTCTCCCAGCGCCTCTCCCACCGGCTCGGGCGCGGCGAGGCCGACGACGGGGTCTGCGCCGGGATCGAGTTCCGGTCGCCGCGGTCGCTGGTGGCCGAGCTCACCGGCACCGTCCGCGACGACCCGTGGTCACCCGACACCCTGGCCTGGCCGCTGCTCGAGGTCGTCGACGAGAGCCTCGACGAGCCGTGGTGCCGCACCCTCGCCCGGCACCTGGGCCACTTCGACGCGGGGGACGAGGCCGAGTTCCGCCGCGGCCGCCGCTACGCCGTGGCCCGGCGCCTCGCCGGGCTCCTCGCGTCGTACGCCGTGCAGCGGCCGCAGCTGCTCGTCGACTGGCTCGCCGGCTACCCGACCGACGGCTCCGGCAGCCCGCTCGACGACGACCTGGCCTGGCAGCCGCCGCTGTGGCGGGCGCTGGTCGACCGGGTCGGCGCGCCACCGCCGCACGTCCGCCACGCCGAGACGGTCGACCGGCTCCGTCGCGGGGTGCCCGAGCTGCCGCCCCGGCTCTCGCTCTTCGGCCACACCCGGATGCCGCGGACCGAGATCGAGCTCGTGGGTGCGCTCGCGCAGGCCCACGACGTGCACGTGTGGGTGCCGCACCCCAGCGACCTGCTCTGGCGCGCGCTCGCCGGCGAGTCCGGGCAGGTCCCGCGCCGCCTCGACCAGTCCCACCGCCGGGTCGACCACCCGCTGCTGGCCACGCTCGGCCGCGACGTCCGCGAGCTGCAGCGCAGCCTGGGCCCGATCCCCGCGGTCGACCGGCACCACGGCGGGGAGCCCGGCGGCGACACCCTCCTGGGCTGGCTGCAGGGCGACCTGGCCGCCAACGAGGTGCGTCCCGACGGGCGACGCCTCGCCGCCGACGACCGGTCGGTGCAGGTGCACAGCTGCCACGGCCCGGCCCGCCAGGTCGACGTCCTGCGCGAGGTGCTGCTCGGGCTGCTCGCCGACGACCCGACCCTCGAGCCGCGCGACATCGTCGTCATGTGCCCCGACATCGAGACCTACGCGCCGCTGATCACCGCGGGGTTCGGCCTCGGCGACGTCCTCGAGGGCGGGCACCCGGCGCACCGGCTGCGGGTCCGGCTGGCCGACCGGGCGCTGACCCAGACCAACCCGCTGCTCGGGGTCGCGGCGCAGCTGCTCGACCTGGCCGGGGGCCGCGCCACGGCGAGCGCCGTCCTCGACCTCGCCCAGGCGCCGCCGGTGCGGCGCCGCTTCGGCTTCACCGACGACGACCTCGACACGGTGACGGCCTGGGTGCGCGAGTCCGGGGTCCGGTGGGGCTTCGACAAGGAGCACCGGGCGCCGTTCGGCCTCGACCAGTTCCTCCAGAACACCTGGCAGTTCGGGGTCGACCGCGTGCTCGCGGGCGTCGCACTCTCCGAGGACTCCCGGGCCTGGCTCGGCACGACGCTGCCGCTGGACGACGTCGGCAGCAACCGGGTGGAGCTGGCCGGCCGGCTCGCGGAGCTCGTGGAGCGGCTCACCGTCGCCACCGACGGCCTCACCGGCACCCGCCCGCTCGCCGAGTGGCTGGCCGCGCTCGCCGAGGGGGTCGCGACGCTGACCCGCGTGGACCCGGCCGACCAGTGGCAGTCCGGCCAGGTCCAGCGCGAGTTCGCCACCGTGCTCGCCGAGGCCCCCGCCCGCGAGGACACCCCGATGCGGCTGACCGACGTGCGGGCGCTGCTGGGCGGCCACCTCGCCGGACGGCCGACCCGCGCCAACTTCCGCACCGGCACGCTCACGGTCTGCACGATGGTGCCGATGCGCTCGGTGCCACACCGGGTGGTGTGCCTGCTCGGCCTCGACGACGGCGTCTTCCCCCGGCTCGGGCTGGTTGACGGCGACGACGCGCTGGCCCGGGAGCCGCTGACCGGGGAGCGGGACATCCGTTCCGAGGACCGCCAGCTGCTCCTCGACGCGATCGGCGCCGCCACCGAGCGCCTGGTGGTGACCTACACCGGGGCCAACGAGCACAGCGGCCAGAAGCGCCCGCCGGCGGTGCCGCTGGGGGAGCTGCTCGACGCCCTCGACCGGACCACCGCCGAACCGGTCCGGGACCGGGTGGTGGTCCAGCACCCCCTGCAGCCCTTCGACGTACGCAACGTCGCGCCCGGTGCGCTGGGCGTGCCGACGCCGTTCACGTTCGACCCGGCGATGCTGGTGGCCGCCGAGACGGCCGCGGGCGAGCGTCCCCCGGCCCCCGAGTTCCTGCCGACGCCGCTGCCGCCGACCGCCGGGGAGGACGTCGCGCTGGCCGACCTGCTGGCCTTCTTCCGCGACCCGGTGAAGGGCTTCTTCCGGGCCCTCGACCTGACCCTGCCGTGGGACGTCGAGGGCGTCAGCGACGCGATGCCGGTGGAGATCGACGCGCTGGAGACGTGGGGCGTCGGCGACCGGATGCTCGCGGACATGCTGCGCGGCCTGCACCCCGACCAGGCCCTCGGCGCCGAGTGGCGCCGCGGGTCCCTCCCACCCGGCCAGCTCGGCTGGCGCAAGGCCGGGGAGGTGCGCGACCAGGCCATGCAGCTGGCGATCGCCGCGCTCACCCACCGCCAGGTCGCCCCCCGGGCCTACGACGTCGACGTCGAGCTCGGCGGCGGCCGCCGGCTGACGGGCACCGTCACCCCGGTGTACGGCGACCGCCTCGTCGCCGTCGGCTACTCCCGCCTCGACGGCAAGCACCTCCTCGAGTCCTGGATCCGGCTGCTGGCCCTGGCGGCCGGCCGGCCCGACCACAACTGGACGGCGCTCACCATCGGACGGGCCGCCCGCGGCACGGCCGCCGCCCAGCGCCTGCTCGGGCCGGCCGCCGACGAGCCGCTGGGCCTGCTGCAGGACCTGGTGGCGATCTACGACGCCGGGCGCCGGGAGCCGCTGCCGCTGCCGCTCAAGACGTCGTTCGCCTGGGCGAGCGCCCGGCACCACCACGACGACCCCGTGGAGGCGGCGCGCAAGAAGTGGAAGAGCGGCACCTACCCCGCGGAGGACGCCGAGCCCGCCCACGAGCGGGTCTGGGGCGTCCGCCCGCCCCTGGACCGGCTGCTCGGGCCGGTCCCGCCCGGTGAGGCCGTCGAGGGCGAGGACACCCGGCTCGGCGCGCTCGCCGCGCGCGTGTGGCTGCCGCTGCTGCGCTGCGAGAGGACGGGCCTGTGACGGAGCCCTTCGACCTGCTCGGCCCGCTGCCCGACGGTGCCTGCACCGTCGTGCTCGAGGCCAGCGCGGGCACCGGCAAGACGTTCACCCTCGCCGGCCTGGTCACCCGCTACGTCGCCGAGGGGCTGGCGACCCTCGACGAGATGCTGCTGATCACGTTCGGGCGGGCCGCCAGCCAGGAGCTGCGCGAGCGGGTGCGCGACCAGCTGGTCGACGCGGCCCGGGCGCTCGAGGATCCCGCGACGGTCGGCGACAACGAGCTGCTCGCCCACCTCGTGGCCGGGCCCGAGCAGGAGCTGGCCGCCCGCCGGCACCGGCTGCGCGATGCGCTGGCCGGCTTCGACGCCGCGACCATCGCGACCACCCACCAGTTCTGCCAGCTGGTGCTGCGCTCCCTCGGCGTCGCCGGCGACACCGACGCCGGGGTCACGCTCGTGGACAGCCTCGACGAGCTGGTGGGCGAGGTGGTCGACGACCTCTACCTCAGCCGGTTCGGGCACCAGCGCGAGTCGCCGGTGCTGACCCGCGCGCAGGCGCTGGCGCTCGCCCGCGAGGTCGTGGCCAACCCGCAGACGCTGCTGACCCCGCAGGATCCGGCCGAGGGCTCGGCCGAGGCCGTGCGGGTCGACTTCGCCCACGCGGTGCAGCGGGAGCTCGAGGCACGCAAGCGGCGGCTCGGCATCCTGGGGTACGACGACCTGCTCAGCCGGCTCGCCACCGCGCTGGAGGACGACGACGCCCCGGCCCGGGCCCGGATGCGCCGGCGCTGGCGGATCGTGCTGGTCGACGAGTTCCAGGACACCGACCCGGTGCAGTGGGACGTCATCGAGAGGGCCTTCGTCGGCCACGCCACCGTGGTCCTGATCGGTGATCCCAAGCAGGCGATCTACGCCTTCCGCGGCGGCGACATCGTCACCTACCTGCAGGCGGCCCGCGCCGCCGACCGGCAGTGGACCCTGGGCACCAACTGGCGCAGCGACGCCCCGCTCGTCGAGCGGCTCCAGTCCGTGCTGCGCGGCGCGGCGCTCGGGCACCCGGAGATCGTCGTACGTGAGGTCGAGGCCCGGCACCGCACGCACCGGCTCGCCGGTGCGCCCCGCAACGACCCGTTCCGGCTGCGCGTCGTGACCCGGGAGAAGTTCGGGGTCCGGGGCACCCGCACGGTGCCGATGGACGACGTGCGCGCCCACGTGGCCGCCGACCTCGCCGCCGACATCCAGCAGCTGCTCGCCGGCGACGCGACCTACGACGGGCGCCCGGTCCGCGCGGGCGACATCGCCGTCATCGTCGAGGCGCACCGCGACGCCCGCGTCTGCCGCGACGCGCTGGCCGCCGCCGGGGTGCCGGCCGTCTACACCGGCGACACCGACGTCTTCGCGTCCCGCGCCGCCGCCGACTGGCTCTGCCTGCTGGAGGCCTTCGAGCAGCCGCACCGCAGCGGCCTGGTCCGGGCGGCGGCCGCCACCATGTTCTTCGGCGAGTCCGCCGCCACCCTGGCCGCCGGGGGCGACGCGCTGACCGACCGGGTGGCCGAGACGCTGCGCGAGTGGGCCGACCACGCCCGGGAGCGCGGGATCGCGGCGGTGCACGAGGCCGCGATGCTCGCCGGCCTGGCGCCGCGGGTGCTGGCCTGGCGTGGCGGTGAGCGGGACATGACCGACCTCGCGCACGTCGCGCAGATCCTGCACGAGCTCGCGCACCGCGAGCGGCTCGGGCTGCCGGCCCTGCTCGACTGGCTGCGCACCCAGTGCCGGGAGCAGCGGGGCGCCGCCGAGCGGAACCGGCGCCTCGACAGCGACGCCGCGGCCGTCCAGGTGATGACGGTCTGGGTGAGCAAGGGGCTGCAGTACCCGCTCGTCTACCTGCCCTTCGGCTTCAACCGCTACGTCCCGCCCCGGGAGATCGTGCTCTACCACCAGGACGGACGGCGCTGCCTCGACATCGGCGGGAAGGGGCAGCCCGGGTTCGCGGCGGTCGAGGCCCGCGGCCGGCAGGAGATGGCCGGCGACGACATCCGACTGACCTACGTCGCGCTCACCCGCGCCCAGTCGCAGGTCGTGGCCTGGTGGGCTCCCTCGTGGGACGAGCCCAACGGCGGGCTGTCCCGGCTGCTGCGCGGCCGGACCCCCGGCGCGGCGGCGGTGCCCGACCGTTGCGAGCCGAAGATCTCCGACGCCGACGCGCTCGGGCTCTTCCGGGCGTGGGAGGCCGCCGGCGGCCCGGTGGTCGAGGAGTCGCGCCTCGTCACGCCCGGAGCGGTGCCGGCCCGGCCGCCGGTGCCCGGACTCGGCGTACGCCCCTTCGACCGCACCATCGACACCTCCTGGCGTCGCACCTCCTACTCCGGCCTGATCCGGTCCGCGGAGGAGTCCCGGGGGGTGGCCAGCGAGCCCGAGGTGGAGGCGCTGGACGACGAGGTCGGCGAGCTGCCCCCGGCCGGGCCGCTGCCGGCGGCCGGTGCCGAGGTGCCCTCGCCGATGGCCGACCTGCCGGCCGGGGCGACGTTCGGCTCGCTGGTGCACGGCGTCCTCGAGCACGCGGACCCGCTCGCCGACGAGCTCGAGGCGGAGCTGGTCGCGCAGGTCCGGGAGCAGCTGGCCTGGTGGCCCGTCGACACGTCGGCCGAGGACCTGGCCGCCGCGCTCGTACCCCTGCACCACACCCCGCTGGGCCCGCTGGCCCCCGGGGCCACGCTGGCTGGGATCGGCCTGCCGGACCGGCTGCGCGAGCTCGACTTCGAGATCCCGCTGAGCGGCGGGGACCGGGCGCCCGGGCCCGACGTGCGGCTGGCCGACGTCGGGGCCCTGCTGCGCAAGCACCTCGCCGTTGACGACCCGCTGGCGCCGTACGCCGACCGGCTGCTCGGCACCGGCCTCGCCGACCAGTCGCTGCGCGGCTACCTCTCCGGCTCGATCGACGTGGTGCTGCGCGTCCCCGCGGAGGGAGGCCCCCGCTACCTCGTCGTCGACTACAAGACCAACCGGCTCGGCGACCCGGAGGCCCCGCTCACCGCGGCCGACTACTCCAGGGAGCGGCTCACCGAGGCGATGCTGCACTCGGACTACCCGCTGCAGGCGCTGCTCTACGTCGTGGTGGTGCACCGCTACCTACGCTGGCGGCAGCCGGGCTACGACCCGGCCACGCACCTCGGCGGCGTGCTCTACCTCTACGTGCGCGGGATGTGCGGCCCCGCCACACCGGTGGCCGACGGGCACCCCGCGGGGGTGTTCAGCTGGGCGCCGCCCGCGACCCTGGTGACCGCACTGTCGGACCTGCTCGACGGACGGAGGGACGCGTGAGCCTGCTCGAGACCGAGGACCCGCGCGACCACCGGCTCGCGCTCGGAGCCGGCGGCCTGCTCCACGAGTTCAACGAGGCTGGCGTCATCGAGGCGGCCGACGTGCACGTCGCGCGCCGGGTGACCGAGCTGGCCGGGGAGACCGACGAGACCGTGGCGCTCGCCGTGGCGCTGGCCGTGCGCGCGGTCCGGGGTGGCTCGGTCTGCGTCGACCTGACCAGCGTGGCCGAGGACTCGGGGCTCCCGGAGCTCGCGTGGCCCGCGACCCACGCGTGGCTGGCGGCTCTCGGAGCCAGCCCGCTGGCCGGGGACCCGCCGGTGCTGCGGCTGCTCGACGACCGGCTGCTCTACCTCGACCGCTACTGGCGGGAGGAGGAGCAGGTGTGCGCCGACCTGCTCGCGCGTCCCGCGCCCGCGCCGCTGACGGTCGAGGAGGAGTCGGCGCTCGAGGTCGCCCTCGACCGGGTGTTCGCCGCTGCCGGGTACGACGAGCAGCGCGCCGCCGCGCGGATCGCCCTGGCCCAGCGCACGACCGTGCTCACCGGCGGCCCGGGCACCGGCAAGACCACCACCGTGGCCGCGCTGCTGGCACTGCTGGCGGAGCAGGCCGAGCGGTCCGGGGGTGCCACGCCGCGGATCGCCCTCGCGGCCCCCACCGGCAAGGCGGCGGCCCGCCTGCAGCAGGCCGTCGAGGAGGAGGTCGCCCGGCTCCCAGAGTCCGACCGGACGCGGCTCGGCACGCTCACCGCCGTGACGCTGCACCGGCTCCTCGGGCCGCGCCCCGACACCGCGGTCCGGTTCCGCCACCACCGGGAGAACCGGCTGCCCCACGACGTCGTGGTCGTCGACGAGACCTCGATGGTCTCGCTCACGATGATGGCCAGGCTGCTCGAGGCCGTGCGGCCCGAGGCGCGGCTGCTGCTGGTGGGCGACCCCGACCAGCTCGCGTCGGTCGAGGCGGGCGCGGTGCTCGCCGACCTGGTCGAGGGGCTCGGCGCCCGCGACGACGGCCGGATCGCGGCGCTGCGCACCTCGCACCGGTTCGGGGAGTCGATCCGGCGCCTGGCCGAGGCCGTCCGGGCGGGGGACGCCGACGAGGCGGTCGCCCTGCTCGAGGCCGGGGGAGAGCACGTTGCCTTCGTCAGCGACCCCGACCCCGAGCCCCGGCTGCGCGCGCTGCTGGCGCCACGGGCCCTCGACCTGGTCCGGGCCGCCGAACGGGGTGACGTCGAGGCCACGCTGGCCATCCTGGAGCGGCAGCGGCTGCTGTGTGCCCACCGGGAGGGACCACACGGCGTACGCCACTGGAACCGGCAGGTCGAGCGCTGGATCACCGAGGAGACCGGTGAGCCGATCTGGTCGACGTGGTACGCCGGCCGCCCGCTGCTGGTCACCGCCAACGACTACGGGCTCGGCGTGCACAACGGCGACACCGGCGTCGTCGTACGCCGCGGCGACGGGGTGCTGCGCGCGCACGTCGCCGGCAGCACGCGGCGCCTCGACCTCGCGACCAGCCGGCTCGGTCAGGCCGAGACCATGCACGCGATGACCATCCACAAGAGCCAGGGCAGCCAGGCCGACGAGGTCGTCGTGCTGCTGCCGCCTCCGGAGTCCCGGCTGCTGACCCGCGAGCTCTTCTACACCGCCATCACCCGGGCCCGGGAACGGGTCGTGGTGGTCGGCGGGCCGGACGACGTGCGCGCCGCGGTCACCCGCCGGGCCCAGCGCGCGTCCGGGCTGCGCCGGCGCCTCGCCCAGGCCTGACCCCGACCGGTCGCGTGTTCGGCTCGGGCGCCGAGAGCTCACGCCGTGGTGGCGAAACAGGCCGGCAACCTGCGCCCGCTAGGGTCGGGGAACCTGATGTCTGGAGTTGAGATGCCCTTCCTGCTGCGCGTGGAGCTGCCCGACGTGCCCGGTTCGCTGGGTCGCGTGGCGAGCGCGATCGGTGAGGCCGGCGGCGACATCGAGGCGATCGAGATCGTGGAGAAGCGGCACGAGGAGGAGACCGCCGTCGACGACGTGCTCCTCGAGGTCACCCCGGGGACGATGCCCGACTCCATCGTCTCGGCGTGCAACGTCCTCGACGGGGTCCGGGTGATCTGGATCAGCCGGTACGCCGCGGGCGGCAACCTCTTCCTGGACCTCGAGGCAGTGGAGGAGCTGACCGCCAACCCGGCCGACGCGCTGGACCGGCTGATCGACCTGCTGCCGGTCACCTTCCGGGCCGAGTGGGCCGCCCGGGTCAACGACACCGCCGGCACCGTCCACGCCACCGACGCAGCTCCGGACGACCTGGAGTTCACCTCGATCGGGAAGGCCGCGCGGCTGGAGACCCCCGACGACAACGTGCACGTCGGCGCCCGGCTGAACAAGCACGAGATCGTGGTCATCGGCCGCCGCGGCGGCCCGGAGTTCCTCGACTCCGAGGTCGCCCGTCTGGGGCACCTGGTCGGGCTCGCGATGTCGATCTCCCGCGCGGGCTGACCGGGGGACGTTTGCGCCGGCGCCGCCGGGGACATGATCCCGGGCGGGGAGCGGGGGTTGCCACGGAACGCCGAAACCCAGGGAGCATGGCATGTCGCAAGACCTCGACAGGACCTCGACGGACACGGCCGTCGTCTCGGACCCACAGCCGGCCACCGACGCGGGTCCGGACCACCACGGTTACGACGACGAGGACTTCCTCCCGCGGCGCGGCCGGGGTCGGGGGCGCGAGGCCCGTGGCGCGATGCCCTCCGACGGCGAGGCGGCCGCCCGGAAGAAGTTCGGTGGGGTCAACTGGGGCGCCTCGTTCTTCGGCTGGCTGGTCGCCGTCGCGGTCGCTGCCCTCCTGACCGGCGCCGCCGGTGCCGCCGCGGCCGTTCTGGGCGCGAC
Source organism: Nocardioides koreensis (assembly GCF_039531775.1). Lineage (NCBI taxonomy): Bacteria > Bacillati > Actinomycetota > Actinomycetes > Propionibacteriales > Nocardioidaceae > Nocardioides > Nocardioides koreensis. The sequence goes on along the minus strand of NZ_BAAAQR010000002.1, from coordinate 170,758 downwards.
CGCCCAGATCCGCTCGGACGCCGAGGCGGGGTCCGGCACCGCCGGTCTCGTCACCGCGGGCGTGCTCCTGGTGGTGCTGCTGCTCGGTTACTACTGCGGCGGCTACGTCGCGGGCCGGATGTCGCGGTTCGACGGCAGCCGACAGGGCCTCGGCGTGTGGGTCGTCAACCTGCTCGCCGCCGCCGTGGCCGTGGGGCTGGGCCTGGTCCTCGGCGGTCCGGCCGACCTCCGCGACCGGATGGACCTGTCGGGCTTCCCGTTCTCGACCGACCAGGTCGCCTGGCAGATCCTGGTCGGCGCCGGTCTGCTCGTCTTGGCCGGCACCCTGCTGGCGGCCGTGCTCGGCGGCTCCGTCGGCCACCGCTACCACCGCCGCGTGGACCGCGTCGTCCACGACTGACAGGGGATCAGCAACCGACGTCGGTGATGTCTCCGCTGCTGCGCCGGCCGGCGTCGGTGTGCAGCGAGTACGCCGAGCAGTAGTAGAAGCTGAGCAGCCGGTTGCGCCTGAGCTCGACCGGCCGCCACGTCTGGTCGCCGACCGGCTCGAGGTAGCGGAACGACGTGTCCAGCAGGTCGGGGTCGCGGTGCTTGAGGTAGCGGTCGAGCCAGCGCTGCACGTAGACGCTGGTGAGGTCCTGGCTGTAGCGGCTCGCGGGGAGCACCAGCGGGATGTCGGTGTACTCCAGGTGCGTGGAGGCGCGCGGGACGACCAGCATCGAGTCGACCCCGGCCCGGTGCCACGCGTCGAAGCCGGTACGCCGCTCCCGCCTCGGGTCGGGCCCGTCCGGGGAGGGCTGCGGCGCGAGCGAGCTGCCGCCGGACAGGAACCACGGCGTGACCGTGAAGCCGTACTCCGACTGCACCGCGAGCGCCGGCACGGTCGGCTCGTTGCCGGTGCCGTCCAGCGGTCCGGCGGAGCCTGGCCCGGTGAGCTTGTCGAGGGCGACCACGGCCTCCACCCGGTCGTCGGTGCCCTGCACCTTCGAGACGGCCGCCGCGCCCATCGAGTGCCCGATGATCGCGATCCGGGTGGTCCGGCCGGGGGTGACGGTGCGGTGGTCGGGTGAGCGGTCGAAGAGCCGCCAGTAGGGGTTGTACGCCGTCACGTCGGCGCCGCCAGCTGCCTTGTTGCGGTAGGGGTGGTCGGGCGTCGAGGTGAAGAAGCCCAGCGCGTTGCGGGTGCCGGCCACGAAGTTCGACAGCTGCTGCGACGGGACGCCCGGGCAGCCGGACATCTCGCCGTCCCCGGGCGCGGCGAACGGGTTGCAGAACGGCAGCGCGTCGGTGTCCGCGGGCGAGTCCTGGTGCGGGAAGGTCTCGCTGGTGCCCTGCCCCTGCACGTCGTAGGTCAGCACCACGTAGCCGCGCTCGGCGAGGTCCTGGGCGAGCCACTCGTACATGCCCTCTGAGCCCTGCACCGAGCCCTCGGTGATGACGACCCCGGGGAACGGTGCGCGCAGCACCCGCCCGGTGTAGGGGTCGACCGCCCCGGGTCGTGGCCGGTAGACGTGGCCGCGCAGCAGCGCGCCGTACCTGTTCGTGAACGCCACCGGCTGCGTCCGCCCGCGCGTGCGCTCCCAGCCGGCCCGCAGCGGGTTGCCGACGTTCCATCCCGGGAAGAGGTTGCCCGGCGTGATCGCGGGCCGGGTCGGCGAGGCCGCCTGGGCCAGCAGCTGGTCGACGCTCGTCTGCGTGGCGGCCCGCGCCAGGGCGGGGAGGTACGCCGGGTTCTGCAGCTGGCCCTCGGTCACGCGGCCGTAGGCGTCGGCGACGTTCCGCGCGTCCCGGGTCGTGTACGCCGGGTCGTCGGGCTGCGGCTCGTCCGCGGTCGCGGTGCCGGGCAGGAGCGCCCCCGCGACCAGGGCGAGCGTGGTGGCGGTGGTGCCGGGGAGTCGCCTGCGCATGCGGGTCCAACGAGCGACCCACCCGGAGGCGACGTGCGGCTACTCGGCGGGCTCGAGCACGAAGACCGGGATCTCGCGGTCGGTGATCGCCTGGTACTCGTCGTAGTGGGGCCACACCGCGTTGGCCCGCTTCCACCACAGGGCGCGTTCCTCGCCCTCCACGCGGCGTGCGACATAGGCCCGCGGCTCGGGCCCGTCCTGCAGGGTCAGGCGGGGGTGCGTCACGAAGTTGTGGAACCACGCGGGGTGGACGGGGTCGCCGCCGTTGGAGGCGATGGCGGCGTAGACGCCGTCGTGCTCGACGCGCATCACCGGGTTCTTGCGAAGCTTGCCGGACCTGGCACCGCGCGAGGTGATCACCACGATGGGCACCCCCCGCAACGTGTTGGCCTCGGCGCCGCCGCTCGCCTCGTAGCGCTCCACCTGCTCGCGCACCCAGTCGGTGGGGCTGGGCACGTACTCCTTGTCGAGTGTCATGCGTCACACAACGGCGAAGGGCACGTGGACATTCCGGGGTCGCCGGTGGTCGAGTCCACTCCCGCGTCCGGCGAGGCACCGGTGAACGAGCGACGGGTCGGCGTTCATTACGGTGAGCCCATGAGCGCGATCGACGGGGTGTCGGAGATCTTCGACGCCGACGCCTGGGACGTGGTGCCCGGCTTCGAGGACCTGACCGACCTGACCTACCACCGGGCGCGGGCGCACGGCACGGTCCGGATCGCCTTCGACCGGCCCGAGGTGCTCAACGCGTTCCGGCCGCACACCGTCGACGAGCTGCTGCGGGTGCTGGAGCACGCGCGCACCTCGGCCGCCGTCGGCTGCGTGCTGCTGACCGGCAACGGCCCCGGCGCGACGCACGGCAAGTGGGCCTTCTGCAGCGGCGGCGACCAGCGGATCCGGGGCCGCTCGGGCTACCAGTACGAGCCGGGCACCGAGGGCGGCGTGCGCGACGAGCGGACCCCCGCCGACGCGGCGCGCCTGGGCCGGCTGCACATCCTGGAGTGCCAGCGGCTGATTCGGTTCATGCCCAAGGTCGTGATCTGCCTGGTCAACGGCTGGGCGGCCGGCGGCGGGCACAGCCTGCACGTCGTCTGTGACCTGACGCTGGCCAGCCGGGAGCACGCGCGCTTCAAGCAGACCGACGCCGACGTCGGCTCCTTCGACGGCGGCTTCGGGTCGGCGTACCTCGCCCGCCAGGTGGGCCAGAAGTTCGCCCGCGAGATCTTCTTCCTCGGCGACGAGTACTCCGCCGAGGACATGCACCGGATGGGCGCGGTCAACAAGGTGGTGCCGCACGCCGACCTCGAGCGCGAGGCGCTGGAGTGGGGCCGCAAGATCAACGGGAAGTCCCCGACCGCGCAGCGGATGCTGAAGTACTCCTTCAACCTGATCGACGACGGCCTGGTCGGCCAGCAGCTCTTCGCGGGCGAGACCACCCGGCTGGCCTACATGACCGACGAGGCGGTCGAGGGCCGCGACCAGTTCCTCGAGAAGCGTGAGCCCGACTGGTCGCCCTTCCCGTGGTACTACTGACCGTCGTCAGCCGCTTCTCGGAGGAGTACAGATGAAGTCCGTCCTGGCCCTGGCCGTGTGTGCGCTGGCGGTGTCCTGCAGTGCCGGCTCCACGCCGACCGTCAGCCGGTCCACCCTGGAGAAGACCGTCTACGACCGGATGACCGACTACGCCGGCCAGGAGCCGGACAAGGTCGAGTGCCCGGGTGGCCTGGAGGGCGAGGAGGGCAAGACCCAGCGCTGCATCCTGTACGCCGGTTCCGACAAGCTCGGCGTGACGGTGACCGTCACCTCCGTGGACGGGACCGACGTCAACTTCGACATCGAGGCCGACGACGAGGTCATGCAGTGACCGCTGCGGACACCCGGCGAGCCTTCCTCGAGGGGGTGCAGCAGGCCGCGAGCGGGACGCCGTACGTCGTGACCGCGACCGACGCCGGCTTCGACGTGGCGCTCGACATCGCGGACGCGCAGTGGTTCGGGCTGTTCGACAAGGCCGGGCTGAGCAAGGTCTACGTCCACCACGTGGCGGTCTCGGACGAGGGGACCTACACGGTCACCGACGACTCGCGCACCGTGGAGTGGGTCGCGGGGGTGCCGCGGGCCTCGGCGTCGGCCGAGCGCGTCTACGGCCGGGTCAAGGAGTTCGGCGTCCAGAAGGTGTGGGCCCTCGACGAGCACGGCCGCTTCGGCCCCGTGGTCGACTTCCGCTTCAACTCCGAGGAGGGGCGCGACCTGGTCAAGGGCGTCGCCCAGCAGCTCGGGCTGAAGGAGAAGCGTGGCGCCGCCGAGCGCACCGGGCTGATCTTCGCCCTGGTGGCCGGCGTCGGCGCGGTCGTCACGCTGGTGGTGCTGCTGGTCGGGGCGCTGCTCGGCAAGTTCTGACCGATCAGGCCGGAGCCTCGTCGTCCGGGACCACCCGCACCGTGCGCATGAAGTCCTGGAACTCCGGCCCGTAGGTCTCGAACTGCCGGTAGGTGCAGGTGAAGGTGTAGATCACCACGACCCGCTTGCCCGGGTCGTGGACGTCGACCAGGCCGGTCACGGCCTGGGCCTGCCTGAGGTCGTAGCTGCGCCCGTTCATCGAGATCGTGGCCCCGATGAGCTGGGTGATGCCGGGCGCGTGCTCGGACCCCATCTCGCGGCGCTTGAGGAGCTCGACCTCGGTCGCCTGGGACCGCGCGAGCACCAGCGACTCGTCGGCGATCTGGGCCAGCGTGGCCGAGTCGTTGCGCCAGTCGCCGCTGATGGTGATCGTCGGCTCGTAGTCCTCGCCGGTGCCGTGGCGCACGGCGAGGAAGGCCGCGTTCGTCACGCCGCGGGACTCCGGCGACACCGCCTCCCAGTCGGCGCCGGGGAGCTCGAACCGGATCGGCACGGGCAGGGTGGAGGTCATCGATGGGCCGTCCTCGTCGTGGTCGGTCGCGTGGTCAGGGGCGAGGTGCTCAATCGAGGAGGCTCCCGATCCCGTCGACGATGTCGCCCCCGGTCTCCCACATCTCCGGGAAGTCCAGGGTGATCTCGCCGCCGACCTTGCCGCCGAGGCCCCAGGCGATGCCGCCGGAGCCGCCGACGGTCAGCGTGCCGTCCTGGAAGCCGTAGTCGAGGTCGCCGGCGATCCCGGCCCCCGCCCAGCCCTCGGCGGTCACCGAGCCGCCCGCGCCACCGAGGTCGCCCTCGGCGGTACCGCTGATCTTGCCACCGGCGAACAGCTCGCCGCCGGCGTGCGCCCCGGTGTTGTCGACGACCAGGTGCCCCTTGCCGTCGGCGCCGACCAGGAAGTCACCCTTGAGGGCGGCCTCGGCGTAGCCGTACTCGCCGTGGACCTGGCCCTCGCCGCCGAGGACCGTGATGGTGCCGTCGGCGTTGATCCGGACCCCGTCGCCGTCGATGGTCGCCTCGGCCGAGCCGTCGGCACCGAGCAGGGTGATGCTGCCGTCGGCGTTCATCCTGACGGGACCGAGGTAGTCCTCCCACTCGCCACTGGCCTTGTAGACCCACGCGGCCCCTTCGGCGCTGCCGAGCGTGAGCTTGAAGTCGTCGCTGTGCTTGTCGGAGTAGCGGCCGTCGCGACCGTCGGACGGGTCCTTGCCGAAGACCTTGTCCCAGCCGCCCCAGGTGAACTCCGGACCCTCGACCTTCCCGTCGGCGCCCCACCAGTCCGACGTGCCCTTGGTCCTCGACCCCTCGAGCCCGCCGAGCGCGCGCACCGCCGCCTCCGCGGCGTCCTCGAGGTCCTGGCGTGCCTCGTCGAGGATCTCCTGGGCCTCCTTCCGCAGGCTCACGCCGGGGTCGACGAACGGCCCCGGTGGCGCGGGCCGCATCTGGGGCACGACCGTCCCGAACGGCGACTGCGAAACGGTCGGCGCGCAGATGCTGTCGTTGTACGCCGCCACGGCGGCGTTGTAGTCGTGGACCGCCTTCGCGGTCGCTGCCTCACCGGCGGCGTACTTGTCGATGGCGTCCTGGGCCTTGCCCTGGGCGGCGCCCAGCGCGGCGGCGTACGTCCTCAGCGCGCCCGCGGCCGTGTCCAGCAGGCTCGTGTAGGTGGTCCACTTCTTCTTCTCGTCCTCGAAGTTGGCCTCCCACGCGGGCTGGCCGAGGCCGCCGGTCCAGCCGGGGATCCGCACCGCGGCGACCTCGGCGTAGATGCCCGAGATCCGGGTCGACTCGTCGGAGAGCGCCGTGGCGTTGGCGTCGACGTGCGCCCGGTTGCCCGGCACCAGCTTCGTGGGGTCGGTGGTCTCCCCGAGCTGCTGCGAGGCGGGGGCGGTCACGGCGTACCGTCGAGGAACGGCGACTGCAGCGGCCGGCGGAAGAGCAGCCCGACGCCCTCGTCAGTGGACTCGTACTGGGTGGCGGTGTACTCGAGCGAGTCGCCGAGCACCTCGGCGCCGGACCGCAGGGCCGTGCCGGCCTTGTCGCACTGCTCGCCGACCGCCCGGAACCACTCGGCGAGCTCGACGTGGCCGAAGGACTCGGCCGTGACGTTGCTGGTCTCGAAGTCGTAGCCGGCGAGTGGCCCGGTGACGCTGCGCAGCGTGCGCGCGGCGGCCCGGAGCTCCTCGACGAGGACGTCGTAGGACATGGTGTCTCCCCCGTACGGTGACTGCCGCCGGCGTCCCGGCCGGTGGCTGCCCCCGTTCTACCCCACCCGGTGTGGCGCCAACCAGCGGAACACGGCCGACGCCCGGCCGTCGCCCGCTGACCGTCCGCCACGGGCGCCGGGCCGGCTTGGCATGATCGGGGGTGTGCCGTCGCCCGGGCCCAGGAGCGCCGGCCGCCCGGCTCCGGAGGAGATCCCATGAAGACGCTGGTGAGCTTCGACCACGAGGTCGTCAGCTGAGCGCCGAACGCCCCACCCGCTGGCAGGAGATCGCACGCCGCGGGGCGGGACCGGACTACGCACGCACCTACGCCGAGCGCTTCCGCGCGATGGCCGCCCGGGGCGAGGACATCCACGGCGAGGCCGCCTTCGTGACCGGGCTGGTCGACCCGCCCGCCCGGGTGCTCGACGCCGGCTGCGGGACCGGCCGGATCGCCGTACGCCTCGACGAGCTCGGGTACGCCGTGGTCGGCGCCGACGTGGACGAGGCGATGCTCGAGGTGGCGCGGGCCGAGGCTCCCGGCCTGGACTGGCGGCAGGCCGACCTGGCGTCCTTCGAGCTGGGCGAGCGCTTCGACGTGGTGCTGCTCGCGGGCAACATCGTGCCGCTGCTCGAGCCCGGCACCCTGGCCGCGGTGGCGGGTCGGCTCGCCGCGCACGTCGCCCCGGGCGGGGCCGTGGTGTGCGGCTTCGGGCTGGACGCCGCGCACCTGCCGCCCGGGTGCCCGGTCACCCCGCTGGCGGAGCTCGAGCGGGCGATGACCGCCGCCGGGCTCGCGCTCCGGGACCGGTACGCCGGGTGGGACGGCGCGCCGTACGACGCGTCGGGCGGGTACGTGGTCTCCGTGCACGCCCCGGCCTGACCGGCGCCTAATCTTGAACCCGATGAAGATCGTGGTCCTCACCGGCGCCGGGATCTCCGCCGAGAGCGGGGTGCCGACGTTCCGTGACGCCGACGGGCTGTGGGAGGGCCACCGGGTCGAGGACGTCGCGACCCCGGAGGCGTACGACGCCCAGCCGGCGGTCGTGCACCGCTTCTACGACGCCCGCCGGGCCGCACTCGCCGCCGTTGAGCCGAACCCCGCCCACCACGCGCTGGCGCGGCTGGAGGAGCACGTCGGCGACGACCTGCTGGTGGTCACCCAGAACATCGACGACCTGCACGAGCGGGCCGGCTCGGCGCGGGTGCTGCACATGCACGGGGAGCTGCTCTCCGCGCTGTGCCGCGCGTGCACGGACCGGGTCCGCTGGGCCGGCGACCTCGGCGAGTTCCCCGCCTGCCCGTCCTGCGGGGTGAGCGCGCTGCGCCCGGACGTGGTGTGGTTCGGCGAGATCCCCTACGGCATGGGCGACATCCAGGACGCGCTCGCGGAGGCCGACCTGTTCGTCTCGATCGGCACCTCGGGCGCGGTCTACCCGGCCGCCGGCTTCGTGCAGTACGCCCTCGGCCACGGCGCCCGCACCCTCGAGCTCAACCTGCAGCCCAGCGAGGTGAGCCTGCTCTTCCACGAGTCCCGCCAGGGGCTCGCCGGCGAGCTGGTCCCGGCCTGGGTGGAGGAGCTCCTCGGGAGGTAGTCCGTCACGTTCTGGTTGTGGATGTCGCGTCGAACACAACCAGAACGTGACGGACTATCGCGGCGCAGCCCGGCCGGCAGAGGCAGCGAGCCGCTCGCGGACCATGGCTTCGAGCCGCGGCCAGTCGTCGGCCAGGCCGAGCCGGGGGGCGTAGTTGCGCAGCGTGTCGACGAACATCTCGCCGCTCTCGATGATCCTCGGGTCCATGTGGCCGAACACCTCGAGCGCGACCACGCCGTACAGCTGGGTCCAGCCCTGCATGTAGGCCCAGACCAGGCCGCGGTCCTCCAGCGCGACCTTCTCCACCTTGGCGGGGATGACCGGGTCGGTGACGGCCTCGCGGACCACGGGCGGCAGCTCGTCGAGCGCCGGGACCGGGAAGCGATTCTGCAGCCAGACCTCGCGCATCTGGTCGGTGAACAGGTGGCCGGAGCTGGACAGCGTGATCAGCTCGCGGCGCACGCAGGCGGCGTCGGCGATCGGGTTGGCGAAGACCAGGCTGAACTCGCGCGGGTTCGCCAGCGCCCAGTGCCGGAACGTCGTCACCGAGACGAGCAGCCGGCCGGCAGCGTCGTCCGGGGGCAGGGCGTCGGCCGCCGCGGCGAACGTCTCGGTGGCCGCCCGGTCGATCTCGTAGGCCACCAGGTCGACCAGGTCCTGGTAGCTCGCGACGTAGCGGTAGAGCGCCGGGGCGGTCACGCCCATCCGGGTCGCCACCGCGCGCAGCGACAGCTCCGCGCCCTCGGCGAGGAGCTCACGCGAGGCGCGCACGATCTCGGCGTACGTCGCCTCCCGCTGCCGCTCGCGTCGCGTGCTGGTCTCGGTCACCTGGCCTCCCGGAGCGCTTGACGCCGGAAGTTTACACCGTTTACGGTTAACAGCGTTCACTTTCCTGATGCATGTTCACCCAAGGGTCTCGGGAGATCGTGAGGGGTCGCGATGATCGATCGATGGGGAGCCTTCGTGGCCCGGCGGTCGCTGGCGGTGCTGCTCGCCGGACTGGCCCTGACGCTGGCCGCGGCGGCCTACGGCAGCGGGGTCTTCGACTCGCTGTCCCAGGGTGGCTTCGACGACCCCGCCTCGGAGTCCGCGCGGGAGCTCGCCGCCGAGCAGGACACCTTCGGCAACAAGTCGGCCGACGTCGTCGCGATCTACTCCAGCGACGAGCTGACCGCAGGCGACCCCGCGTTCCGCCGGCACGTCGAGGACGTCGTCGCGAGCATCCCCGGCGGCACCGCCGCCGCGGTGGTGCCCTACTACGCCGACGCGCGGTCCGGCGGGTCGGCGGGCATGGTGTCCGAGGACGGGCACGCCGCGCAGGTGGTCATCTCGCTGGCGGGCACCACGCAGGACGACTTCCTCACCAACTACGACGAGCTCTCCCCGAGCCTGGAGGCCGACGGGCTGCAGACCGACCTCGCGGGGCCGTTCGCCGTCTACAACGACGTCAACGAGATCACCTCCGAGGACCTGGCGCGCGCCGAGACGATCTCGATGCCGGTGGTGGTCGTGCTGGCCCTGCTCATCTTCGGCAGCCTGGTGGCCGCCTTCATGCCGGCCCTCGTGGGGCTGATCGCGATGCTGGGTGCGCTGGCCGTGGTAAGGCTGCTGGCGCTGTTCACCGACGTGTCGGTCTTCTCGGTCAACGTGATCTCGCTGCTGGGCATCGGCCTGGCCATCGACTACGCGCTCTTCGTGGTCAGCCGCTTCCGCGAGGAGCTCGCGCAGCTCACCGACGACGTCCCGGACGCGTCCGCGCTCGCCGTACGACGCACGATGGTGACGGCCGGACGGACGGTGCTGTTCTCCGGGCTGACCGTCGCGGCCGCGCTGTCGAGCCTGCTGATCTTCCCGCAGGCCTTCCTGCGGAGCATGGGGTACGGCGGGATCGCCGCCGTGCTGATCGCGATGCTGGCCGCGCTCACGGTGCTGCCGGCGACGCTGAAGCTGCTGGGCCGCCGGGTGGACGCGGGCCGGCTCCCGTGGCGGCGACACCGCCCGGTGTCCGGCGCCGACGACCACGGTCGCTGGGCGCGGCTGGCCCGCGGGGTGATGCGGCGGCCGGTCACGGTGATCGTGGTGACCGTGGTGGCCCTGCTCGTCGTCGCCTCGCCGTTCCTGGGCGCCCGCTGGGGGAGCGTGGACTACCGGGTGCTGCCGCACGACGCCCCGGCCCACACCGCGGCCGACAGGCTCGTCGACGACTTCGGGGCGGAGACGTCCAGCGCCAGCCTGCTGCTGCGGGGCGCCTCGCAGGACGACGTCGCGGCGTACACCCGCGAGGTCCGGCAGGTCGGCGGCGTCCTCGACGTCCAGCCCGTCGACCAGCAGGGGGACGTGACCCTGCTGCGAGCCACCTGGGCGGGCAACAGCCAGACCGAGGCGTCCCAGGACGTCGTCCGGGAGCTGCGCGACATCGACCCGGCCGGCGGAAGCGCGCTGGTCGGCGGCCAGACCGCCAACACCGTCGACCTGGTCTCCTCGGTCGGGTCGCACCTGGTGTGGATGGGCCTGATCGTGGTGGTGGTCATGCTCGGGCTGCTGTTCCTCGCGTTCGGCTCGGTGGTGCTGCCGGTCAAGGCCGTCGTCATGAACCTGATCTCGATCACCGCGTCCTTCGGCGTGGTCACCTGGATCTTCTCCGACGGCCACCTCGCCGACCTGATCGGCTTCACCCCGCAGGGCTACCTCGACGCGACCAACCCGATCCTGATGCTGGCGATCCTGTTCGGACTCTCCATGGACTACGAGGTCTTCCTGCTCTCGCGGGTCCGCGAGCAGTGGGACCTCACCGGTGACAACGACGAGGCCGTGGTCGCCGGCGTGCAGAAGACCGGCCGGATCATCACCAGCGCGGCGCTGCTGCTCGGTGTCGTGATCGGGGCGTTCGCACTCTCGGGCATCGTGTTCATGAAGATGCTCGGCATCGGCATGCTGGTCGCCCTGATCGTCGACGCCACCATCGTGCGGGCCCTGCTGGTGCCGGCGACGATGAAGCTGCTGGGCCGCTGGAACTGGTGGGCGCCCGGCCCGATGCGGCGCTGGTGGGAGCGCTACGGCTTCCGCGAGGGTGCGGCCGAGGCCCCGGCGCCGACTCCCGAACCCTCGCGGACCTGAGGAGGACTATCGCTCTGAAGGCGCGACCAGGGCCCCGGCGTGGGGGGCCAGGGAGAGGCGCGCGCCGGTGAGGGAGACGCCGTCGCCGGTCGCGAAGAGCAGGCACGCGGGCGCGTCGAGGGCGACCTCGGCCGGGTCGTCGGCGAAGTTCACGACGACCTCGAGGTCGCCGCGGCGCATCCGGAACAGCCGGGTCTGCTCGTCGGCGGTGCAGGCGACCGAGGCGAAGGACGGATCGGTCAGCTCTGGGTGGCTGCGCCGCAGCGCGGCCAGCTGCCGGTAGACCTCGAGCATCCGGGCGTGCCGGCCCTGGGCGAGCTCGTCCCAGTCCAGCTTCGAGCGCTCGTACGTCGCGGGGTCCTGCGGGTCGGGCACCACCGCGGGGTCCCAGCCCATCCGCTCGAACTCCTTGATCCGGCCCTCCGCCGTCGCGCGCCCGAGCGCCGGCTCGGGGTGGGAGGTGAAGAACTGGAACGGCGAGGAGCTCGCCCACTCCTCGCCCTGGAAGAGCATCGGCGTGAACGGTCCGGCCAGCGTCAGCAGCGCGGCGCAGGCGAGCTGGTCGTCGTCGAGCGCACCGGTGATCCGGTCCCCGATCGCCCGGTTGCCGATCTGGTCGTGGTTCTGGCTGCACACGACCAGCCGCCAGGCCGGCATCGCGGCGGTGTCGATCGGCACCCCGTGGTCGCGGTCGCGGAAGGAGGAGAACGTGCCGTCGTGGAAGAAGCCCTTCTCGCAGACCTTCGCCAGCGCGGACAGCGGCTCGAAGTCGGCGTAGTACCCCTCGACCTCGCGGGTCAGCGCCACGTGCACGGCGTGGTGGAAGTCGTCGCTCCACTGCGCGTCCAGCCCGTAGCCGCCGGCCGCCCGCGGCGTGATCAGCCGCGGGTCGTTGAGGTCGGACTCCGCGACCAGCGTCAGTGGCCGGCGCTGGTGGGCGGACAGCGCGGCGACCTCGATCGCCATCTCCTCCAGCAGGTGCACCTCGGACTCGTCGGCCAGCGCGTGCACTGCGTCGAGCCGCAGCCCGTCGACGTGGAAGTCCGCCAGCCACATCCGCACGTTGTCGAGGATGTAGCGGCGCACCTCGGCCGAGCCCTCGCCGTCGAGGTTCACCAGGTCGCCCCAGGTGTTCGACCCCGACTTCAGGTAGGGCCCGAGCTTCGGCAGGTAGTTCCCGGACGGGCCGAGGTGGTTGTAGACCACGTCCTGGATGACGCCGATGCCGGCCGCGTGGCAGCCGTCGACGAAGCGCTGGTACGCCGCGGGGCCGCCGTACGGCTCGTGCACCGCGGACCACAGCACCCCGTCGTACCCCCAGTTGTGGGTGCCGTTGACCGCGTTGACCGGCATCAGCTCGACGAAGTCGACGCCGATGGAGCGCAGGTGGTCGAGCCGGCCGAGGGCCGCGTCGAGGGTGCCGTCGGGGGTGAACGTGCCGACGTGCAGCTCGTAGATCACCGACCCGGCGAGCTGGCGGCCGGTCCAGGACTGGTCGGTCCACGCGAAGGCCGTCGCGTCGAAGGTTCGCGAGCGCTCGTGCACGCCCGCCGGCTGGCGCCGCGACCGCGGGTCGGGCAGCGGCGTGTCCTCGTCGTCGATCAGGTAGCCGTAGTCGACCTCGCCCTCCGGCACGGGCTCCACGGGCGACCACCAGTCGTCCGCGCCGCGCGCCATCTCGAGGGTCTCAGCGCCCACGGACAGCCGGACCCGGGACGGGTACGGCGCCCACACGTCGAAGCGCCCTCGGGTGGTCGAGCCCGACCCGGTGGTCGAGCCTGGTCCGGTGGTCGAGCCTGGTCCGGTGGTCGAGCCTGTCGAGACCATCAGTCCCCCTTCACGAGAAGCGCCACCGGCAGGTCGGCGAGCAGGTCCGCCAGCCGCACCGAGCCCGCGGCCGCGCGCCCGGTCAGGGCGTCGGCCCAGCGGCCCTCCGGCAGGTCGAGGGCGGTGTCGCCCCAGCCGCCCCGCTCGGCCAGCCCGATCGGCAGCCGGGTGACGACGGTGACGGCGCCGCCCCGGTCGAAGGCGAGCGCGTGGTCGGCGGCCTCGCCGGCGGCGGCGAGCCCGGCGTACGTCGTGAACAGCTCGGGCCGGTCCCGGCGCAGCGTGAGTGCCGCGTGCACGACCCGGAGCTTGGCGGTCCCGGGATCGTCCGGGGAGTCGGTGAGCATGGTCGCCGCGCCCTCCCGGAGCGCGCCGAGCCGGTCGGTGCGGTCGTCGAAGTCGACCGGTCGCCGGTTGTCCGGGTCGACCAGGCTCTGCTCCCACAGCTCGCTGCCCTGGTAGACGTCCGGCACGCCGGGCATCGTGAGCGCGAGCAGCTTGGCCGCGAGCGCGTTGCTCCAGCCGGCGCCGGCGACCCGGCCGACCAGCGCGGTGAGCACCTTGCCGACGCCGGGGTCGTCGTAGGCCGCGTCGACGGCCGCGCGCACGGCGTCCTCGTACGCCGTGTCGGGCGCGGTCCACGTGGTGTGGTCACCGGCCTCACGCATCGCCTTCTCGGCGTAGGCGTGCAGCCGCTCCCGGCTCGCGGGCCAGGCGCCGAGCACCGCCTGCCACAGGAGGCTGCCGAAGCCGGGGTCGGGCACCGGTGCCAGCTCCTGGAGCTGGTCGAGGGCCGACTCCCAGGCCTGCGGGATCTCGGACAGCGCGGTGATCCGGGCCCGGACGTCCTCGCCGCGCTTGGTGTCGTGGGTGGACAGCGCGGTCATGGCGTGCGGCCAGTCGGCCTGCCGCGCCGCCAGGTGCTCGTGGAGCTCGGCGGGCGTGATCGCGAAGACGCTCGGGTCGCCGCCGACCTCGTTGAGCGAGGTGAGCCGGGAGAAGCGGTAGAACGCGCAGTCCTCCACGCCCTTGGCCATCACCATCCCGCTGGTCTGCTGGAACCGCTTCGCCGGCTCGGCGTCGCCATCGCCGAGCACGGGCTCGAGCAGGTCGAGGGTGCCGGCGAGGTCCGGCCGGCGCCGACGGGCGGCGGCGAACGCCGCGTCGAGGTGCGCGCGCCCGTCGGGCAGGTAGGACCGGTAGACCGGGAAGCAGGCGAGGAGTTCGGCCACCGCATCGCACAGCGCGGCCTCCGTGGTCTCGACAGGCTCGACCACCGGAAAGTTCTCGACCACCGGAAAGGTCTCGAGCAGCGGAAGGATCTCCCGGACGATCCGCCGGACCTCCGACTGCAGGATCCCGTCGGCGACATCGCGCTTGGTGCCGTGGATCATCTCGTGCCAGTCCACCGGCCCGCCGCGCAGCCGGGTCTCGAGCGCGTCGAGGGCCGGCTGCCCGGACGGGTCGGTGAGCACCCGGTCGATGTGGGCGAGGGCGTCGTACCCGGTGGTGCCCGCGGTCGCCCACGAGGAGGGCAGCGCCTCGCCCGGCTCCAGGATCTTCTCGACCAGCACGTAGGAGCCGCCGGTGAGCCGGGCCAGGTCGTCGAGGTAGCCCTTCGGGTCCCGGAGGCCGTCGGGGTGGTCGACCCGGAGGCCGTCGACGAGGCCCTCGTCGAACCAGCGCCGGATCTCGACGTGGGACTCCTCGAAGACCTGCGCGTCCTCGACGCGGATGCCGGCGAGGGTGTTCACGGCGAAGAAGCGCCGGTAGTTCAGCCCGTCGTCGGCGGCCCGCCAGCCCACCAGCTCGTAGTGCTGCCGGGCGTGGACGGTGTCCGCGTCCGCGCCGTCGTCGGCCGTCCCGGGCGCGGTCGGGAACCGGTTGTCGTGGTAGCGCAGCTCCCCGTCGACCACCGCGAGGTGGCCGATCCGCCCGTCGGGCAGCAGGTCGTCGTCGCCGACCACGGGCACCCGCACGCGGCCGCCACCGGCCGCCCAGTCGACGTCGAAGGCAGCGGCGTACGCCGAGTCCTGCCCGAGCCGGAGCAGGTCCCACCACCACGCGGTCTCCGCGGGCGTGGCCACCCCGACGTGGTTCGGCACGATGTCGACCAGCACCCCCATCCCGAGCCGGCGGGCCTCGGCCGACAGCGCCGCCAGCCCCTCGGCGCCGCCGCGGACGGGGTCGATCCGGTCGTGGGCCACCACGTCGTACCCGTGGTCGCTGCCGGGCTCGGCCGCCAGCAGCGGGGAGAGGTAGACCCAGTCCACGCCGAGCTCGCGCAGGTACGCCAGCCGCCGGGCGGCCGCGAACAGGTCGAGCTCCGCGGTGATCTGGAACCGGTAGGTGCTGGTCGGCGTGCGCATCTGCGGCCTCAGCCCCGCTGGGCCTGGGCGACCGACGCGGCCACGGAGTGGTCGACCTCGGCCTCGGGCGCGGAGTGCTGGCGCAGCACGAGCACGCTGTGCGTCTCGAGGTGCAGCTTCCCCCCGGCGGCGTGCGGGGTCTCGTCGTCGGCGGCACCACCGGTGTCGATGACGACGTCCCAGGCCGCGGCGTACTCGTCGGGGGGCAGGACCACCTCGGCCGGCCCGTCGGCGTTGAAGTAGAGCAGGAAGTGGTCGTCGGTGATCGGCTGACCCCGGTCGTCGAGGCCGGCGATGCCGTTCCCGTTGAGGTACATGCCGATCGCCTGCGCCCCACCGTCCCAGTCCTCGTCCTCCATCGGCCGGCCGTCGAGGTGCAGCCAGACGATGTCGTTGAGGCGCTCGCCGTCGCCGGTGCGCACGGTGGTGCCGGTGAAGAACCGCTTGCGGCGGAACGTCGGGTGGTCCCGGCGCAGCCGCGCGACCGCGGCGGTGAACTCCACCAGCGGGGTGTCCACCCGGTCCCAGTGCATCCAGCTGATCTCGGAGTCCTGGGCGTAGGTGTTGTTGTTGCCGTCCTGGGTCCGGCCCATCTCGTCGCCGTGCAGGATCATCGGCACGCCCTGGCTCAGCAGCAGGGTGGCGATGAAGTTGCGCTGCTCGCGGGCCCGCGCGGCCAGGATCTCCGGGTCGTCGGTGGGCCCCTCGACGCCGTGGTTCCAGGACCGGTTGTGGCTCTCGCCGTCGTTGTTGTCCTCGCCGTTGGCGTCGTTGTGCTTCTCGTTGTACGACACCAGGTCGCGCAGCGTGAACCCGTCGTGCGCGGTGACGAAGTTGATGCTCGCGAACGGGCGGCGGCCGGAGTGCTCGTAGTAGTCAGAGGAGCCCGCGAGGCGGGAGGCGAACTCCCCGAGCGAGGGCTCGCCGCGCCAGAAGTCGCGCACGGTGTCGCGGTAGGCGCCGTTCCACTCGGTCCACTGGGGCGGGAAGTTGCCGACCTGGTAGCCGCCGGGGCCGATGTCCCACGGCTCCGCGATCAGCTTGACCTGCGAGACGATCGGATCCTGCTGCACGAGCTCGAAGAACGTCGCCAGCCGGTCCACGTCGTAGAACTCCCGGGCGAGGGTGGCCGCGAGGTCGAACCGGAAGCCGTCGACGTGCATCTCGGTCACCCAGTACCGCAGCGAGTCCATGATCAGCTGCAGCGAGTGCGGGTGCCGGACGTTGAGGGAGTTCCCGGTGCCGGTGTAGTCGGTGTAGTAGCGGCGGTCGTTCTCCTCGAGCCGGTAGTACGCCGGGTTGTCGATGCCCTTGAAGCTCAGCGTGGGACCGAGGTGGTTGCCCTCGGCGGTGTGGTTGTAGACCACGTCGAGGATCACCTCGATGCCGGCGGCGTGCATCGACTTCACCATCGACTTGAACTCCTGCACCTGCTGGCCCTGCTCGGCCGTGGCGGCGTACGACGCGTGCGGGGCGAAGAAGCCCAGGGTGTTGTAGCCCCAGTAGTTGCGCAGCCCCTGGTCCAGCAGCGTGCTGTCCTGCACGAACTGGTGCACCGGCATCAGCTCGATCGCGGTGACGCCGAGCTTGGTGAGGTGCTCGGTGACCGCGGGGTGCGCGAGCCCGGCGTACGTCCCGCGCTGCTCCTCGGGGACGTCGGGGTGCAGCTGGGTGAGGCCCTTGACGTGGGCCTCGTAGATGACCGTCTCGTTGTAGGGGATCGCGAGGCCGCGGTCGCCCTCCCAGTCGAAGAACGGGTTGATGACCACGCCGTGGGTCATGTGCGCGGCGGAGTCCTCGTCGTTGCGCGAGTCGGGGTCGCCGAAGGTGTAGCCGAACAGCGACTGGTCCCAGTCGATCTCGCCGCTGGTGGCCTTGGCGTAGGGGTCCAGGAGCAGCTTGTTGGGGTTGCAGCGCAGGCCGTTCTCGGGGTCCCACGGGCCGTGCACCCGGTAGCCGTAGCGCTGGCCGGGCTGGACCGAGGGCAGGTAGCAGTGCCAGACGTGGGCGTCGACCTCGGTCACCTCGACCCGGGTCTCCGCGCCCTCCTCGTCGAAGAGGCAGAGCTCGACCCGGTCGGCGACCTCGCTGAAGAGGGCGAAGTTGGTCCCGCTCCCGTCGAACGTCGCCCCGAGCGGGTAGGCGTGTCCGGGCCAGGTCTCCATGCAGCGTCCTCCGGGAACTTCGTGGTCCTCGAGGGCGAGGACCGAATTGGAACGATCAAACCACAGGCCGGGTCGGCCGGGTCGCGTCCGTGAGACCACCTCGTACCCCGGCGCCCGGGGAATGAATCCTCGGCCGTTCGGGGTTCGGGTCACATGTGACCGTCTCGCCGCCCTCGCCCCCGATCTCCCGCGCCAGCGTGGGTCTGCGCAGCGAGCGTGGCCCGGTCCTGCTGGCGGTCATGCTGAGCACCGGGCTGGTGGCCATCGACGCCACGATCCTGGCCACCGCCGTGCCCGCGGTGGTCTCCGACCTCGGCGGGTTCACCCAGTTCCCGTGGCTGTTCTCGGTCTACCTGCTCGCCCAGGCGGTCTCGGTGCCGATCTACGGCAAGCTGGCCGACCTGTTCGGCCGCAAGCCGGTGATGCTGTTCGGCATCGCGCTGTTCGTGCTCGGCTCGCTGCTGTGCGGGATCGCGTGGGGGATGGGCGCGCTGATCGCCTTCCGCGCGATCCAGGGCCTCGGCGCCGGCGCGGTCCAGCCGGTCGGCATGACGATCGTCGGCGACATCTACTCGACCGCCGAGCGGGCGAAGGTGCAGGGCTACATCGCCAGCGTGTGGGCCGCCTCCTCGCTGGTCGGGCCCACCCTGGGCGGTGTCTTCGCCGACTACCTGTCCTGGCGCTGGATCTTCTTCGTGAACCTGCCGATCGGCATCGCCGCCACCTGGGCGCTGTGGCGGAGCTTCCGCGAGTCCGTGGAGCGCCGTCGGCACCGCATCGACTACGCCGGCGCCGCCCTGCTGACCACCGGCGGGGTGCTGCTGCTGCTCGCGCTGCTCGAGGGCGGGGTGCGCTGGGCCTGGTCGTCGCCGACCAGCGTGCTGCTCTTCGCCGCCGCGGCGGTCCTGCTCGTCGCGTTCGTGCTCGTGGAGCGCCGGGCCGCCGAGCCGGTGCTCCCGCTCTGGGTCTTCGGCAACCGGGTGCTCAACGCGGCGAACGCCGGCGCGCTCGTGGTGGGCGTGCTGATGCTCGGGCTGTCGTCGTACGTGCCGCTCTTCGCGCAGGGCGTGCTCGGCACCGGGGCGGTCGTCGCCGGGTTCGCGCTGGCGGCGATGACCATCGGCTGGCCCATCGCCGCCTCGACCGCCGGCCGGTTCTACCTGACCGTCGGCTTCCGGGCGACGATGCTGATGGGGGCGGCCTTCGGCGTGCTCGGCTCGGGGATCCTGCTCACCGTCGACGGCGACAGCACCGTCTGGCACCTCGCGGCCGCCTGCTTCGTGATCGGGATCGGGCTCGGCTTCGTGAGCAGCCCGGCGGTCGTGGCCGCCCAGTCCTCGGTCACCTGGCAGTTCCGCGGCGTGGCCACCGGCGCGACCATGTTCGCCCGGTCGGTGGGCAGCTCGGTCGGCGTCGCGGTCTTCGGCGCCATCGCCAACGCCGTGGTCGCGGCCCGCCTCGGCGGCGCCACCCCCGACCTGGAGCGGCTGCCCCGCGGGGTCCTCGAGCCGGCGGTGCACACCGTCTTCGTCGCCTCGGCGGTGGTCGCCGTCGCCCTGCTCGCGGCCGGCCTGCTGATGCCGCGGCATGTGGTGGAGCCCTCGTCCGATCACTCCTGACCGGTTGGCTACCCGGCAGTAGTATCGAGCGCATGAAGCGCGAGATCTACGACGAGGACCACGAGGCCTTCCGGGCGTCCGTCAAGGAGTTCCTGGACCGCGAGGTCGTTCCGCACCTCGACGACTACGCCGGCAACCACGGCCTGACCCGCGAGTTCTGGCTGGCGGCGGGCGCGCAGGGCTTCCTCGGCCTGGAGATCCCCGAGGAGCACGGCGGCTCCGAGGCAGGCGACTACCGCTTCAACGCGGTGCTCACCGAGGAGCTGGCCAAGGTCAACATGACGCTGCCGAGCTGCGTCGGCATCCACGCCGACATCGTCGCGCCGTACCTCGTGCACCTCACCACCGACGAGCAGAAGAAGCGCTGGCTGCCGAAGTTCTGCAGCGGCGAGCTGCTCACCGGCATCGGCATGACCGAGCCCGGCGGCGGCTCCGACCTCGCCAACCTGAAGACCACCGCGGTGCGCGACGGCGACGACTGGGTCATCAACGGGTCCAAGACGTTCATCACCAACGGCGGCAGCGCCGACATGATCGTGGTCGCGGCCCGCACCTCGCCGGAGAAGAAGGCCAAGGGCATCTCGCTGTTCGGCGTCGAGACCGACAAGCCGGGCTTCTCGGTCGGTCGGGTCCTCGACAAGGTCGGCCAGGACGAGTCCGACACCGCGGAGCTCGCGTTCGAGGACGTGCGGGTCAGCAACGACGACCTGATCGGTGAGCTCGACACCGGCTTCATCTCGATGATGCAGTTCCTGCCCCAGGAGCGGCTCGGCTCGGCGATCACCAACCTCGCGCACGCCGCGCAGATCCTCGACGAGACGGTGCAGTACGCCAAGGACCGCAAGGCCTTCGGCCAGCCGATCGGCAACTTCCAGCACAACCAGTTCCTGCTGGCCGAGCTCGTCACGCAGGTCGAGGTGACCCAGGCCTTCGTCGACCTGTGCATCATGAAGCACACCCGCGGTGAGCTGACCCCGGTCGACGCCGCGAAGGCGAAGTGGTGGACCTCCCAGGTGCAGAACGACGTGCTCGACCACTGCGTGCAGCTGCACGGCGGCTACGGGTACATGAACGAGTACCGCGTGGCCCGCGCCTGGCGCGACGCCCGCGTCACCAAGATCTGGGCCGGCTCGAACGAGATCATGAAGATGCTCATCGGCCGCGACCTGGGGCTGTGAGAGGGCGGGGCACTTTCCCCGGCTGACCGGGGAAAGTGCCGCCCCACTGAGCACAGGCTTGCCTTCCTTGCGCGAGCACCTCCGCCCGAGAACGATCGGAAACATGACCACCGACGCCAGCGATGTCGCACTGCCCGCCGGACCCCACGAGGACGAGCCCCACGAGGGTGGCATCAGCAACCGCCTGAACTGGCTGCGGGCCGGCGTGCTGGGCGCGAACGACGGCATCGTGTCGACGGCCGGCCTGGTGGTCGGTGTCGCGGGGGCGACCACGGACCGGACCGCGATCCTCGTCGCCGGCGTGGCCGGGCTCGCGGCCGGCGCGCTGAGCATGGGTGCCGGGGAGTACGTCTCGGTCAGCACCCAGCGCGACTCCGAGCACGCCCTGCTCGCGAAGGAGCGCCGCGAGCTCGTCGAGGAGCCCGAGGAGGAGCTGGCCGAGCTGGCCGGCATCTACCGCGACAAGGGGCTGAGCGAGGCGCTCGCGATGCAGGTGGCCGAGGAGCTCACCGAGCACGACGCGCTGCGCGCGCACGCCGAGGCCGAGCTCAACATCGACCCCGACGACCTGACCAACCCCTGGCACGCCGCCTGGGCCTCGATGCTGGCGTTCACGGTGGGCGCGCTGCTGCCGCTGCTGACGATCGTGCTGGTGGCGACCGGGTTCCGGGTCCCGGTCACCGTGCTCGCGGTCGTGCTCGCCCTGGCCGTGACCGGCTGGGTGAGCGCGAAGTTCGGCTACGGGCCGGCGAAGAAGGCCGTGCTCAGGAACGTCGGTGGCGGGTTGTTCGCGATGGTCGTCACCTATGCGATCGGTGCCGCGATCGGCACCCAGATCGGCTGACCGGAGGCCTCAGCCGGGCGCGCGCCCGGTGGAGGAGCGGAGCACCAGCTCGGGGCGGAAGAGGTACTCGTGCGACGGGCTGGGCTCGCCCTCCATGGCGTTGACGAGCGCGTCGACGGCGGCCAGGCCCATGGTCTGCACGGGCTGCCGGACCGTCGTGAGCGGCGGGTCGAAGAACTGGGTCAGGCGCGAGTCGTCGAACCCGATCACCGACACGTCGTCCGGCACCCGGCGACCCGCCCCGCGGACGGCCCGTACGGCGCCGAGCGCCATCGGGTCCGAGCCGCAGACGATCGCGGTCGCGCCGCGGTCCAGCAGCCTCCTGGTGGCCGCGGCGCCACCCTCGAGGGTGTAGAGCGCCTCCTCGATCCAGCCCCGGGCCTCCTCGGGCGAGGTGCCCAGCGAGCGCCCGAGCGCGGCCACGAACCCCTCGCTCTTGCGCAACGCCGGCACGTACCGGTTCGGCCCGGTGGCCAGCCCGATCCGCGTGTGGCCGAGCTGGACGAGGTGGGAGACCGCGAGCGTCATCGCCTCGTGGTCGTCGGTGGAGAGGAACGGCGCGTCGAGCTCCGGGGCGTAGCCGTTGACGAAGACCACGGGCAGCCCGCGGTCGATGAGGGCGCGGTAGCGCTCATGGTCGGCCGCCCGGTCCGCGTGCCGTCCGGACACGAAGAGGATGCCGGCGACGCCGTGGTCCAGCAGCGACTCGACGTACTCGTCCTCGGAGATCCCGCCGGGCGACTGGGTGCACAGCACCGGGGTGTAGCGGCGGCTGGAGAGCGCGTCGTCGATGACCTGGGCGAAGGCCGGGAAGATCGGGTTCTCCAGCTCCGGGACCACGACCCCGACCAGGCCCGCGCTGCGGCGGCGCAGGCGGGTCGGACGCTCGTAGCCGAGCAGGTCGAGGGCGACCAGGACCGACTGGCGGGAGCCGTCGCTGACGCCCGGTTTGTCGTTGAGGACGCGACTCACGGTCGCTTCGCTCACGCCCGCCTCGGCGGCGATGTCGGCCAGGGTTGCCACGGGCGTATGAAAGCCGGTTTGCAACTTTTCTGCAAGGACTTTCAATTCTTGCAAGGAACTTGCTAGCCTCCCGTGGCCCGCATCACAAACATCAAGGAGCACCCATGCGCCGCACCCTGCCTGCAGTCGCCGGCACCGCCGCGCTCGCCCTTGTCCTGGCTGCCTGTGGCGGCTCGGACGGCGAGAAGACGTCCTCGAACAAGCCCTCGGGATCCACCGAGAGCGTCGACCCGGCCAGCCTCAAGGCCGAGCTGACCTGGTGGGACACCTCGGACCCGACGAACGAGGGCCCGGCGTTCAAGGAGCTGATCCAGAAGTTCAACGAGCAGTACCCGAACGTCAAGGTCAACTACCAGTCGGTCCCCTTCGACCAGGCGCAGAACAAGTTCAAGACCGCGGCCGAGTCCGGCTCCGGTGCTCCTGACATCCTGCGCGCCGAGGTCGCCTGGGTCCCCGAGTTCGCCTCGCTGGGCTACCTGTACGCCCTCGACGGCACCCCGCTGCTCGAGGACAACAACTTCCTCGAGACCCCGCTGTCGAGCGACGTGTACGACGGCAAGACCTACGGCGTCCCGCAGGTCACCGACACCCTCGGCCTGATGTACAACAAGAAGCTCTTCGCCAAGGCCGGCATCGAGTCCGCCCCCACCACGTGGGACGAGGTCACCGAGGACGCCAAGCTGCTCAAGGAGAAGGCCGGCGTCGACGGCATCTACCTGAACGCCGCGGGCTACTTCATGCTGCCGTTCATGTACGGCGAGGGTGGCGACCTGGTCGACACCGACGCCCAGAAGATCATGGTGAACAGCGACGCCAACGTCGCCGGCATCAAGATCGCCCAGGACATGGTCAAGAGCGGCGCGGCTGCCAAGCCGGACGCGAACGACTCCTACGGCACCATGATGACGCTGTTCAAGGCCGGCAAGGTCGGCATGATCATGAACGGTCCCTGGGAGGTCGCGAACATCTCCGCCGACCCGAGCTTCGGCGGCTTCGAGAACCTCGGCATCGCCCCGGTCCCCGCGGGCTCGGCCGGTGCCGGCGCCCCGGTCGGTGGCCACAACTACGTGATCTACTCCGGCATGGACGAGAACAAGGCCGACGCCGCGATCGCGTTCGTGAAGTTCATGAGCTCCGCCGAGTCCGAGGCGTTCATCGCCGACAAGCTCGGCCTGCTGCCGGGCAACGCCGACGCCTACGACCTGGTCTCGGACAACGAGAAGGTCACCGCCTGGAAGTCGGCGCTCGACGTGGCCAAGGCCCGCCCGTGGATCCCCGAGGGTGGCCTGTTCTTCGGTCCGCTCGACGAGATGGCCACCAAGGTGATGGTCCAGGGCGAGGACCCGCAGTCGGCCCTCGACACCACCGCCAAGCAGTACAAGAGCGACGTCGTCCCGGACTACTCCGCGGAGTGACCCGCCTCGTCGGTTCGCGGGGCCCGGCCACCTGGTCGGGCCCCGCGGCCGGCGGCCCCGCGCGGCACGTACGCTGCGCTCGCTCGTCTCACCCCGGCAGTCCCCTGGAGGCCCGATGTCCACCACCGACGTCACCGCCGCACCCGCCCGCCCCGAGCCCCAGCCCGACCGTGGCGGAGGCGACCGGGGGCCCGGCCGGCTGCGCGCCAGCTTCGACAAGCACTGGTACGCCTGGGCGATGGTGCTGCCCACCGTGGTCGTCCTCGGCGCACTGGTGCTCGCGCCCCTGGTCCAGGGGATCTACCAGTCGTTCACCGACCTCAACGAGGGCAACCAGCGCGACACCATCTGCACCAAGACCCTCGGCGGCGGCACTGAGTGCGAGCCGAACCCCGACAAGGCGAAGTTCGTCGGGCTGAAGAACTACACCGACGTCCTCACCGGTGAGCGCGGCCGCTTCTGGATGCAGTTCACCAACACCATCGTGTGGACCATCGCCTGCGTGTTCTTCCACTTCACGATCGGCCTGGGCCTGGCGGTGATGCTCAACCGCAACTTCCGGGGCCGAAGTCTCTACCGGGTGCTGCTGATCGTGCCCTGGGCGGTGCCGGCGTTCGTCAGCGCGTTCGCCTGGAAGTTCCTGTTCAACCCCAAGTTCGGCCTGATCAACTCCACCCTCGAGCACCTCGGCATGAACGGCGTCGAGTGGTTCAACCACCGCTGGACCGCGATGTTCGCCGCCATCGTCACCAACGTCTGGCTCGGCGTGCCGTTCATGATGGTGGCCCTGCTCGGCGGCCTGCAGTCGATCAACCAGGACCTCTACGAGGCCGCGTCGATCGACGGTGCCTCGCCGTGGCAGCGGTTCCGCAACATCACGCTGCCCGGACTTCGCCCGGTCAGCTCGACGGTGATCCTGCTCGGCACGATCTGGACCTTCAACATGTTCCCGATCATCTACTTCGTGACCGGTGGCCAGCCCGCCGGCGAGACCGAGATCCTGGTGACCGGCGCGTTCCGGGCGGCGTTCGAGGGAGTGCGCAACTACTCGCTGGCCGCGACGTACGGCGTGATGATCCTGTCGCTGCTCATGGTCTACGCATCGTTCTACCGACGCGCGCTGCGCAAGCAGGGAGAGGTGTTCTGATGGCGATCTCCACGATCGGCACCGGTGAGGTCGTCGCCGACCTCTCGACCGACCGGCCCCCCAAGCCGCGCCGCCAGCGCAGCGTCCTGGCATCGGTGCTGCTGCACGGGACGCTGCTGGTGGCCGTCTTCATCGCGCTGTTCCCGGTGATCTGGGTGCTGCTCAGCTCGCTGAAGCCGGCGTACGCCATCCAGAGCACGGACATCGAGCTGTTCAACCACCCGTCGCTGCACAACTACTCGCACGTGCTGTTCGACACGAACTTCCCGCGCTGGTTCCTGAACTCGATCGTCGTGGCGGCGTTCACGATGCTGATCGGCATCTCGATGTCGGCGACCGCGGGCTACGCGCTGAGCCGGTTCAACTTCCCCGGCAAGCGCGGGCTGATGTGGGTCTTCCTGCTCACCCAGATGTTCCCCGTGGCGATCCTGATCGTGCCGATCTACACGATCATGGCCAAGCTCGACCTGATCGACACCAAGGCCTCGCTGGTCATCGCCTACTGCACGGTGGCGGTGCCGTTCTGCGCCTGGATGATGCGCGGCTACTTCGACACCATCCCCAAGGAGCTCGACGAGGCCGCCTCGCTCGACGGGTTGAGCCCCTTCGGCACGTTCTGGCGGGTGATCCTCCCGCTGGCCCGCCCCGGGCTCGCGGTCACGGCGTTCTACACCTTCCTCACCGCGTGGGGCGAGGTCGCCTACGCCATCGCGTTCATCCAGACCGACAAGAACCTCACCCTCGGCGCCGGCCTGCAGCAGTTCGTGCCCCGGTTCAACCCGCAGTGGGAGAGCCTGACCGCCGGAGCCGTGCTGATCACGATCCCGGCCGGGCTGGTGTTCTTCTTCGCGCAGCGGCACCTGGTCGCCGGCCTGACCGCGGGCGGCACGAAGGGCTGACCGCTCCGCGTGCCCCCCACGTCGACCCGCCCGAGGCCCGCGCCTCCGGCGGGTCGACGCATGATGGGGGCGTGCGGATGTTCGTGGCGCTGGTGCCGTCGCAGGAGGCGGTGGATCACCTCGAGGAGTTCCTCGAGCCCCGTCGCTCCGCCGCGGCGTTCCGGTGGGCCACCGCGGAGCAGCTCCACGTCACGCTGGCGTTCCTGGCCGCGGTGGAGGATCGGCGCCTCGACGAGCTGGCGGAGCGGCTCGGCCGGGCCGCGGCCCGGCGTACCGCCTTCGAGACGCGGGTGGCCGGCGGCGGCGCGTTCCCGAACGCCGGCCGCGCCCGGGTCGTGTGGGCCGGCCTGGACCTGGACGAGCGGGCCCGGACCGAGATGGACCGGATGGCCACCGGTGCCCGGGCGGCGGCCTCGCGCACCGGTATCGAGGTCGACGGCAAGCGGTTCCGCCCGCACCTCACCCTGGCCCGGCTCGGCCGGCCCGAGGAGGTCTCGAGCTGGGTCCGCCTGCTCGACGTCTACGCGGGCCCGGCCTGGACCGTCGACCGGCTCACCCTGATCGCGTCCCACCTCGGCGAGGGCCCGCGGGGCCGGCCTCGGTACGAGGTGATGGAGGAGTTCGGGCTCGGCGGATAGTCCGTGAGGGCGCCGCGCGTGGCATCGGTCACCACGCCGAGAACGTGAGATGCCTGTTCGCCCTGCGGTTTCTGCCCTAGGTTGCGACGGGTGAAGATCGCAGTAGCCAGGGAGACCCGCGACGGCGAGGCCCGTGTCGCGATGGTGCCCGAGCTGGTCGGCAAGCTGACCGGGCTGGGGTACGTCGTGACGGTCGAGCCGGACGCCGGTGCACACGCGCTGATCACCGACGAGGACTACCGAGCCGCCGGCGCGGAGGTCGATGCGGCCGCCGTGGAGAGCGCGGACCTCGTGGTGTCGGTGCAGCCGCTCGGGACCGACGTGATCCGGCGGCTGCGGCGCGGCACCGCGACCATCTCGTTCCTGCCGACGGGGCAGGAGCGGGCGGTCGTCACCGACCTCCGCGACTGCGGCCTCACGTCGTTCGCGATGGAGCTGGTGCCCCGCATCTCCCGGGCCCAGTCGATGGACGCCCTGTCCTCGCAGGCGCTGGTCGCGGGCTACCGCTGCGCCGTCGTCGCCGCGGGCATGCTGCGCCGCTTCTTCCCGCTGAACATGACCGCCGCCGGCACCGTGCCTCCTGCCGAGGTCGTGGTGCTGGGTGCGGGTGTCGCGGGCCTGCAGGCGATCGCCACCGCCAAGCGGCTCGGCGCCGTCGTCAAGGCGTACGACGTCCGCGCGGCCGCCGCCGAGGAGATCCGCTCCATGGGCGCGCAGTCGATCGACCTCGAGCTCGAGACGCTCGAGGGGGCCGGCGGCTACGCCCGGGAGATGACCGAGGACCGGGCCGCCCGGCAGCGCGACCTGCTGACGCCGTACATCGCGGACGCGGACGCGCTGATCACCACCGCCGCGGTCCCCGGCCGGCAGGCGCCGATGCTGGTGACCCGCGCGATGGTCGAGGAGATGCGACCCGGCTCGGTGGTCGTCGACCTGGCCGCGGAGTCCGGCGGCAACGTCGAGGGCTCCGAGGCGGGCGAGGTCGTCCGGATCGGGAACGCGCAGGTGTGGGGCGGGCGGAACGTGCCGAGCCAGATGCCCGGCCCGGCGTCCAGGCTCTACGCCCAGAACGTCGTCAACCTCGTCACCCTGATGACACAGACCACCGAGGAGGGGGCGGCGTTGTTCGCCCCCGACTTCGAGGACGAGATCGTCGCGGGCTCGTGCGTGACCCACGACGGCGTGATCCGACACGAACCGACCCGGGCGGCCATCGAAGGAGAGCAGGCATGAACGAAGGTGTCGTCTGGCTGACGATCTTCATCCTCAGCGTGTTCGTGGGCATCGAGGTGATCTCCAAGGTCTCCTCCACCCTGCACACGCCGCTGATGTCCGGCGCCAACGCGATCCACGGCATCATCCTGCTCGGCGCCATCCTGGTGACCGGCGCCACCGACTCCACCCTCGCGCTGGTGGTCGGGCTGGTGGCCATCGTGCTGGCGACCGTGAACATGGTCGGCGGCTTCGTGGTCACCGACCGGATGCTCCAGATGTTCACGCGCAAGAAGCCGGCGCCGAAGAACGAGGGGGCGCGCTGATGCCCACGTGGGTCCAGGTCGTCTACCTGCTCTGCGCGATCGGGTTCATCCTCGCGCTCAAGGGCCTCTCCGGTCCGAGGACCGCGCGGCGCGGCAACCTCGTCGGGGCGGCCGCGGCCGTCGTCGGCTGCGTGCTGCCCTTCATCTACGTCGACCACCTTGACCACGTGCCGCTGATGATCGGCGCGATCGCGGTCGGCACCGCCGGCGGGGTGTTCGGGGCCCGCAAGGTGCAGATGACCCAGATGCCGCAGATGGTGGCGCTGTTCAACGGCGTGGGCGGCGGCGCGGCTGCCCTGGTGGCGCTGCTTGAGCTCAACCACATGCTCGAGGTCCAGGACGCCCTCGACGCGCTGGGGGCGGACGTCGACGCGTACGGCTGGTTCGTCTACGCCGCCACCGCGTTCACGATCTTCGTCGGCTCGGTCTCCTTCGCCGGCTCGCTGATCACCTTCGCCAAGCTCCAGGAGCTGATGACCTCACGGCCGGTGGTCTTCGCCGGGCTGCCGGTGGCGTTCGGGCTGATGCTGCTGGGCGGCGTCGGCCTGTCGGTCCTCACCGTCACCGACGCGGCCATCGGGATCGGCATCGCGCTGTGCCTGGTCGGGCTGGTCTTCGGCGTGCTCCTGGTGCTGCCGGTCGGCGGCGCCGACGTACCGATCGTGATCTCGCTGCTCAACGCGTTCACCGGTCTCACCGTGGCGGCCGGCGGCTACGTCCTGTCCAACACGCTGCTGCTGGTGGGCGGCACCCTGGTCGGGGCCTCGGGCACGTTCCTGACCCTGCTGATGGCGCGCGCCATGGGCCGGTCGGTCGGGAACATCATGTTCGGCGCCCTCAAGGGCGGCTCGACCCTCGGCGGCGGCGAGGCCAGCGACCGGCCGGTGAAGTCGGCCGGGCCCGAGGACGTCGCGATCCTGCTCGGGTACGCCGACCGCGTGATCATCGTGCCCGGCTACGGGCTCGCGGTGGCCCAGGCCCAGCACACGCTGCGCGAGCTCGTCGACGTGCTCGGCGAGCGCGGCACCAAGGTCGACTACGCCATCCACCCGGTCGCGGGCCGGATGCCCGGACACATGAACGTGCTGCTCGCCGAGGCCCAGGTGCCCTACGAGCAGCTGGTGGAGATGGACGAGATCAACGGCGAGTTCAAGAACACCGACGTCGTCCTCGTTGTCGGCGCCAACGACGTGGTCAACCCGGCCGCGAAGACCACGCCGGGCGCGCCGATCTACGGCATGCCGATCCTCAACGCCGACGAGGCGAAGCAGATCGTGTTCATGAAGCGCTCGATGCGGCCCGGGTTCGCCGGGATCGAGAACGAGCTGCTCTTCGACCCGAAGACCACGCTGCTCTTCGGGGACGCCAAGGAGTCGCTGGGCAAGCTGCTCAACTCGATCAAGAGCCTGTGAGCGGGGCGGCCCGGTCCCGGTGACGAATCGGCCGCTCGGTCGTTGAAGGGTCATGCCTGACGAGGAAGAGGGCCGCCTGGGGCGCCCCGACGGACACCGGTACGACGCGCCCGAGTCCGAGGAGAGCCGGGTCGGCAAGGAGTGGACGTACGCCGTCCTCGGGCTGCTGGTGCTCCTGCTGCTGGTCCTGGTCGCGACCGGGACGGTGCAGATCTTCCCGGGCTAGTCCGGACGGGTCACCCCGCGACGCCGTACAGCCGGTCGCCGGCGTCGCCGAGGCCCGGGACGATGTAGCCCTTCTCGTTGAGCTTCTCGTCCATGGCGGCGGTCACCACGGTCACCGGCACGTCCAGCCCGGAGAGGTCCTGCTCGAGGCGCGAGCAGCCCTCGGGGGCGGCCAGCAGGCAGATCGCGGTGATGTGGTCGGCGCCCCGGTCGGTGAGGAACTTGATCGCCGCGGCCAGGGTGCCGCCGGTGGCCAGCATCGGGTCCAGCACGTAGCACTGCCGGCCGGACAGGTCCTCCGGCAGCCGCTCGGCGTACGTCGAGGCCTCCAGCGTCTCCTCGTTGCGGACCATGCCGAGGAAGCCGACCTCGGCGGTCGGCAGCAGCCGCATCATCCCGTCCAGCATGCCGAGACCGGCCCGCAGGATCGGCACCACCAGCGGCTTCGGGGTGGCCAGCCGGGTCCCGGTGGTGGGGGCGACGGGAGTGACGATGTCGACGTCCTCGACCCGCACGTCGCGGGTGGCCTCGTAGGCCAGCAACGTCACCAGCTCGTCGGCGAGGCGGCGGAAGGTCGGGGAGTCCGTCGTCTCGTCCCGCAGGACGGTGAGCTTGTGGGCGACGAGCGGGTGGTCGACGACGTGGGTGCGCATGGCGCAAACCCTAGTGGGACCCCCGGCAACAGGACACGCCGGGAATGGGCCGAAAGGGGGTTGGCCGCCGCCGCTGTCGTCTGTCAGGCTGAACAACGCCCAGGGTGCCGGACGGCTTGATCGGAGGATGACATGGCCGACCAGAGCGACGCAGTCGACTTCGCGCTGGCCGCCTACCGGGAGGAAGGCGACTGGCAGGTGCAGGAGCTCGCCCACGACGTCCTCGAGGACCTCCACACGCTCTCCCATGCCCTGCGGCGCTTCCCCGGTGACGGCGGCGCGGTCGGGATGGTCGCCATCGACGAGGACTTCTTCATCATCGTGCGCGTGGCCGGCGCCAGCACCCGCGTCCTGCTGTCCGACATCACCGCCGCCGACGAGTGGGAGCTGGCCCGGTCGGTCGTGGACTTCCTGGCCCTCCCCGACGTCGAGGAGGAGGACGACCAGGTGCCGGCCGGCGACCTGGACCTGCTCGGCGACCTCGGCATGCACGCCATGGACCTGGCGGTGCTCATCGACGACTTCGACCTCTATCCCGACGAGATGCTCTCCGAGGTCGCCCGTCGCCTCGGGTTCGGCCGGCTCTTCGACGACGCCGTCGGCCTCACCACCAACGCCTGAGGCCGATGACCCCGTACGCCGTGTGGCGCGAGCCGATGCTCGCCGCGCTCGCCGAGGCGCGCGCCGCGCTGGCCACCGGTGACGTGCCGATCGGGGCCGTCGTCCTCGACCCGGCCGGGACCGTGATCGGCCGCGGCCGCAACGTCCGCGAGGCGGAGAGCGACCCGACGGGCCATGCCGAGGTCGTCGCCCTCCGCGAGGCGGCGAAGGCCCGCGGCGAGTGGCGGCTCGAGGGCTGCACCCTGGTCGTCACGCTCGAGCCGTGCACCATGTGCGCGGGGGCGGCCGTGCTGGCCCGCGTGGACCGGGTCGTCTTCGGGGCCTTCGACCCCAAGGCGGGGGCGGTCGGCTCGCTCTGGGACGTGGTCCGCGACCGGCGGCTCAACCACCGCCCGGAGGTGGTGGCCGGCGTGCTCGCCGACGAGTCGGCCGCCCTGCTGGACGAGTTCTTCGCGGCTCAGCGTTGAGGCCGCCAGGCGTGAACCGCCGCGGGCCACCCCTCCGGCCGGGTCAGCGCGGCCTGCGTCGGTCCGCGGCTCGCGCGCGTGCGTTCCGGGTCAGCACCGCGACCACGAGCAGGATCGCCAGACCCGCGAAGATCAGGATGTAGAA
The DNA here is from genome assembly GCF_039531775.1 of Nocardioides koreensis. Taxonomy (NCBI): domain Bacteria; kingdom Bacillati; phylum Actinomycetota; class Actinomycetes; order Propionibacteriales; family Nocardioidaceae; genus Nocardioides; species Nocardioides koreensis. The sequence goes on along the minus strand of NZ_BAAAQR010000002.1, from coordinate 139,356 downwards.
CACGCTCGGGCCTCCGTCCGCTCGGGCCCCGATCCTCCCCGATGCCGAGGCGCTCCGCCTCACCCGCGGCGGACGACGGGCCCGCGCGTCACGCGGCGTGCGAGGTGAGAGAGGTGCCGCACCGTGGGCAGTGCGTGCCGGCGCAGGCGTCGAGGTCCTGGCCGCAGCCGCAGACGGGGGGAGTACGCCGCTCGGCGAGCGCCACGGCCTGGTTGGCGTACCAGGCGTGCCGTTCCGTGTTCATCGTCTCCACCTCCTCTCTCTGTCAGGTACGTCGCCAGTACCGACCTGGTTCATGCATGGCACTCATCGCCTTGCCACGGCATGTTCCATCAATCCAGATTGATGTATCGTCGAGTCATGGTCCCCTCGGGACACGTCGCCGCCCCACCGACGTTCATCCGGCTGGCCGCCCACCCGCTGCGCTGGCGGCTCCTGACCGCGCTCGCCGAGAGCGACTACCGGGTCCGCGACCTGGTCAGCCGGATCGACCAGCCCCAGAACCTGCTCTCCTACCACCTGCGCCGACTGCGTGACGGCGGGCTGGTCAGCGCCACGCGCAGCACCTTCGACGGGCGGGACAGCTACTACCACCTCGACCTGGACCGGTGCGCCGTCGCGCTCGCCGCGGGTGGGGCTGCGCTCCACCCATCGCTGCGCCGGGACCCGGCGGCGCCGGACTTCCCGGTCGACCAGCGGCACACGCCACCGGTCGCGGTGCTGTTCGTGTGCACCGGCAACAGCGCCCGCTCACCGATCGCCGAGGCACTGCTGCGCCAGCACACGGCCGGCCGCGTGACGGTGGCCAGCGCGGGGACCCGGCCGCGCCCCCACCTGCACGCCGACGCCGTCCGGGTGCTGCGGGACGAGTTCGGCATCGACATCGCCGACCGGCGACCCCAGCACCTCGACGCCCTCGCCGAGCGCACCTTCGACCACGTGATCACGCTGTGCGACAGGGCCCGCGAGGCCTGCCCCGAGCTCCCCCGCCACCCGCGCCGGTCGCACTGGAGCATTCCCGACCCGGCCACGGCCGGCGACGCCGACGAGCCCGGCTACCCGGCGTTCCGGCGCACCGCGACCGAGATCGACACCCGCGTGCGGCACCTGCTGCCCGTCCTCGCCACCCACCACGAGAAGGAGGCCGCTCCATGACCGGACCCGACCAGTACGCCAGCGTCCGTTACCTCGTCGACGACGTGGAGGCCGCCATCGACTTCTACACGACCCATCTCGGCTTCGAGCTGAACACCAGCGCCGCGCCCGCGTTCGCGGACGTCGTACGCGGTCCGCTGCGGCTGCTGCTGTCCGGCGCCGCCAGCTCGGGCGCCCGCGCCACACCGGCGGACGCCGCGACCCCGGGGCGCAACCGCATCCATCTCATCTGCGACGACCTGGACGCCGAGATCGACCGGCTCCGGGCCGCCGGCCAGGCCCTCCGCAGCGACGTGGTCGCCGGGCCGGGCGGGCGCCAGGTCCTGCTCGCCGACCCCGCCGGCAACCTCGTCGAGCTGTTCCAGCCCGCCGCCAGGGCCTGACCACGCCCGTCTCCCCATCTCGGGCCATGACGGCGACGGCCTTCCGGAGCAGCATGGCCGGATCGGCAGGATGCCCAGCGGAGGGAGAGCGGACATGGCCGAGGAGCAGATGATCGGGATCGTCGAGGAGGCGCTGCGCGAGCTCGGCGTACCCGAGGAGGTGACCGCGGCGGGCCAGTTCCTGCCGCGCGGCCACACCGGCAGCATGTTCGCCGGGGGACTCGTGGGAGACAGCCTGGCCGGGTCGGCGGGCGGCGTCGCCGACGCGGTCGGCACCGCCGCCGGGTCGCTGGCCGGTGCCCGCGCCCACGACGCCGCCAGCGGGCTCCCGGACAAGATGCTGGTCGGGGTGACGCCCACGCACGTCTGCGGCTTCGGTGCCGCGACCCGTTACAGCGCGGCCGGGCCGCTGGTCTTCCGCGTCCCGAGGAGGAACCTCGACGTGAGGGTGCACCAGCGGCTCAACGTCCGGGTCCTCGAGCTCATCGACCCGGCCACGGGATCCCGCATCGAGCTCGAGGGGAACCGGATCCCGCTCACCCACAGCAAGGACGTGATCGAGGCGCTCACCGGCTGACGGCGCCGCGGGCCCGGCACCGGCGTGCCGGGCCCGCGGTGGGAGATGTCAGCGCGTGACCGTGAACGTCCTGCGCAGCGACGCCGACGAGGAGTCCCCGGCGTACAGCTCGATCCGTCCCGGCTCCACGACGAAGTGGCCCCGGTTGTCGTAGAACCCGAAGTCGCTCCGGTCGATGGTGAAGCTCACCGTCCGGGACTCACCCGGGTCGAGGGCCACCCGCTCGAAGCCGCGAAGCCGCCGCACCGGTTGGGAGAGGCTCGCGACCGGGTCGTGGAGGTAGAGCTGCGCGACGTCCGTGCCGGCCCGGGAGCCGGTGTTGGTGACCGTCATCGTCGCGTGCACCCGCCCGTTCGGGCGGACCCGCGACTGGTCGATCGCGAAGTCCGAGACCGAGAAGGTCGTGTAGCTCAACCCGAAGCCGAACTCGTACAACGGGTCGCACGCGTTGAGGTCCCGGTAGCGCGAGGTGTACTTCTGCGTCGCGTCGCAGGGCCGGCCCGTGGGCTCGTGGTTGTAGTAGATCGGGACCTGGCCGAGCGTCCGCGGGAACGAGACCGGCAGCTTGCCGCTCGGGTTCACGCCGCCGAAGACCACGTCCGCCACCGCATTGCCCGCCTCGACGCCGGGGAACCACGCCTCGAGGATGGCCGGCGCGGTCGCGTCGACCTGGGCCAGCGTCAGCGGTCGCCCGTTGAACAGCACCACCGCGACCGGCTTGTCGGGTACGGCGGCCCTGACCGCGTCGAGCAGCTCCTGCTGCTTGCCGGGCAGGTCGATCGTCGTGCGGGCCTCCGCCTCGGCGCTCATCTCGCGGGTCTCGCCGAGCGCGAGCACGACCTGGTCCGCGCTCCGGGCGGCGGCCACCGCCTCGGCGAAGCCGGCCGTCGAGGTGCAGTCGTCGGCGGTCGCGGCGTCCGGCGGCTCGGCGTGGCTCATCGTGCAGCCCGGGGTGTACGTCGCGGACGGGTCCTGGGCCTTGATGCCGTCGAAGAGGCTCACCGCGTCGGAGTCCTCGCCGCGGCCCCACCAGGGACCGAGCATGTCGTGCTTGCTGTCGCCGAGCGGTCCGATCACGGCGGTCTGCTTCGACTTGTCCAGCGGCAGGGTGCTGTCGCTGTTCTTCAGGAGCACCATCGACTCGCCGGCGGCCTTGCGGGCGGCTGCCCGGTCGGCGTCGGTGAGGAAGCTGGCCGGGTCCGTGGCCCTGTCCTGGTCGACGTACGGGTGGGAGAACAGGCCGGCGCGGAACTTCACCCGCAGGATCCGGCGGACGGCGTCGTCGAGCCGGGACATCGTGATCCGGTGCTGCTGCAGCAGCTGCTGGCCGTAGTCCCGGATGTTGGTGCTGACCATCTCCGAGTCGGTGCCGGCCATCAGCGCGTTGGCGCCGGCCTGCGGGCCGTCGGCTGCGGTGCCGTGACCGCACGGGCCTTCGTCGGGGGTCCGAGGCGGGCAGGCGCGGGTCTCGGCCACCGCCGTGTAGTCGCTCTCGATGAAGCCGTCGAACCCCCACTGCTTCTTGAGGATCGTCGTCTCGGTGTACCTGTTCGCGCACCCCGGCACGCCGTTGAGCGAGTTGAACGAGCACATGACCGTGTCCGCGCCGGCGTCGATCGCTGCCTTGAACGGCGGCAGGTAGAGGTTGCGCAGCCGCTGCTCGGACATGTCGGTGGTGTTGTAGTCGCGCCCGCCCTCGGGCTCGCCGTACGCCACGTAGTGCTTGACGCTCGAGACGACCTTGTCGCGGGTGCTGTAGCGCGATCCCTGGGCGCCCTTGACGCGGGCTGCTCCCATCACCGAGCCGAGGTAGGGGTCCTCACCCGCACCCTCGACGATGCGGCCCCACCGTGGCTCGTGCGAGACGTCGACCATCGGGCTGTAGACCTGCTTCAACCCCACGGTCGCCGACTCGCGGGCGCCGATCGTCGCGTCCGTCCTCGCGACGTCCGGGTCGAACGAGCTCGCGGCACCCAGCGGCACCGGGAAGATCGTGCGGTAGCCGTGGATGGTGTCGAAGGCGAACAGGATCGGGATGTGCAGCCGGGACTGTTCCACGGCGATGTGCTGGTAGTGGTTGATCTTCGCCGGGTCGGTGAGGCTGAAGACGCCGCCGACGCCGTTCTCGGCGTCGGCGTCGGTGATCTGGCCGTCCGAGAGCAGCTGCACCTGCTGGAGCTTCTCCTTCGTGGTCATCCTGTCCAGCAGGTCATCGACCTTCTGCTCGATGGTTCTGCTGGCTGGTGGTCTCGACGGGGCCAGGGCCTGCTCGTCGCTGGACTGGCTGACCTGGGTGGCAGCGATGACGCTTCCACCGACGAGAGTTGCCAGGACCGCAGCCATGGCAGTCGTGGTTGTGCTGACGAGTCGTTTCACCGAGATACCTCCGCACGTTGCCCGAGTCGCGCCGGCATTCGCCGGTGGACGCCCGCCACGGTCCGGGGGTTGCCAGCGCCGAGCAGGCAAGCCGATCCTTCACCCGCGGACGAGGTGACGACAAGGGCCAGTCCCTCGGCGGCTGGTGGGCATCGCTCCTGCGCGCCCGGTGGCTCCGGGGCCAGCCATCAAGGCCTGATGTGTCGCTCGGGTCCACGTCCCCTGATTTTGGGGATTGAGGCGGTTCCCGAGCCGGAGGCAGTGTGAGGACTGCGTCACGAACACGGGGGTGTGGACATGGAGTTTCGTCGAGCGCTCCTCGGGGAGATGGACCGGTCTGGGACCGGGCGAACATGCTGACCGGTGTCGTGGGCGCCGGGTGGTCGGCGCTGGACGGCAGCGGGCAACCCGTCCGGTCGGCGTTGTTGTCGCTGTCGGGGGTCGGCAGGGTGCTGGGCGTCGTCACCGCCCTGCTGATCGTGGTCATCGGCGTTCGCTACCTGCTCTACTTCAGGAGCTACTTCTTCTTCTGGCACCGCTACCGACAGCTGGAACCTGCGACGTCCGAGATGCTCGCGAGGCTGGGGAACCTTCCCAACGTCAAGATCCAGGTCACGACGCGCGGTACGGCGGGGAGCCTTCCGGTGATCGAGCGCGGCCTGAGGAACGTGGCACGACTGGTCGATGAGGACCCCGACCTCTACGCGGGGAAGCTCTGGGTCGAGGTCTTCACCGAGTCAGCCGCCAGCAAGCGCGCGTTGGACACCATGGCCGACAGCATCCCCTTCGAGAACGTGCTCGTCGTCGAGGTGCCGACGGACTACGAGACGCCGAACCTGACCCGGTTCAAGGCGCGTGGTCTCCACTACGCCGTGGAGCTGCGGCGCGGCGGGTTCAACCGGCTGCCCGGGCGCACCGTGATCGTGCACTTCGACGAGGAGAGCGTCATGGAGCCGCCCGAGCTCCGCAAGCTGCTGCGTTTCCTGGCGACGACGGACAAGCTGCTCTGCGAGGGGCCGATCTACTACCCGTTCGAGTACTGCGACGCAGGTCCGGTCTGTCGGGCCATGGAAGCGGGCCGACCGATCAACTGCTACGAGTGTCGCCATGTGATGGAGAGCGGTGTGCCACTGCATCTGCACGGGTCCAACCTCGTGATCGACGAAGAGCTGGAGAACCGGCTCGGCTGGGACATCGGCCTCACCAAGGACGGCCAGCCGTTCATCGCCGAGGACTACGTCTTCGGCGTCAAGGCCTATCTCACCGAGGGGCCGGAGATCTTCGGCTGGCACGGGAGCGTCATGCTCGAGCAACCGCCGTTCTCGATCCGCAGCGCCTATCGACAGCGGTACCGATGGGTGCTCGGCGTCCTGCAGGGATTGCAGATGATCCGCTTGATGCACGAGTTCCAGGCACTCCCGAGCGCCGACCGGAGACGGCTGCTCTGGGGCACCCGGTACCGGCTGGCGACCTTTGCCCTCGGCCTCCCGGCCGGCGTGGTCTCGCTGCTGTACATCACGTACCAGACTGCCCGGCTGGCCACGGGGATCCCGATCCAGCGACTGCCCGAAGGAGTCATGCTCGCGCTGGTCTTCGTCGGCTTCCTGTGGCTCAACTCCAGCTTCATCGGCGTCTGGTACAACGTCTCTTCGAATCCCTCGTTCACCTTCCTCCAACGCTGGATCGAGACGACCCGCGTCCTCGCGGTCGCTCCTGTTGCCGGGATCTTCGAAAGTGCTGCCGCCGCCGGAGCGGTCCTGATGTGGGCGCTCGGCCGCCGGCAGGTCTCGTGGGTCCCGACGCCCAAGACCAAGGCGGCCGACGAGGCGGTGCTCGACGGGGCGGCGCATGAGTAGCGGGGGCGGCCTCCGGAACAGGAACTGGCTACGCCTGCCGCTGTTCACTCTCGCTGCCGCGCTCGTGGTCCTTGCCTACCAGGTCGTGCCTCTCCTGCTGGCGCTGGACATTGCTTCGGTGAGCCGGGGACTGGCGATCTCGGTGGCCGTGGTTCTGCTGTGTGAGATCCCCGTCTTGCTGGTGCTGCGGGCCACCACAGGCAAACCTGCGCAACTCGTGGCCCCTGCGAACGAGTCGCCCGCGATGCCTCAGGAAGCAGACAGCTGGTCACCTGCTCCTGCGGGGACCCGAATGCGGACGGCTGCCACATTCGGGTCCGGGACAGTGGTCGGGATCCTCATCGCCGGACTTTTCGCGTTCGCGCCGTCCGCCCTCGACTGGACCGCGCCTCCAAGCGAACCCGACGTCGGTCCGCATGCGAACATCCAGTCCCCGACGTCGGCGGACCCGAGCCTCGAGGAGCGCCGAACGGCCCGATGTCGGTCGGTCCTTGAGGCACAGGCGCGTCCGCTCCGGACTGCGGCAGCCTCGCTGGACCAGTGGCAGACGCATGTCGCGGCCATGAACCAGCTGGTCGCCGGTGAGATCACCCTGGAGGAGGCCCGGGCCTTCTGGAACCGGACCCGTCTGGGCGCCCAGCAACGGCTGTCGCGCTACGAGTCGGCCACAAAGTCTTTCCATCGGACGAGTACGACGTGCTCGTCGCGCCAGGTGCCTGAGCCGAGTGCAGGGCTCGAGTCGTGTGTCCGGGTCGTGAAGGACCGGAACCGGGAGCTGGCAGCGGCGGACGTCGCGCTCGGCACCTGGCGCAGCCATGTGGCTGACATGGAGATGTTTCGGAAGGGCTTGATGACTCCGGAGCAGGCCACCTCCATGTGGCTTCGCAACTGGCGCAGGGGTGTCGCGGAGCTGAAGGAGTACCGAGCCGCGGCCCGACAGGCCCGCGGCCAGCGTTGCTCCGCCTGACCTCGCTGGTGTGGCCGTCAGGGGCAGGCAGGCGTAGGCGGGTAACGCGCACTCACGTCAGTCCGCGGACCGGCCTGCGTCAGTCCGGCGAGCCCGCCGGGCAGGGTCGCTGCCAGACCGGGGTCGAACTCGCCGGTGACCACCGTCTGGGCGGCCTCGGCGGCGCAGGTGAGGCGCTCCAGGGTCCGGATCAGGTCGATCCGTCCGGCCCGGTCGCCCACTTTGTCCGCCCCATCTCGATCATGGCCCCCCTGGGCCGACCGCCAACTAAGTCCGTGGCCGGTGTGAAATCCGTGTGGCGCCCGACTGCTTCGCCGCGGCTATCCCGAGAACTCGTGCGGGTGTCGTGGTCCTCTCCGGCCCAGAATGACGCGGCGGCGGCGCGGGTTCATCACCTCGGCGACGAGATTCGACGAGGAGGTGGGGGGCGGCCTCGAGGGACGAACCCCCTGCTTTGGTGGAGAGGCACCACGACTGGAATCTTCGGCGACGAAGTCGATGAGCCGGTCGAACTGGGCGTGCAGCGTGCAGCGTGCTGCGTCCGGTGAAGTGGCGGGGTAGCCCATCGGCGCTATGGCCACGGTCGTTGCCGCGGCGTTGACTGGATGAAGTCGCCTGGTCGACTGCGCCCCGGCCGGCCGGGCCACCGGAACCTCAGGGCCCGAAACGAGGAGGTGTCAGATGGGACTCCCACGCGAACTGATGGACCGAGCCACCGCCGCGGTGCTCGCCGGCGACCTGGATGCATTGCGCGAGATCTACGCGTCGGACGTCGTCGCGACCACACCGGACGAGGGCGAGCTGCACGGCATCGACCGGTTCATCAAGTGGAACCAGGCCTTTGTCGGATCGTTCTCCGACCGGCAGTACATCTCGATGAAGGAGCACGAGACGGCTGACTGCGCGATCGACGAGGGCGAGTTCGTCGGCACGCACACCCAGCCGCTCGAGATGCCTGACGGGCAGGCGATCCCGCCGACGGGCAGACAGGTCCGTATGCGCGCGGCCGACGTTGCCACCGTGCGGGACGGCCGGATCGTGCGACACGACTTCTACTTCGACCAGCTCGACATGTTGGTCCAGCTAGGGCTCCTGGAGGTGCCCACCGGCATCAGCACGACCTAACAGCGACCGCCGGGTTGGCGCGGAGCGCCCATGCTGCGAGGAACGCGTTTCGACCCTGCCTCTTTCCGCCGCGAGCGGTGCATGCCTGCCGACCAGAAGCGTAAGTCCCCCGGGGCTTCCTATTGGCAGCTTGTTGCCCGCGGCTAAGGACTTGCCTGCTTCGGCCAGCCGCCGTACGGAACGGTGAGGATCTCGAGGATGTGACTGTCGGGGTCCAGCCAGTACAGCCCGCGGCCGCCGTCGTTGGTGTTCATCTGCTGCGGTCGACGCTGCCCGGGGTCGGCCCAGTAAGGGATGCCGCGGGCCAGGATTCGCCCGTGGATCTGGTCGAACTCGTTCTCGTCGACCAGAAACGCGTAGTGCTGCGGGTGCACCGCCCCCTCCTCGAGAAAGTCCAGCGAGACGTCGTTCGCCACCTGGACCACTGAGAACGGTCCGAAGCTCGTCGGGGCGGGCAACCCCAGGATCTCGGACAAGAACGATGCAGAGGCCTGCTTGTCGCGGCAATACACAATCGTGTGGTTGAGCCTCACCGGCATCCGAACCTCCTCTATCGGATCATGCAGCGGTGCGGTGGCGGTTCTCCGCAGACCGGGCCATCGCCCCCGCGTTTGTCGGAGAGCGTTGGCCGCGTGCCCTTGAAGTGCGGAAACCAATCTAGACCGTCTGGTGCGAGCGCTCGTTCGTGGCGGGAGCGTCGACGCTGGCAGAAGGTCCGCGCCAGGTCCCGTCGCGGAGCCGGCCCCCCGCGTCACTTCGCCGCCAGCGGCCGCACCGCTTCGCATTCATTGCGCGGACCTGAGCTCGCCGCTCGGCAGGGCGGCCAGGCTGACGGGCTAGGGATCCTTGACCTGCGGCGCGCCAGCCTGGCGAGCAACTGCGATTCGCACGCCTGGGGAGAACGAATGGCGTCAGTAGCTCAGGCGCCGCGCCGATGCGGGCAATCGGTCGAAGTCCAGCACCAGTTCACGCGGGTCGATGTTTCCTGATTGGTAGGCCTCGACGATCGTGGCGGCGAGCTCGTTGACGCTGGGGAACCACGGCTGCAGGGTCGTCAGGTCGTAGCCGGCGCCGGTGTCCCAGACGTACACCGGGGCTGGGCTCGCGGCAGCGCGGGTGTCGACACACACGAGCCAGCCGTCGGTGAACTCCAGGAACGGGAACCAGCCCGGTCCCAAGATCAGCGGCTGCTCCGGGAATGGCTCGAGCTCGCGGGCGGCGGCGAGGTCGGTCGCCACCTGGTCGAGCGTGGGCAGGTGCAAGCCTCCGAGGAGGTGGTTGAGCGGACTGGCGAGCAAGCTGCCCGGCGGGGAGGCCGCCGCGGGGGTGTCAGTGCCGTCGTGCCAACTGAACCACGTGACGATGTCGGGATCCACGTCCAGGCCGAAGCCGTGCATGACAGCCTCGACCCGGTCCGCCGAGGTGCCGGGGCGCAAGTGTTCGGCCACTGGTGCACCGGTGGTGCCGAGCAGTTCGTGGAGTTGGGAAAGAAGAGTGGACAGTTCGGTCATCGGATTCCCCTCCTGAGCGGAGCATTGGTCGAGGATCAGGTCGTACCCGACCGGGCCCCGGGGAGCATCGTGCCCTCCGGAGCCCGGCCATGTCAGCGGAACACCACCGCAGCTACTGAGAGCCGCGGCCGCCGCAGTGCCACACAGTCGGTACGGCCAGTTGCGGTGCGACCAGGTACGGCTTGCGACTGGACGGCGCCGCCGCACCCACGGTTGGGCAGGTGGTGCTGAAGACGCGAAGCAGTGCGCCCTCTCTCCTGTTGTCCGACGCATTGATCAGGCTCAATGACGCGCCCGGCCCCGCGGTTGTTGTGGAGTAGTAGGGGTACTCGTCGCAGTCCAACGCAACCCCGGGACGGGCCGCCGCCGCGGCTGCCCGCCCGGCGGGGTCGCACGGTGAATAGGCGTTGTACCAAGCCCGTGCCACGGTCTGCTCGGCGTTTGGCCGGTAGGTCAGCATGGCCGTCGAGGGCTTGGCGACGATCGCGTCAATCTTGTGCTCGGCTGCCTCCCGCACGTCGGTGCCCGGGGAGAACGTCGGTGCGACATCGCACGGACTGGTGTAGGGCAGGCCGGAGTTCACCTCGGCGATCGGGGTCTGCTTGTAGCAGGCCGAGACCGATTCCATGAGGGCGTTGAGAGTGACGCCGGCGGCGATGCCGACGGTGCTGCCAGCGATCACGTTGCCGATCCGGGACTTCCAGGCCGGGTTGATCGCCACCCCAGGACCGGGTAGCTCGATGACGCCAACCATGACCGCGGACAGGGCGTCCTCGGGCTGGAGCGCGCGGATCCCGTTGGGGAACTGCGTGTCCATGACGTGGCCGCAGTCGGTGGCGTTCGCCCACGCTGCACACAGCAGGTAGGCCTGCTGCTCGGTGTACTCGCCTCGGACCAGCCCGTCTGAATCGAAGATGCCTTGGGCGATACGGGCCTCCTCCACCATGTCCTCCACTTGGCTCGTGTCGGTGACGCAGTCGCCGAACCCGCCGATGCACACGCCCCAGCCGTTGTCGTTGGGCCGCTCGGCCGCCAGGTCCTCGAGTGCGGTGCAGTTCTCGACGCACCCACCGTGAACGCCGTAGACGACCGGGGTCTCGTTCCAGGTCTGCTCCAGCAGCGTGTTCTGCCCGTTATTGCTGCGGACGTTCAGGGTCTTGGGCAATGCGGGCTTGGTGTTGTTGACGGGCTGAAACAGTGTGGAGGCGGGCAGGTTGAGCCCCTCGATGCCGAGGGTGTTGTCGTTGGCGATCAGCGGGTCGGTGCCGGCGTAGATCTCCTCGAGGTCTGTGGTGCCGTCCCCGTCGCTGTCCTTCTCGTTCGGGTCGGCGACCATCTCGTAGTAGGTGGTCAGGCCCTGGTCGATCAGAAACCGGTACTCCTGCGCGAGGTCCGGGCGTTCGGTGAAGCTGTGCGCGATCATCTCCTGGCCGTCGTCCAGATGGTCCCCGTCGGTGTCATGGCGGTCGGGGTTGCTGGTGACGAAGTAGTCGTCGAACAGGCCGAAGACGCCGGGGAGGGTCGCGGCGACAGGGATGAACATGCCGTTGCGCTCGACACAGTCGCTCAGCGTGTCGTGGTCGTGGTCGCTGCCGTCGTCGATCAGGTCGCCGACGAGATCGGTGTACAGGCTTGGCAGCTTGCTGGGATCCGACAGCTGGGAGTAGGTGCCGCCTGTCCCATCGGCGATCTGTCGCAGCAGTGTCTCGTTGACGCCGGCGCCGAGACCGACGGTGTCGATCTGGATGCCGGCCTGCGCCGCTCGGCTGGTGAGCGTCGGGTCGTAAGGGCTGACCCCGTCGGTGAGCAGGACGGCGACCCGGATCGCGGAGTCCTGGTCGACGCTGAGCAGGTTGATGGCGCGATCGACGGCCGCGGAGATATCGGTCCCGCCGCCGTTGTAGCGGGTGGATTCGAGGGCGTCGTCGACGGCCTGCCGGTTCGCGGCCGTGTCGAGTGTGGTCAGCCCGATCCGGGTGGTGGCCCAGTTCTCGAAGCTGACCACGGCGGCACGGTCACGGTCTCGCATGCCGGCCACGAACGCCTTGGCGCCGTCGACGCGCAGCCCCTGTGGGTCGCTGTCGGCCATCGATCCGGAGGAGTCGATGAGCATGGTGGCGTCCACCCGGCTACCGGATCCGTCCGCCCCTACGCACCGGATGGGGGTCTTGGCGAAGAAGGTGGCCCAGTCCTGGGGCCGCATGCTGAGCACCGCGTACACCGAGAAGTGCCGGACCGAGGTGGTCACGGTGTGGTTGCTCGTGTCCACGGTCTGGTTGTCCGACGCCGGCACCCACAGCTGGGCTTTCGGGTCGAACCAGAACACGCGGAGGTCCTGCTCGGGGAACCCGTTGAGCCTCTCGGGGCTGTACGGGAGGGTCAACGTGCTGCCGGCCCGCAGCGGCGCCGTCCCCTCGGGCACGGTGATCTCCCAGGCGCCGCCGGGCATCTTGTCAGCGATGTCGCCCTGCATGTAGTCGCGGGCGTACTCGGCGTGCACGTCCCAGGGCCGGATGCCGCCGCCTGTGACGAGGTGGATCGAGAGCCCGGGGAAGATGTCATCGACGGTGAACTCGGCCGGGGCGGCGTTGTCGGCACCGATCGGCAGCGCCGCGGCGTACGGGTCGAGGGCCTGGGCGCCCTTTTCGCACTTCGTCTCCGTCTCATTGTCGACACAGATGTCGATGCCGTTGTACCCGTCGGCGGTGTCCGTGCCGGCGTCGCCGAACAGTGAGTCGTCGTCGTCCTGGCCGTTGAGGGCGTCGTTGCCGGGCCCACCGAAGAGCCGGTCGGCGCCGTCGCCGGCGGTGATCGAGTCGTCGCCGTCGCCACCAGAGAGCCCGTCGGCGCCATTGCCACCCGAGAGGGCGTCGTTCCCGTCGCCGCCGTTGAGGGTGTCGTCGCCGTTGCCACCGGTCAGCGTGTCGATGCCGCTACCGCCGAACGCGGAGTCGCTGCCGTCGCCACCGACGAGGGTGTCGTCGCCCTCACCGCCGACGAGGGTGTCGCTGCCGTCCTTGCCGTTGATGGTGTCGTTGCCGCCCAGCCCGCAGATCATGTCGTCGCCGGCGGTGCCGTTGAGCGTGTCGTTGCCAGGCGTGCCGTAGACGACGCCGTCCTGCCCGGGCGCGCACAACTCGTCGAGAGCCGCGGACTGTGCGCTGGAGCCATCGTCGGGCATGAGGGTGGCGCTAGGTTTGGGCAGTACCGGTGTAACCGGACCGGCGTCCGCCCCAGTCGCTGGCGCGAGTGTGGCGGCGATGAGTGTGACGGCCACTCCGGCCGACACGAGAGCAATCCGAGCTCTCCGCTGTTGCCGGGACGCTCGGTTCCGGCGGATCTGGTTTAGGTTCTGCATGTATCCCCCTGATGTGTCGGCCGCGCCCGATGCGCGGCCGAGGAAGCGGACACGCGGCCGGTGTTCGAAGATGAGTTGAGCGTTTCTTGATCTTGAGTGCATCGGTTGCCCGCTGGCCTAGAGCACCAGGCGGGACCGGTTAGTAGCTGGCACGCGCGAGATGCGACCGGGTAGCGAGGCGCACCCCGCATCGCGTTAGCGCGCCAATGGGGTCCTCCGTCTTAGGCGCGACTTCCCGCCGCGATACCTCGCGCGGACACGATTCTCGGCGTCCAACGCAGCGACTCGGCCACCACCGGGCAGTGGCCCGGGTAACGGGTCTTGATGTTGGCTCCGCCCTCGTCATGAAGTCCGTGCTGAAACACGGCACGGCGTAAGTGCTCGCAACGACGATCGACAAATTCTGTTGAACACCGCTCCGTGCCCGCGCTCACACAGTTACCTTGCTGTCCCGGTCGATCGGGCAGCGGAACCGGTCGGCCATACCTGACGGGGGCGACAATGGTGGACGACTCGGGGCCTCCGTGGCCGGACCCGGTTTCGACGCCGCGCACCTTCACTGCCGACACGGAGACCGCCCGGAGGATGACGTGGGCCGCCTGGCGTCTGACCCACCGGCACTCGACCACGTGGTGGCTCTACGCCACAGCGATCGGCAGCCCGAGTCTGCTGTGGGCCATAGGAGTCATCGATGTTCGGTGGGCGGTCCTCGTCGGTGCCGTACTCGTCTCCCTCTTCGTCCTCGGCGACCTGCCAAGGCTGCGCCGACAGTTGCGCAAACTAGCGCCCCCGGGCACCGAATTCGCAGTCGGTTTCAGCTCAACCGCGATGTCACTGCGCACCCCGCAGTCGGTCGGCCAATACGACTTCAGTGCCTTCAAGAGTCTCGAGCTCAGCGGAAACTACGTATTCCTCCGCGGGGCGCTGGGCGGCACCTACTTCGTCCTACCGCGCACACTGTTCACCGACGAAGACATCGCTCGCTTCCGAGCCGGACTCGGTTCCTAAGCCTCTCCACGGCTGACACACAGATCGCGGTCTCCTTTCTGTCCCACGCATCCGTCGAGACCTCGCCGGAGCGTCCGCGTGTCGCGGCCCGGCCGGGTGCTCGCGGCAGAGAGGAGGGTCCGACCGACGGTGCGTCATACCGCCGCATTAGGGCACCGACAAGGCCCCAAGGAGCCCGCCGTTGCCTTTTCAGAGCTCACCGGTCGCAAGGGTCCGGTGCAGGTCGTCGACGGCATGCGCCGCACAGCGCGGCGTCGACGTCTGAGACGGTGGCCCCGTGACTGACACCAGCGATCTGAGGCACGAGGACGCCATCGTCGTGGCGGTGCCGCCGGCGACCCTGTTCGACCTGGTGACCGACATCGGCCGCACGGGCGAGTGGAGTCCGATCTGCACGGGCTGCTGGTGGGACGACCCGGCCGAGGCGGGACAGGTGGGGTCGTGGTTCACCGGTCGCAACGAGCTGCCGCGCCGCACCTGGGAGACGCGGTCGAAGGTCGTGGTGGCCGACCGTCCGCGCGAGTTCGCGTTCGAGGTCGGCGAGGGCTTCGTCCGGTGGGGCTACACCTTCGCGCCCGAGGCAGGCGGCACGCGGGTGACCGAGTCCTGGCACTTCTTGCCGGCCGGCCTCGAGATGTTCCACCGCAAGTACGGCGAGCAGGCGGCGACCGAGATCGCCGAGCGGACCCGGGCTGCGCGCACCGGGATCCCCGCGACCCTGGCCGCGATCAAGCAGATCGCCGAGCGGTAGTCGCCGCGAACTCCCCGACCCGCCGGCCGGTTCCCCGCTGACCGGGCGGCTCAGCCGCCCAGACCCGCGCAAGGACCGGCGTCAGTGCGAGCAGACGGCCGCGTCGAAGCCGGCGCCGAACAGCGTCACGTTCCCGCCCATGTTGACCGGGATGACGCCCGGAGCGATCGGGCCGCCGGTCGATGACGACGCGGGAGTCTGGTCCGTCTGGTTCGCGCCGGCGTTGGCGGGCGCGGGGGTGCACCTCAGGGGTGTGATGCCGTGCACGTGCGCGGATGCGCCAGCGGCAGGAAGGAGCACGAGCGTCGACGCAGTGATTCCAGTGCCGACGAGCAGACGCAGCCTCAACATGGGTCCTCCTCGGGTCTCGGCCACGCCGGTGCCGGGACAGTCGTGCGGGCATCGGCGGAACCTCACCAGGACGTACGGACGCCCGGCCGTGTTGGTTCAGTGGCCGCGTGGCAACGCATGCTCATAGCATCGGCGCGCCCTTCCCGATCAGAAGCCGACCGCGGCACACCTCGGGCGCGGCGGCCCCCTGCGCGCGCACCAAGGCGTCCTTGACCGGCACGCCAGCATCCTCGCGCAGCACCGACCGCAGCGTCAGGCGGGGCGTTCGACGCGGGTCGCGAGCCCCCGCCCGGAGCCCGACGACCCTGCGGCCCGGCAGGGACGAGTATCCAGTAGTGAGCCAGGCGCTGCCATCCGGCGCTCGCGCGGGGACCGGGTCCGCGCTCCCGAGCCGTAGGCGCGCACCCCTAGACCCCCTCGTCACCATGCCGAGGCACCCCCCTTGACAAGATTTATTGTCAAGCGCATGGTGGCGATATGCAGGACGTCGAAGTCATCGAGAGCGCGGAGGCTGCCGCCGCCGCGCTGGATCCGGTCCGGGCCCGACTGCTCGGCGAGCTGGCCCGACCGGCCTCCGCCGCCGGGCTCGCCGCCCGAGTCGGCATCGCGCGCCAGAAGGTCAACTACCACCTCAAGGCGCTCGAGGCGCACGGCCTGGTGGAGCTGTCCGGGGAGCGCCGGCACGGGGGCATCACCGAGCGGGTACTGCAGGCATCGGCGGCGTCCTACGTCGTGTCGCCGGCGGCCCTCAGCGCGTCCGCGGCCAACCCGGACGCCAACGCCGACCACTTGTCGGCAAGCTACCTCGTCGCGCTGGCCGGTCGGCTGGTGCGCGAGGTCGGCGCCCTGGCGCGCCGGGCCGGCGTGTCCGGCAAGCGCCTGCCGACCCTGACCATCGACACAGAGATCGGCTTCCGGTCGGCCGCCGACCGGGCTGCCTTCGCGGATGACCTGACCGCCGCGGTGCTCGACCTGGCCGCTCGCTACCACCACGACGACGGGTACCCGCACCGGCTCCTCGTCGCCGCCCACCCCCTTCCTGAGGAGAACCCATGAGTACCACCCCGAACGTCCCGTACCGCCTGGAGTTCAGCGTCGAGGTCCCGGGCACCCCGGAGCAGGTCTGGCAAGCCATCGCCACCGCCAAGGGCATGAGCGCCTGGTTCGCGCCGACCGAGATGGAGGAGCGCGAAGGCGGCTCCCTGCACTTCACCATGGGCCCGGAGATGGGCTCGGACGGCCAGGTCACCGCATGGGAGCCGCCGCGCCGCCTCGTCTACGAGGAGGACTGGGCCGCCCTCATGGGCAAGGAAACCGATGCGCTCAGCCCGCTGACGTCGGAGTTCCTCGTCGAGGCACAGTCCGGCGGAACCTGCATCGTGCGCGTCACCAGCAGCGGCTTCGGGACCGGCGCCGCCTGGGAGTCGGAGTTCTGGGACACCATGGGCCCCGGCTGGATGCCGTTCTTCGACAACCTGCGCCTCTACCTGTCGCACTTCCCCGGCCAGGAGGCCACACATCTGGAGGCCACCGCCTCCCACCCCGGCGACGCGGAGGCGCTCTGGTCGACCCTGCACGACGCGCTCGGGCTGGGCGACGAGGGGGCGACGGTCGAGGTGCGCGGCGCCACCGGCACGGTCGAGCGCGTCGGTGAGCGGCAGACGCTGGTCCGGCTCACCGCGCCGGTGCCCGGAATGCTCAGCGTCTTCGCGTGGGACGAGGGCGGCGGCAATGCGACGGCGGGCGTACGGGCGTACCTGTTCTCCGCAGACGCGGCGGACTACGTGCGGCGCGAAGAGCCGGCCTGGCAGGCCTGGCTGCAGGGAATCTCCGTCCCTGCCTGATCTTCTACCGTTACCGAGGGAGCCCTGTCGATGCAGGTGCGATGCTCCGCCGCCTGCCGGCGCGTGGGAAGTTACGGCCCGCGCCGGGCGTCACGCTGCCGTGGGGCGGCGCTGGCGGGTCGCACGGGCTCGGTACACGGCCGCGATCACGAGCCAGCTCAAGAGGTAGACGAGCAGGAGCACAGGGGACAGCAGCAGGAGCACGACGGCAGCTACCGCCGAGGTGGCGATCGCCGCCCTGACCGCAGGCGTACCCGCCTGCCAGACGCCTCGGATCGCCGCCCACGCCGGACTCTTGCCGTGCATCTGCGCCTTGACGCCCTCGGCACCGGCTCGCTGCGCCATGCCTCCGGACTCGGCTACCGCGTCAAGCCCCTCGTCGGTCAGCTCAGTGATGGCGTCGGTGGAGCCGGTCTTGCCGGCAACGGCGCTGAGCTTGTCGATCCAGCCGGCGGTCTTGCGTTCCAGCTTCGCTGCGAGGGTCCCACGGCGGCGTCGAGGACCATGCCGAAGGCTTGGGCCGGCGTGGGATTGGTCCTGGCGCTTCGGTCCGTCGGTGCCTCAGTTGTCCCCATCGCGTTGCCTCCCTGGTTTGCCGTACCCGCCGCGGCCTGATCGACACGGAGGTTCGTCAGGGACGCCGACTGGCTGGCGCTCGGTGCCTCGTGGAGCAGCCGCGACTGGCGCCTAGCGTCGCCCGGCGAGCCATTCCGAGAAGCGCACCGGCTCGCGGTCCATCGTCGCCTGTTCGATCATCTCGCCCTCGACCCAGTCTCGCCACTCCTGCACCGGAGCGGGCGCGGGCAGCGTCATCAGCAGGCCACGCGCCATCATCGCCTCGGCCGCGCCCACCGCCCGGCGCAGGACCTGCACCTTGCGCGGCAGGTCGGCGGGATCCGCGGACGCGATCGCAACGTCGACCTGCGTACGGCCGTCCAGAATCCCCTGCTTGGCGACGAGCCGGGCGGCGTTCCATGCCACAGCGGACAACCGCACGATCTCCACGACCTGCTCGGCCGCCTCAACCATCTCCTCGTCTTGATGACTGGCGCCGAAGAGCCGGAGCTCGCGCGCGATGTCGGCGAGGTTCGCGTCGTGGGCCAACAACAGGTCGGGCGGGCACCCCAGCAGCTCGATGACTCGTACGTCCGCATCGTCCAGCGGCGCTACGGCACCCCTGACCTGCGGCGCCCGCGGCGTGTAGTCAGCCGTCCCCGTCACGAACTCCGCCCACACCCGCGTGCCGCCCGGCAGGTCCTCGACGCCCCAGGCGCTGGCGAGAGCCGACACCAGGAACAGTCCGCGGCCCGTCATCGACTCGTCCTCGACGGCCTCCACGGACGTCGCCACATCGCCCCGGTTCGCGATCGTCCGGGCAGGAATCGCGCCACGGTCCACCACCGCAATTCGGACCGCGGCGTCGTCCGCGCTGAGCTCGACCTCGAAGAACGTGCTGCCGCTGTGCAGCGTCGCGTTGGTCGCGAGCTCGGACGCGGAGAGCGTGACGTCGTCGACGAGGTCGAGCCGACCCCACCCGACCAGCGCATCGTCGACGAAACGTCGTACGGCGGGCACGCTCGAGGGCCGCGCCACCATGCGCACCCGTGTCTGGAGGCCCCCGGCGGCGCCCCCTCCCCCCAGCGATGTCACATCGGGATTATGCGGGACGGCATCGACAGATGCTGCTCATCGCGCGGCCACGGCCGGGTCAGTGCCCGAGGTGAGCCTTGAGCCGCTCCACGGTGCCATCCACGTCAGTGAGCTTGTCGAGACCGAAGAGCCCCACCCGGAAGGTGGAGAAGTCGTCTCCTTCGCCGCACATCAGCGGTACGCCGGCGGCCACCTGGATGCCACGCTCCTTGAACCTCGCGCCGCTGCGGATCTCGGGGTCATCGGTGAAGACCACCACGACGCTGGGGGCAGCGAATTCCTCGGCCGCGACGGAGGCGAACCCGTGCTCCGCGAGCATGGCGCGGACCCGGGTGCCGAGGGACGTCTGCGCCTGACGCAGCTCGCTGAGCCCGGTGGCGCGGGTCTCGAGCATCAGCGCGGCGTCGTGCGCGAGCGTGTCCGTCGGCAACGTGGCGTGATACGGCGTCTGTCCCTGCAGGTAGGCCTCGGTGATCGTCAACCACTTCTGCAGGTCGACCGCGAAGCTGGTCGAGGTCGTCGACATGACCTGGGTCCGACCGGCCTCGCTGAGCATCACGTAGCCCGCACACGGTGAGCCGCTCCATCCCTTCTGCGGGGCGCTGAGCAAAACATCGACGCCGAGGTCGGTCATGTCCACCCAGAGCGCCCCCGACGCGATGCAGTCGAGGACGAAGAGCCCACCGACTCCGTGCGTCGCCGCGGCGACGGTGCGGACGTAGTCATCGGGCAGCACCATGCCCGCCGCTGTCTCCACGTGTGCCGCGAACACGACCTCGGGACGGGTGCGCTCGATGGCCTCGACCACCTCCGCCACCGGAGGCGGGACCCAGGGAGCGTGTTTCTCGTCGGACACCGGGCGGGCGGTGCAGACCGTCGTCCCGCCGGCCACGGACCCAGCGTCGAAGATCTGCGACCAGCGGTAGGAGAACAGCCCGTTGCGTACGACGAGGCAGCGCCGCCCCGTGGCCAGCTGTCGGGCGACGGCTTCCATGGCGTAGGTGCCGCCACCCGGGACGACCGCGACCGTCTCGGCCCGGTAGGTCGTGCACAGGACGTCGACGATGTCCTGCATCACCCCGACGAAGCGTGTGGACATGTGGTTCAGGGACCGGTCGGTGAAGACGACCGAGTACTCGAGCAGTCCGTCGGGATCGATGTCGGGGCGAGGAAGACTCACCTCTGCAGGTTGCCACAGGTCCGCTCATCGTGCGGTGGCCCCCGACCTGCTCGTTGGCACAGCGAGCTCGCGAGCTCGGACCTAGAAGTCGGTCGACGAGTCCATCCCGCTGCCGCCGATGCGTCGGATGTGGACGAGCCGTGCGAGGCGGATGCCCGGCCGGACCAGGAACTCGATGCTACCGAGCAGGAAGCACCAGGTCGCCGCGACGGTCGTGGACTCCCAGAAGAAGAGCACGCTGCCCACGAGGAACCACAGAGCGATCAGCACGTCGTTGGCGATGCTGAGCGCCTCGTACCGTCGACGGATCACGAGCTCCTCGTGACCGATCTCGATCGTCAGGGCCTTCTGGGTCGTCATCGCTCTCCCGGGGTTCGAGAATTGGTCCGAGGGGTCCGTGCCCAGAGACCGCCCCTCTGAATCCGCCGGCCGCGGCGCAGACATCACATGATCGGCGACCTGCGCCGCTGAGCTTGCCGTACCCGACTTTGGGGACATTCTCGACGGCGATCCACCGCGGGAGAGGAGCCCCTACGCTCAGGTGGCATGACAGGTAGGTCCGGGTCCGGGACGGGCTCGCCGCTCTCGGGTGGAGCCCGCAGCTCGGCACGGCGTCGGATGCTCGTGGTCGCTCTCCTGGTCGCCTGCGTGGTCGTGGCCGACCCCGTCCCGGTGTTGGCGCCCGCAGCGGTTCCAGCAGCGCGAGATCTCAGCCGCCTCGGCACGCGCGTCCTGCCCGCAACTGCCACGGCCGAGCTCGAGGGAGCCATGCCGACTTCGTCGACCCGAAAGATCGCGGTCCGGGCGACCGGGAAACGGTTCGTGAAGAAAGTCAGCCGGAACGGTCGGTACTTCGTGGACCAGGCGGGAGATCCCATCCTGGTCAAGGGCGACTCGCCCTGGGCGATCCTGGTCGACGCCTCGACCGCGCAGATGGACAGCTACGTCGCGACCCGGGCCAAGCAGGGCTTCAACGCCGCGCTGGTCAGCCTGCTGGGGAACGTCGCCAACGGCGGGCCGTCGAACTCCGGGGCGACGTACGACGGGGTCTTGCCGTTCGTTCACGGCAATCCCGGCCGTCTCAACGACAGGTACTGGGACCGAGTCGGACACTTCATCCGGAAGTGCCGCCACGCCGGGATCACCGTGATGGCCTACCCACTGGACGGTTGGACGGGCACGACGGACTACTCCGGTCTGGCCCAGGACTGGTCGAACGCGCAGGCGAGGGCCTACGGCAAGGCGGTTGCGGCCCGGTTGTCGCGGTACCCGAACGTGATCTGGGCCGTGGGGGGTGACTACAACGGGGTCGACCCCGCGGTGAACGCGCGGTCCAACGCGGTCCTCAAGGGGCTCGCCGCCGGCGGCATGAACCGGCTGTCGACGATCCAGCTCACCCTGAACCAGACCAGCTACGACGTCGACTACTGGGCGAAGCGGATCGACTTCTCCTTCGTCTACTCCTACGCCGCCACCTACACGATGATGGAGTCCGGCTACCGGCAGACCACCCCCGCGGGTGACCACCTGCCGGCGATCATGGGGGAGACGCACTACGAGAGCTACCAGGGGGTCACCGACCTGTACCTGCGCTCCCAGGCGGCGTGGGCGCTCACCTCCGGTGCGGCCGGCGAGTTCTACGGCAGCGAGGACGTCTGGGACGCCGCCCCGACCTCGAGAAACCTCCGCACCACAGCGGTCTCCCAGCTCTCCGCGCTGCGCAAGGCGTTCGGAAAGCTCAACGGGTGGCAGCGGCTCGTCCCCGACTACTCGTCCCACTTCATCACGGGCGGCCGCGGCACCAAGGGCGACGCCTCCGGCGAGTACGTCTCGGGCGACACCTATGTCACGGGCGCGATCACCCGCGACGGGACGCTCGCAGTCGTGTACGTGCCGAGCGCGACCTCGCAGACGATCACCCTCGACACGTCGCAGATGGGGCGCGGGTACACCGCTCGTTGGATCGACCCGACCAACGGCGCCAGGGTCGCTGCGCCGACCGGGACCAGCTACACGAAGAGCGGTGCCAACGCCGCCGGAGGGCCGGACTGGCTGCTGGTCCTGAGGTCCGACCACCGTCGATAACCGCCAACGGGTTCGCCGGGCCGCGGCTGCGTCAGCTCAACGGAGCCGCGCGGAACCGGTGCGAGGTGCTGCAGTGCGTCACGCGCCGCGTCACTACGGCGTCGTGCCCGTATCGGCTGCGGCAGCCGCTCGCCTGGCGCTGACGATGAGGACCACGAGAAGCACGGGCACGACGAGGGTCCACATGGTCGGGAGGATCCCGGCGAGAGCTCCGACCGTCGTCAACACGTACCCGAGGCGGGGCGATCGCGGCAGCAGAAGCGTTCCGGCGACCACCAGGGCGCCGCCGCCGACGAGCGTCGGGAACCAGAACCAGAGACCGCCATCGCCGGTGCGGACGAGGCGGACCGTTTCCGCGACACCCGCAACGACGAGCAGGCCACCGAGAACGAGTCCCAGCCACCAAGGCCAGCGATGCACCTTCGCACGGTAACCGTCCCGGTCTTCGTACGCCGACCTCGCCGCCCGCCGCGACGCCCTCCTCACCGCGGTCGTCGCGGCCACGCACCCGAGGTCCAGGACGGGCGCCGGTGCGGCGTCGCGCGCGTACTGTTGAGGAGCAGGCTGGAACGAAGGCGAGGACGTCGATGGCCGGCAGCACTGTCCGATTCGAGTCGCGGACCGAGATCCGACGACCCGTCGGAGTGGTGTTCGAGCGTCTGGCGGACCTGCCCGGCTACGGGCGGTGGATGCACCGCACCGGTCTGTTCCGCCGGTGTGACGTGACCTCGGCGGACCCCGTGGGGAAGGGGACGGCCTACGTCGATGCGACGAGGATGGGCACCTTCCAGGGCGAGGTGACCGAGTTCGTGGCGCCGTCGCGGATAGCTTTCCGCGAGACGCTGCAGTGGTCCGGCACTCCGATGATGCAGGCCCGGCCCGAGTTCTCACTCGAGGGAGACGAGGAGGCAACGGTCGTCCACCACGTCGCCGTCGGTGAGCTCTTCGGCTGGATGCGGGTGATGAAGCCTGCGGCGGCGCTGATGGCGAAGGTCGAACGGACCCGGACGCTCAGCTCCCTGAAGCGTTCCTTGGAGTCGGAGTAGCCGGGACCGGTGGCCCGATGACCGATGAGTCCGGGCGCGCGGGCGGGTCGGTAGGTGAGGTGAACCCGCCGATCGTGAGGAGTCTGCGATGCATGACCTGGGACCTGCTGCCCACGAGATGACCCGGCTGGTGACCGGGGTGCGCGACGACCAGCTGAGCGACCCGACCCCGTGCCCGGCGTACACCCTGGGCGACCTCCTCCAGCACGTGCGAGTGCTCGCCGAGGCGTTCACGGTGGCTGCGCGCAAGGAGCAGCCGGCCGCGGGCTCGGAGCCTCCGCCGCCGGGAGACGCCTCCCTGCTGCCCGCCGACTGGCGCGGGGAGATCGGCGGGTGGCTCGACCAGCTGGTCGACGCCTGGGCCGACCCGGCGGCCTGGTCGGGTACGACGTGGATCGCCGGCTTCGAGGCGCCCGCCCAGGCCGTGGGCATCACGGCTACCAACGAGCTGGTGACGCACGGCTGGGACGTGGCCCGCGCCAGCGGCCAGCAGCTCACCCTCGACGACGCGGCGCTGGCGCCGTCGAAGGAGTTCGTCGCCATGATGTCCGGGCCCGGTTCGGACCAGATGCGTGGTGACGCGTTCGGTCCGGCCCTGCCGGTCCCCGCCGGAGCGTCCCTGCTGGACGAGGTCATCGCGGGCAACGGTCGCGACCCCGACTGGTCCGCCGGGTGAGCGCGTCTCGTGGGTGATCGTCAGGACTGGACCTGGTCGACCCGGTGCTGGTCGACCAGGCCGCGGGCCGCCTCGAGGAGATCGTCGGGCACCGGCACGGGACTCGCGGGCCGGCCTGCGGCGTACGCCGCGACGACGGCGGCCCCCACGCCGTCGACGTCGAGGCCGGGGACCTCGCGGGACAGGGAGCCCACCGAGCCTGAGTCGAACTCCTGGCCCAGGCACCGGTAGACCTCCGCGAGCACGGGCCGGAGCCTCTGCTCGTCCCCGACCACCACCAGCGAGCTGAACAGCCACGCCCCGGGCACCATCCGCTGCGCGGTCCCGACGAGCTTCTCCACGCCCCGCGCGTTCACGCTGTGGGCGCCCGGGCAGTACTCGCCCGGCACCGCGCCCAGCCGGGCGTCCACGCCGAACCCCCGGAACAGGTCCACGAACATCTCGCCGAACCTCCCGAAGCGCGCGTCCTGCCCGCCGATCGAGCCCGTCTCGTGGCGCACGTGGTCCACGACGAGGGCTGCGGACGTGTAGGCCACCGCCTTGCCGCCGGTCGCGCGCACCACCGGCTCGAAGCCGGCGGCCCGTGCCGCGTCCACGGCCGCGGGGAAGCCCGGGAGCCGGGTGTCGCCGCGGCCGAACACGACCACCGGCGTGGCGGGTCGGTAGAGGCGCAGCGTCTCCTCGACCCCGCCGCCGCGGGCCTCCGTGACCAGGGCGCGGGCCAGGGCGAGCTCGAGCGCCGGCTCGCTGTCGACGAGAGCACCACGCAGGAACCGCATGCGCACATCATCACGGACGGTGCCGGGGGCCGTTCCTGGTCCCGGGGGCGGGTGCAGCAGGCTTGGACCATGACATCGGTGGACGGCGGCCAGGACGACGCGCAGGTGGGCGAGCTCGGCGAGCGCCTGGCCTCGTGGCTCGAGGAGCTCGACCTGGCCACGCACCTGGCCGCGGCCGGCCTGCCCACCTTCGAGCGGGACGCGCAGGGCCGGGCGGCCTGGCGCGAGCCGGGCACGGGCGCCCCGTTGACGCTCGACCGGCTCGAGGAGCTCGACCGGGTGCTGCACAGCGAGGGGTCGGACCCGCAGCACGCCGTGCCCGTGCCGCTGGTGCTGATCGCGCGGCAGGCGCGCCTGCGCGGTGAGCTGCTCGCCAGCTCGTGGTTCACCTACGAGACTCTCGCCGAGCTGCGCGGCGCCTCCCTCGAGGCCACCCGGTTCGCGGTGCACAAGGCCGCCCAGAGCCACCGGCTGCTCGTCGTGACCGCCGACGAGCGCGCCCTCGTGCCGGCCTTCCAGCTCACCGCCGCGGGGGAGCCCCGGCCCGAGCTCGTGGCGGTGCTCGAGCCGCTGCTCGCCGCCCGCATGGACCCGTGGCGTGCCTGGTCCTGGCTGACCCAGCCGGCCGGGCTGCTCGGCGGGCAGGTGCCGGAGCGGGCCGCCGCCGACCCGGCGAGCGTCGACCTGGTGGCCCATGCCGCCGTCCGCCTCGCCGAGCGGGTCACCGCCGACCCCCGCTGACGGGTGCTCCGCAGCGAGCCCGGCAACCCCGCGAGGAGCCCCGCGGCGGTCTGGGAGACGCCGCCTAGCATCGCCACATGACCGACACCGCTCCCCGGGTCCCCGACGCCACCGTCAGTCTCACCAACGGCGGACGCATGCCCCTCCTCGGCTTCGGGACCTGGCAGCTCAGGGGCCGGGACGCCGTGCGCGCGACGTCGGCCGCGCTCGCGGCGGGCTACCGGCACCTCGACACCGCCACCATCTACCGGAACGAGGGCGAGGTCGGCCGCGCCCTGGCCGGGAGCGGCGTCCCGCGCGAGGACGTCTTCCTCACCACCAAGTGCCCGCCCGACCGAGCCGGGCGGGAGCTCGAGACGCTGCGCGAGAGCCTCGCCCTCCTGCAGACCGACCACGTCGACCTGTGGCTCATCCACTGGCCGGCCGGGGGTTCGGGCAACGCCGACATCTGGCGCGCGTTCGTCGAGGCCCGCGAGGCGGGCCTGGCCCGGGAGATCGGGGTGAGCAACTTCGACACCTCGCTCGTCGACGAGGTCACCAAGGCCACGGAGGTGCGCCCCGCGGTGAACCAGGTCGAGTGGAGCCCGCTGTTGTTCGACGCTGACACGCTGGCCGGGCATCGCGCCCGGGGGGTCGTGCTGGAGGGCTACAGCGCGCTGCGCGGCGGCACCCTCGCTCACCCCGTCATCCGCGAGATCGCCGAGCGGGCCGGACGGACGCCGGCCCAGGTCATCATCCGCTGGCACCTCCAGCACGGCGTCGTCGTCATCCCGAAGTCGGTCGACCCCGACCGCATCCGGTCGAACGCCGACGTCGCCGACTTCACCCTGGCCGACGAGGACATGTCCGCGCTCGACGCCCTCGGCCGGAGCTGAGCCCACCCACCTGTCAGGCGTCGGCTCAGGTCCCGGCCACGTGCCAGTGGTCGGTGCATCCGCACGCGTCCCGCACGTTCTCGGCCGACGTCACGGGCTCGGGACAGTAGGGCCTCAGCGCCGTCCGGCGACGAAGTAGGCGATCGGCCCCACCGGCTGCACGACGCAGGCGAGCACCCAGACGACCTTCGGTCCCCGGACGTCGGCGGACGGACGCCGGGCCAGGTCCCGCAACACCACGGTCGTCATCACGAGCTCCGCCGCACCGGCAGCGAAGATGGCGCGCTGCTGCGTCGTGCTGAGGTCGGACCACCGTTTCTTCGCCATGGCAGGAGGTTACGCAATGCCCCCTCAGCCGAGCGTGTACGCGCGACCTGCGGCGCTTCGAACCGCGCGACGATCTCGACTGGGCGGCGTCGGTCGTCGCGTCCTGAGCAGGATCGGGTGATGATGGGCCGCATGCGTGTCGCCCTCTCGGTCACCTGCGTCAACGACGCGATGTATCCCGACACCGGCAAGGCCGTGGTCGCGCTGCTGCGCAGGCTGGGGGTGGACGTGGAGTTCCCCGAGGCGCAGACCTGCTGTGCGCAGCCGATGGTCAACACCGGCTACCTCGACGAGGCGGTGCCCGTGGTGCGCACGTTCGTCGACGCGTTCGCGGGGTACGACGCGATCGTGACCCCGTCCGGATCCTGCGCCGGCTCCGCCCGCCACCAGCACTCGCTCGTGGCCCGGCGGTCGGGTGACCCCGGCCTGGAGCGCGCCGTGGCGGAGACCTCGCCGAAGGTGTACGAGCTCAGCGAGTTCCTGGTCGACGTGCTCGGGGTGACCGACGTGGGGGCCTACTTCCCGCACCGGGTCACCTACCACCCGACGTGCCACTCGCTGCGCCTGCTCGGCGTGGGGGACCGGCCGCGCCGGCTGCTGGAGGCGGTCCGGGGGATCCGGCTCACCGACCTGCCGGCCGCGGAGGAGTGCTGCGGCTTCGGCGGCACCTTCGCGGTCAAGAACGCCGACACCTCGGTGGCGATGGGCGCCGACAAGGCCCGGCACGTCCGCGAGACCGGGGCCGAGGTGCTGGTCGCCGGTGACAACTCCTGCCTGATGCACATCGGCGGGATGCTCTCGCGACAACGCTCGGGCGTCCGGGTCATGCACCTGGCCGAGATCCTGGCGGCGACCGAATGAGCGGCACGTTCGTCGGGATGCCGGCGTTCCCCACCGCGGCGCGCGCCGCGCTCGCCGACACCCAGCTGCGGCACAACCTGGCCCACGCCACCCACACGATCCGGGACAAGCGGGCGCGCGTGGTGGGGGAGGTCGAGGGCTGGGAGGACCTGCGGCTGAGCGGGGCCGCGGTCAAGGAGTCCGCGCTGCGCGACCTCGACCGGCACCTCGTCGAGCTCGAGGCGTCGCTGACCGCGAACGGCGCGACCGTGCACTGGGCCCGGGACGCCGCCGAGGCCTGTGCGATCGTCGCGGAGGTGGCGAAGGCCCACGGCACCGACGAGGTGGTCAAGGTCAAGTCGATGGCCACCCAGGAGATCGGGCTCAACGAGGTGCTGGCCGAGCACGGGATCTCCGCGTGGGAGACCGACCTGGCCGAGCTGATCGTGCAGCTGGGCGAGGACCTGCCCTCCCACATCCTGGTGCCGGCCATCCACCGCAACCGCGCGGAGATCCGGGAGATCTTCCGCGACAAGATGGCCGCGGCGGGACGCGCGGCGCCCGAGGACCTCACCGATGAGCCGGCCGTGCTGGCGGCGGCGGCGCGGCAGCACCTCCGGGAGAAGTTCCTCAGGGCCAAGGTCGGCATCTCCGGCGCCAACTTCGCGGTCGCGGAGACCGGCACCCTGGTCGTCGTCGAGTCCGAGGGCAACGGCCGGATGTGCCTGACCCTGCCCGAGGTCCTGGTCAGCGTCGTCGGCATCGAGAAGGTCGTGCCGACGTGGGCCGGGCTGGACCCGCTGCTCCGGCTGCTGCCACGGTCCTCGACCGGCGAGCGGATGAATCCCTACACCTCGACCTGGTCCGGGGTCACTCCCGGCGACGGCCCGCAGGAGGTGCACGTCGTGCTCCTCGACAACGGGCGCACCCGCGCGTTGGCCGACCAGGTCGGCCGGCAGGCGCTGCGCTGCATCCGCTGCTCGGCCTGCCTGAACGTCTGCCCGGTCTACGAGCGGGTCGGCGGGCACGCCTACGGGTCGGTCTACCCCGGTCCGATCGGCGCGATCCTCAACCCGCTGCTCAAGGGGACCGGTGACCCGCAGACCGACTCGCTGCCCTACGCCTCCTCGCTGTGCGGGGCCTGCTTCGAGGTCTGCCCGGTCCGCATCGACATCCCCGAGGTGCTGGTGCACCTGCGCTCGAAGGTGGTCGACGGCCACCGCGACGACCGGGTCCCCAAGCCCGAGGCCGCGGCGATGAGGGCGACGTCGTACGCCTTCTCCGACGCGCGCCGCCTCGCCCTCGCCGAGCGGGTCTCCGGGCTGGCCGGGCGGGTCCTGGGCCGGTTCGGCCGTACGACGCTGCCCGGCGGCCGGCGCGCCGCCGGACGGCTCCCCGGGCCGGGGTCCGCCTGGACCGGTGCCCGCGACCTGCCCGCACCACCGGCGGAGTCGTTCCGCGCCTGGTGGAGGCGCACCGACGGAGGCCGGTCCTCGGTGGTCGAGCCTGTCGAGACCACGGACGGTGACCGATGAGCGCCCGCGACGACATCCTGGGCCGGGTCCGGTCCGCGCTGGCCGACGTCGACCGGTCGGTGGAGGCCGAGGTGCCCCCGGCGCCGCGGCGGGCCCCGCTGGCCGGCGAGGCGCTGGTCGCGCACTTCGCCGAGCGGGTGGCGGACTACCGCGCGGTCGTCGAGCGGTGCTCGGCCGAGGACCTGGCCACGACCGTGGCCGCGGCGCTCCCCGAGGGCGCGACCGTGGTCGTGCCGCCGGGGCTGGGCACGGAGGTGCCGGGCGCGGTCGTCGACGACGGGCTGTCCGCCGCCGAGCTGGACCGGATCGACGCGGTCGTCACCGAGGCCCGCGTCGGCGTCGCCGAGACCGGCACGATCGTGCTCGACCACGGACCCGGTCAGGGCCGCCGGGCGATCACGCTGGTGCCCGACCGGCACGTCTGCATCGTGCGGGCCGACCAGGTCGTGACCGACGTCCCCGACGCCGTCGCGCTGCTCGACCCGTCCCGGCCGCTGACCTGGATCAGCGGGCCCAGCGCCACCAGCGACATCGAGCTGGACCGGGTCGAGGGCGTGCACGGGCCGCGGGCCCTGCACGTCATCGTCGTGGATTGAGCCCGGGTCTGGCAGGCTCCGGGCCATGCCGCTCGAGACCGACTCCGCCCGCACCTGGGTCACCGAGGCGATCCGCCGCATCGAGGCGGACACCAACCGCAGCGCGGACACGCACCTGCACGTCTTCCCGCTGCCCGGCTCGTGGGGCGTCGACCTCTACCTCAAGGACGAGTCGGTGCACCCGACCGGGTCGCTGAAGCACCGGCTGGCGCGGTCGCTGATCCTCTACGGGCTGGCCAACGGCGACATCACCGAGGGCACCGTGCTGGTCGACGCCACCAGCGGCTCGACCGCGATCTCCGAGGCCTACTTCGCCGCCATGCTGGGGCTGGATTTCGTCGCGGTGGTGCCGCGCGGGACCACCCAGGCCAAGCTCGACCTGATCGAGCGGGCCGGCGGGCGCTGCAACCTGGTCGAGCGGCCCGACCAGATGTATGCCGAGGCCGAGCGGCTCGGCGGGCAGCCGGGCTACCACTACCTCGACCAGTTCGGGCGGGCCTCGGTGGTCACCGACTGGCGCGGCAACAACAACATCGCCTGCTCGATCTTCGAGCAGATGGCCCTGGAGCGGCACCCGGAGCCCGCGTGGATCGTCGTGGGTGCCGGCACCGGCGGCACCAGCGCGACCATCGGCCGGTACTGCCGCTACCGGCGGACCGGCACCCGGCTGGCCGTGGTCGACCCCGAGGGGTCGGCGTTCCTCGACGCATGGCGGACCCGCAGCTGCGAGGTGGTGGCGCCCGGGTCGCACATCGAGGGGATCGGCCGCCCCCGGGTGGAGCCGTCGTTCGTGCCCACGGTCATCGACGAGATGCTCCGGGTCGAGGACGCCGCCTCGGTCGCGGGGATGCGGCTCGTCGAGCGGGTCATCGGCCGCCGGGTGGGCGCGTCCACGGGCACCAACCTGGTGGGGGCACTGGAGCTCGCGACCCGGATGCGCGACGCCGGCGAGACCGGCAGCATCGTGACCCTGATCTGCGACGGCGGCGACCGGTACACCGGCACCTACTGGGACGACGCCTGGGTCGCCGCCCAGGGCTGGGACCTCGCCCCGCACCGGTCCCGGTTGGAGCGCCTGCTCGAGCTGGCCTGATCCCAGGTGCTGGCGCCGACCGATTTCACCGGCACGCCGGCCCTCCGGTACTCTCTCCGGCGGTGGCGTGTCCGAGCGGCCTAAGGAGAACGCCTCGAAAGCGTTTGTGGGTGCAAGCCCACCGAGGGTTCAAATCCCTCCGCCACCGCCATGAGATCTCCACTGAGATCGACGAGGACCGGATCCAGCACTGGATCCGGTCTTCGTCATTTTCGGTACGCCGCGTCGCGGGCGTGGATGAGCCCACGCGGGCCGTGCCCGCCTCCCGGGCTCAAGACCCCGGCCGGGGATGCCGATCCTGTGGATGAGAGGCGGACCGGTCGGGTGACCACCACGCGTTCGCGCGGTCGCCCGTGCCCGCCTCGGGTGCAGCCGGGCTGGACGCTGCGCCGGTGTCTCACTCGGAAGGTTGCACCTCATGTCGCGTCGTCCACTGCTCCTGCTCCTCGGTGTGCTCACCCTGCTCACCGGTGCCCTCGCGCCGACCGGCGATGCGTACGCCGCCGACGAGGCGGTCCAGGTCGCCTGGCCGGTCTGCCCGCTCGTCTCGGGTGCCCCGGCGTCGCTGACGGTGACGGGGACGGACCTCACCGGTCCGCATCGGATCTACCTGCGCGAGGTGCTCACCGCCGGCGCCGCGGACCTGTCGACCTCGGAGTACCTCACGCCGGAACAGCCGGTGGTGACGCTGCCGCTGCCCACGGTCGGCCCGGGCAGCCACGAGTTCGCGGTCGAGGTCGCGACCGGCGCCGACGACGGCACCACGCTCGCGGCGGAGGTCCTCGACTGCCGGGTGCTCCGTCGGCCGACCGTGGTCGCCGCCACCTTCCCGACGGGAACCGTGGCGGCCGGCGCGAAGGCCCTGGTCACCGGCACGGTCACCGGCCTGCCGGGCCGGACCGTGCAGCTCCAGGTGCGCACGAACGACGGCTGGGCCGCGCTGGGGCGTCCGGCCAGGACCGCCACGGACGGGTCGTTCGCCGTGCACGCGCCGACCTGGTGGGTGCACCGGACCACGATGCGGGTCCTCGCGCCGGTCACCGACCAGGACCGCGCCGCGACCAGCGCGACCACCGGAACCATGACCGTGGCGCGCCCCTACCGGCCCCGCGCCGGCACCGCCTGGACGCCCCTCGACCGTCACCACCCCCGCTGGAACCCCTGCGACGTGATCACCTACCGGGTGAACCGCGACCGGATGCCCGCGCACGGGATGGCCGACCTCCGCGAGGGGCTGCGCCGGGTCTCCCAGGCGACCGGGCTGCGGTTCGAGCACGTCGGCGGCACCGCGTTCGTGCCGCTGCGCAGGGGTCACGAGCAGGCGCGGATCCGGAACGCCGACTTCGCGGTGGCCTGGGCCGCCCCGCGGCAGGTGCCGTGGCTGGCCGGCAACGTCATCGGCGTGGGCGGCGGCTCGTGGTCGTCCTCGGGCGGGGGACCCGCCGGGTTCACCTACGGCTTCATCGTCCTCGACGCGACGGCGCGGCTGCGCCCCGGCTACGCACCGCACCGGTACACGTGGGGCTCGCTGGTCCTGCACGAGCTCGGCCACGCCATCGGGCTCGGCCACGTCAGCGACAGGCGGCAGATCATGGTCTCGGGCCTGCAGCCCGTCGAGGCCCAGTACGCCGCGGGCGACCTGCGGGGCCTGGCCGCCGTGGGTGCCGGGCAGGGCTGCTTCACCTCCAGCCCGTCGGTGACGGCGAAACGGCTCGCCCCGGGCTCCAACAGGTCGCCGGCCCCGATCGTGGCGGTCGCGGACCGCTCCTAGGCCTGCGCGCGCTCCCGGATCCCGCCGGGTCCCCGCCGGGTCGGTCGGCCGGATCGGGCCCGTCCGCTGTGCCCTGGGGGCGCTTCGCCGACTTCGTACCGTGGAGGCATGACCGGGTCGCTGTCCTTCACCTGGTGGGGGCACGCCTCGACGACCGTCGAGCTCGACGGCGTACGGGTCGCGGTGGACCCGCTGCTCGTGGACCGGCTCCTCCACCTGCGCAGGTACGCCGTGTCCCCGGCGCCACGCGCGGCGGTCGCCGACGTCGTCCTCATCTCCCACCCGCACGCCGACCACTGCCACCTGCCGTCGCTGCGCCTCTTCGACCGCGGCACCACCGTCGTGGCGCCCCCGGGCGCGGCGGAGCTGGTCGGACGGCTGGGCTTCGAGCACGTGGTGGTGGCCGTGCCGGGGGCCGGCCTGCGGCTGGCGACGTCACAGGACACGACGATCGAGGTCGAGGTGCTCGGGGCCACCCACGACGGGCGTCGGCTGCCGCTGCCGCGGGCGACCGGCACCGCCGTCGGCTTCCGGGTCGCGGCCGCGGGCCGGTCGTTCTGGTTCCCCGGCGACACCGGCCTGCGCGAGGACATGTGGGACGTCGACCCCGTCGACCTGGCGCTCGCGCCCGTCGGCGGCTGGGGGCCGACGCTCGGGGCGGGCCACATGGACCCGGTCGAGGCCGCGGAGGCGGTGGACCGGGTCGGGGCCGACTGGGCGGTGCCGGTGCACTGGGGGACGTTCTGGCCGGTCGGGCTGGGGCGCGTCGACCGGCGCCGGCACCAGCACCTCTTCGTCACGCCGGGTCAGCGGTTCACCGAGGCGGTCGGCGACGCGTCACGGACGGTGCTGCCGGCCCCCGGGGAACGGGTCGAGCTGCACGGATGACCCCCGAGATGACCTTCGTCCCTGCCGTCGTCGAGACCCGCGTGGCTCGATGAACACACGGACACGGGGACAGGAGGAGCGATGCACACCAAGACCTGGACGGTGGAGATCTTCATCGGCGAGCAGGACGACCGGACGCACGCCGAGGCGCGGTTGAGCTCGGAGCGCTCGGCCGGGCAGCTGAGCGGCGAGGGCACGGCCCGGCGGAACCCGACAGACTCGAACGTCCCGGAGATCGGTGACGAGCTGGCGGCCGCGCGGGCCCTCTCGGACCTCGCTCACCACCTGCTGGACGCGGCCGCCGAGGACATCGGCGCCGTCACGAACGAGCACGTCCACCTCTACCGCTGATCGGTCACACGGTGCCGCCGACCCGCCAGCCCTGGCCCTGCGCCAGCGCGGCGAGGTTCTGCCAGTCCGTGTAGTCGGCGCTCCCCTCGGGGCCGCAGGGCGCGCTGACGGCGGCCGGCACCGACCAGCGCGGCGCCGTCAGGTTCGGTGCCCGGGAGAAGTCGAGGACCTCGGCGAGGTTGCGTGCGGCGGCGTCGCGCGGCGTCAACGGGTCGAGGCCCCAGCGCCACTCGATCATCTTCAGGACCGAGGCGTGGTCGTAGACGTGGTGCGCGACGTGCCCGCGCCGCGCCCGCGGCGAGATCAACATCGCGGGGGTCCGGAAGCCACGCATCCCGGTGCCGACCTCGGGGGTGGCGTCGGGCGCCGTCGTGGGGGCGACGTGGTCGTAGAAACCGCCCCACTCGTCGTAGTTGATGACCAGCGCCGTCCGCGCCCAGGCCGGCCCGCCGGTGACGGCCTCGTAGACCTGGTTGAGGAAGGACTGCCCTGCCCGGATGTCGGCGTGGGGGTGGTCGTCGGCCGAGCTGCCCGTCCCCTCGTCGAGGAACTTCGGGTCCAGGAAGGACACCGCGGGCAGGTTGCCGGTCCGCGCGTCGAGCAGGAACTGCGGCCAGGTGCGCGCGATGTCGAGGTACTTGGGCCCGTACAGCGCCAGGAACGGCGTGTCGACGTAGTAGTAGGCGCGGGAGACGCCCTGGTCCGCCAGCCGGTCCCAGATCGTCGGCATCGTCGCGATGTCGGTGGAGTTGTGGATCCGGTCGGTGCGGGCGCTGTGCTGGTAGAACCGGTTCGGGTAGGTCTCCGCCATCGTGGCGGAGAAGTAGCGGTCGAAGACCGTCCAGTACGGCGCCGCCTGGCCGTAGAACCCCAGGTCGCCGCGCTTGTAGTAGCCGATCGCGAACTCGTCGTTCTCGCCCGACCGCAGCCAGCCGTCGCAGCGGCCGCCGTTGTACTGGACCCGGCCGCCCTCGTAGGAGTGGTCGGGGTCCGGGTGCGCGCAGCCCTGGTAGTCGGTCAGGTGGTGGGTCGAGTGCGCGACGCCGTCGCGGTCGACGTACGTCAGTCCGGCCTGCTTGCCGTCGGCGCCCTTGAGCCAGCCGAGGTAGTGGTCGAAGGACCGGTTCTCCATCATCAGCACGATGATGTGGTCGATCCCGGAGGAACCCGGCTTCGGCAGGGTGCTCGCCGCCTGGGCGCTCTCCTCCAGGCCACCGAGGGCGGCCACGCCCGCCAGCCCGGCCGCACCGGTGAGGACCTGACGCCGGCTCGTCGGGGTCACTTGCCCGCGCCGTAGACGTCGGTGCCGAAGCCGCGGGCGTCCTGCGCGTAGCCCAGCGGGGACAGCCCGAAGGTGTCCTCGATGGTGCGCAGCAGCGAGTAGTGGTTGTAGCCGGTGTCGTTCCAGGTGCCGGGGGTGATGAACGGCGACAGCAGGACCGCGCCGGTGCGCCCGCCGCCCATGCCGTAGATGCCGGGCAGCGCGGCGTTGGGTCCGGGGCCCTCGCCGCAGCAGGCGTCGGCACCGTCCGGGCTGTTGGTGTCGGCCTCGTCGAAGGTGACCACGAGCAGGCCGTCCTGCTGGTAGGCGGGCGAGGCCAGGATCTTCGGGATCCAGGTCTTCAGCCACTCGTCGGCGGTGGCCAGGCCACCGGGGCGACCGTCCACGCAGGGGCTGTCGTGCCCGTCGTTGCAGAGGTTCGGGGTGATGTAGGACAGGTTCGGCGTCGTGGCGACCGAGCCCAGGTCGGTGGCGAGCTGGGAGAGGTCCACGTCGTTGTGGTCGCACGTCGGGGACGACGTGATGCTCCTGAAGTAGACGAAGGGGTTGTGGCGGGCGGCGTACTGGTCGCCGACCTCGGCCTTCTGGGTGTCGTCGGCGGTGTTCGGCTCCGGGTGGCGGCACGAGGTGCCCATGTCCTCCATGTAGCCGTGCCAGGTCAGGCCCTTCGCCTCCAGCTGGTCGGCGACGGTCTTCACGCTCGACGGGTAGACGCACCCGTTGCCGACGGCCTGGTCGGGCGCCACGGTCCCGGTCTGCACGAAGTCGGAGTAGACCTGGCAGTCGCCCTGGGTCTGGGCGTCCGGGCCCTGGCCGCTGATCTGGGCGATGTAGTTGGGCAGGCTGTTGTGGGCGGTCCCGTAGTACTGCGAGAGCAGCTGGCCCTGGTCGCGCAGCGTGGTGCTGAGGTACGGCGCCGGGGAGCCCGGCCCGAAGGTCTCGTCGTAGCCCTTGTTCTCGAGGTTGACGACGAAGACGTGGCCCACGGCGGGTGCCGCCGCTGCCTTCTTGCGGGCCGCCGCATCGGCGGGAGCGGCGTCGTGGACGAGACCGGCGGTCAGCGAGACCGCCGCGAGCGTGGCGGCGGCGAGCGGCGCGGCCACCCGGCGTACGACGTGGGGGGTGAGGCTCCAGGCGTGCATCCGGCAGGTACTCCTCAGGGGATCGGTGTGCGCGACAGCTCCCCCCCAAGCTCCTCGAGACGGTTCCCGTCGCTCTCGTCCTCGAAACCACGGCGGCGTGAACGCACGGTGAATCGTCACCGTGACCGGTCTCCCGGGTGGGTCAGCCGCCCGCCGCCACGTCGGCGACCAACCGGACGATCCCCCGCGCCACCAGGAAGACCCCCGCAGCGCTGATCAGCCAGACCACGAGCATCCGGCCGTGGCGGTGGATCGCTCGCTGCAGCCGATCGAGCAGACGGTGGGCCGTCGTCGGTGCTGCCGCGTCCAGCGCCACCGGTGCCCAGGCGGGCAGGCACGCCAGGGCGACCAGCACGGCAGCGGCCGGCAGGCTGTCCCACACGGGCAGTCCCTCGGCGGCGATCTCCTTGGCCGCGGCAACGACGAGGGCGAGCGTGGTCAGGTTCGTCGCCATGGAGAAGAGCCCGAAGGCGAACGCCGTGGGTGGGGTCAGGCGGCCCGGCGTGTGCCGCCGCCGTTCGGGGCGGCGGTGCGGATGCGACAGCCCCACGGCGGCGGCCAGCGCGAGGATCACCCCGCCGGTCAGCAGGTCGAGGCCTGCGTCGAGGCGGGGAGCGCTCGGCAGCGCCAGGGAGTACCCGGCGAACAGGACGACGCCGACCACGCCCACGAGGACGGTCGCGGTGCCGGCCGCATAGGCGAACCCGGCCCGAGCCCCGCCCGGGCCGGCCAGGAGCACCGTCTGCTCGGTGAGCATGACCGGGCTCACCCCTGCGGCCAGACCCAGGGGCACGAGCACGACGAAGAGGTGCTCCATCCTCCGACGATAAGTGTCGGACTCTCCGCGGACCCCCGCTGAACGCGAGGCCACGGGTAGCGGGGTGAGTGAACCGCCCGAGGCGCGGCGTGCCGGCAGGCTCCATCACCCGGGGTGCGGGTGGTGGAGCCTGCTGACTCGGTGGGTGCTCAGTTGTTGTGGAGCTGGATGGTGCCGAGTGGGGTGACCAGGTAGGAGCGGCCGTGGGGGCCGTGCCACTCGTAGGTGCCGTCGGGTCTGCGTCGGTATCTCCAGCGGCCGCTGGTTTTGCAGCGGTGGTGTCGCCGGCAGAGGCAGGCCAGGTTGTGCGGGTTGGTCTGCCTGGGTGGTCCGCCCTCGTCGAGGGGGACGTAGGGCTCGATGTGGTCGAGGTCGGTGTGGCGGGCGTCGACGGCGCACCAGGGGAAGACGCAGTGGCCGTCGCGGAGGATGACGATCTGCCGGATCTCCTCGCTCGGGTCGTGCCCGTCCACCGCGGGGCACCGATTCAGGTCGAGCACGGGCCGGATGACCACGTCCTCGGAACGGTTCAGCCAGTCGCGGATCCTGGCCAGGGTGGCCGGGCCGAGCTTCTCGACCTGACCGACCGCGTCCTGGTCGAGGTGCAGCAGGTCGGCCAGGGAGGCGTGGACGTAGAGGGTGGTCTGCCGCCGCCGCACCGGGACGGTCGCGACCGGCTCGACCCATGTCACGCCGTCGTCGCTGTCGCCGGTGAGGGCGGTGAGGTCGAGGGTGGCCTGCTGGGCGGCGATCACGCCCAATGCTTTGGCCTTGCGGATCTCGAGGTCGTCGGTGTCGCCGAGGGCCTTCAGGGCGGCGGCCTGGTCGCAGACCAGGTCGTGGAACGCGGTCAGGTCGAGGGTGTCGCCGGCCACGTCGAGGTAGCTGGTGCCGTCGACGTCGCCGGGGGCGGGGTGGCGCAGGGTGACGTGCCACCCCTTCTTGCCGGTCTTCTCGCGCTGCTCGAGCAGCTCGGGGTGGTACTTGGCGATCGCCATCGCGACCGCGGTCTGGATCGCGGCGAACCCGCACGAGGCCAGCCGGGGGGCGAGCTGGGCGTCGACGTAGCCGGCGGCCTCGCGGGAGAGGGGGTGGGTGGCCTGGGCGACCTGGCGGGCCTTCCACGGGTCCACGGTCAGGTCTTCGACGAGCCGCCAGATCCGGGGGAGGCGGTGCTGGAGGTCGAGGGCGTCGGCGATCAGCTTCATCCCGGCCAGGGTGGAGACCCCGAGCGCGGCGGCCACCGGCTCGGGCGCGAACGCCGAGACCGCGGGGGTGCCCTCCCCGCCGAGGGACTCATCCGCATTGAGCACGCCCGGGAGGGCGTCGCCGGCCCAGGTGGCCACGCCGGTGTCGGCGGTGGCGGGGTGCCGCACGCACCACTGCGCCGCGAGCCGGAGCTTGGATCGCTCGGCGACCCGGGCGGCGATCTTGGCGTCGTCGAGCAGGTCGAGGAGCCAGTCGGGGTCGAGGTCCTCGACCACCACCGGCTGTCCCATCGCGTCCACCTCGAGCATGGATCAATCCAAGCATCGGGCACCGACAGCCCGGCCCCGAAAACCGCGTGGTTGAGCGGGTCTGGGGAAATCGGAAAGTAAAACTTCTCGGACCCGGGGCGGCGTGGTCTCGACAAGCTCGACCACCGGGGGCGATCCGGGTGGCGTGGTCTCGACAAGCTCGACCACCGAGAGAAGCTCGACCAGCGGGGGCGACCCGTGCGCCGGGCGCCGGCCGCAACCCACGGCGTACCCGATCCCCGTAGATGCGATAGACCGCAACCACCGCCGAGCCGCCGGCCGCCGGCGGGGGTAGCGAGCTCAGCGCCGGCGCGCCTCGAGACCGAAGTCGTGGTCTCGACAAGCTCGACCACCGAGCGATGCTCGACCACCGAGGACACCGCGCGGATCAGCGGCCGTCAGGCCCGGCGCTCGACGCGCATCCGGAGCCACACCGCGACGCCCGGCACCAGCGCCAGCCCGGCCGCGGTGAGCGCCGCCGGCAGCGGCAGGTTCTGGGTGCCGAGCAGGCTCTGCAGCGGCGGCAGGTAGACCCCGGCCACCTGCAGCGCCGCGGCGCCGGCCACCGCGAGGTCCAGCGGCCGCTTCTCGCCGAAGGGTCCCGGGGCCCGCAGCGCCATCGCCACCGCGAGCTGGGCGGCGCCGAGCGTCAGGAAGATCGTGGTCTGGATGTCCCAGCCGCCCACGTCTGCGGCGACGCCCGCCAGCAGGCTCAGCGCCCCGATCGTGGCGCCCACCCAGCCGATCTGGACGGCCAGGCCGGCACCCAGGACCGACTCGTTCGGCGACCGGGGCGGCCGCTGCATCGCCGAGTGCTGCGCGGGCTCGGCGCCGAACGCCACACCCGGCAGGCCGTGGGTGAGCATGTTGATCCAGAGGATCTGCGCGGGCAGCAGCGGCACGCCCAGGGCCACCAGCGGGCCCAGGACGACCACGACGACCTCGGCGAGGCCGCCGGACACGGCGTACCGCAGGAAGTTGCGGATGTTGGAGTAGATCCGCCGCCCCTCCTCGACGGCGACCACGACGGTGCGCAGGTCGTCGTCGGCGAGCACCAGGTCGGCGGCCTGGCGGGCGACCTCGGTGCCGCCCTTGCCCATCGCGACCCCGATGTCGGCGTTGCGCAGCGCCGGGGCGTCGTTCACGCCGTCCCCGGTCATCGCCACAACGTCGCCGCGCTCCTGCAGCGCCTGGACGATCTGCACCTTCTGCTCGGGCCGGATCCGCGCGTAGACCCGGGTCTCGGCCAGCGAGTCCGGGTCGACCCCGGCGGCCAGCTCCGGACCGGTGACGGTCGTCGACTCCTCCTCGGTGATGCCGAGCCGGTCCGCGATGGCGTCGGCGGTCACCGGGTGGTCGCCGGTGACCAGCACGACGGCGATGCCGGCGGCCTGGCAGTCCGCGATCACGTCGCGGGAGACCTCCCGCGGCGGGTCGGCGATGCCGACCAGGCCCACGAGCTCCAGCGGCAGGTCGTCCGGCGGCGTCCCGTCGTACGACGCGGCGTCGGCCACCGCGATGACCCGGAAGCCCTGCGCGGCCAGCCGGGTGGTCTCGGCCGCCGCGGTCCCGCGCAGCGGCTCGGCGGGCGCGACGAGGTCGAGCACGACCTCGGGTGCGCCCTTGCAGACGCGCAGCGCCTGGTCGCCGGACGCGGCCCGGTGGGTGGTGGCCATCCAGCCGCGCTCGGCCTCGAAGGGCACCTCGCCCTCGCGCGGCCAGGCCCGGTGCACCTCGTCGGGGCGGGCCCCGCCCTTGGCCGCGAGGGCGAGCAGCGCCGCCTCGAGGGTGTCCCCGGCCGCACCCCAGGCCTCGCCGTCGGCCGTCGGCTCCACCAGCCGGGCGTCGTTGCAGAGCGCCGCGTCGCGCAGCAGCCGGTCCAGCGACCCGTCGGGCCCGGCCACCCCGTCGGGCACCACCTCCCCGTGCGGGGCATAGCCCGTGCCGGAGACGTCGTACCGGTGCCCGGGCGCCACCCAGACGGCCCCGGCGACCATCCGCCCCTCGGTGAGCGTGCCGGTCTTGTCGGAGGCCAGCACCGTCACCGAGCCGAGCGTCTCGACGGCCGGCAGGTGCCGGACCAGTGCATGCCGCTGGGCCATCCGGTGCGCCCCCAGCGCGAGGGAGATCGTGACCACCGCGGGCAGCGACTCCGGCACCGCCGCCACCGCCAGGCTCACCGCCAGGATCGAGGTCTGCACCAGCGGCTCGCCGCGGACCAGCCCCAGCACGACCACCACGACGCCGATGACCAGCACCGCGAGGACCAGGTCGCGGGAGAGGCGTCGGAGCCGGCGCTGCAGCGGCGTCTCCCGCACCCGGGCGGTGCCGATCAGGCCGGCGATCCGGCCCAGCCCGCTGTCGGCGCCGGTGCGCAGCACCTCGCCGACCGCGCGGCCCCGGGTGGCGACCGTGCCCGCGAGCACCTCCTCGCCCACGGAGCGGTCGACCGGCTGGGACTCCCCGGTCATGGCCGACTCGTCGATGCTGAGCGTCGCGGCCTCGACCAGCCGCAGGTCGGCCGGGACGATCGCGCCCGCGTCCAGCCGGACGACGTCCCCGGGCACCACGTCGGCGGCGGGCACCTCGAGCCGCAGGCCGTCGCGGACCACCTCGGCCACCGGTGCGGTCAGCTGGTCCAGCTCGGCGATCGCCTGGTCCGCGCGGAGGTCCTGGGTGACGCCGACAGCGGTGTTCACCACCACGACCAGGGCGATCACCGCGGCGTCCGCGGCGTCGCCGACCAGCACGGTCACGACCCCTGCCGCGAGCAGCAGCAGGATCATCGGGTCGCGCAGCTGCGCGAGGACGCGGCCGGCCGGGGTCACCCGGCGCGGCCGCGGCAGCGAGTTGGGACCGACGTCGGCGAGCCGCCGGGCGGCCTCGGTGGAGGTCAGGCCCCCGGGCGGCCGCCCGGCTGGTTCAGGCGTCGGAGTCGTTGTGGCTGAAGTGCTGGACATACGCGTCAGGTCCCGGGAACGTCAGCGACTCGTGGCCGTTGTCCGACCAGCGCACGAGGTACGGCGGGCCGCCGTTCTCGCCGTGCACCTCGAGGATCTCGCCGTCGCGGACGGCCT
Organism: Nocardioides koreensis; assembly: GCF_039531775.1. Classification (NCBI taxonomy): domain Bacteria; kingdom Bacillati; phylum Actinomycetota; class Actinomycetes; order Propionibacteriales; family Nocardioidaceae; genus Nocardioides; species Nocardioides koreensis. Next base: position 97,826 of record NZ_BAAAQR010000002.1, on the reverse strand, counting down.
CGTCGACATGGGCGCTGCGGATGACCAGGCGGTCTCCCACGGTGGCGTGCATGGTGCTCATCTCCTCATCGTCGTTCGGGTGTTGTCGGTCAGCCGGGTGCCGCGATGTCGCGGCGGTCCAGGGTGGGCAGGCTCGCCAGCGTGACGAGCACGCAGCCGAGGGCCAGCCAGAGGAAGTCCAGGGGCAGCCCGCCGCCCAGCGGGCCGCTGGCCAGGGCCTGCTCCATCGGCGACAGGTGCTGCCACGGGTCGACGGACTCGACCATCAGGCCCGCCACGTAGAGCACGTACGCCGCCACCGCCAGCGCCGCCGGGATCGCCACCGCCAGCGACTTGCGCCCCGTGGCCGCGCCCACCCCCAGCGCGACCAGGCCGAACTCGCTGCCGAGCAGGACCATGGACAGGCAGCCGCTGAACGCGTCGACCGGGCCGATGCCCATGCCGATGGCGGCGCTGCAGGCCAGCGTGACGGCGTACAGCGCGACACCGAGCGCCAGCACGCTGGTGACCAGCGCGAACGCCTTCTCCAGCAGGATCCGGGTGCTCGAGAGCGGGGTGACCAGCAGGACGTCGAGGGTGCCGTCCTCCTCCTCGCCCGCGACCAGCCGGGCCCCGCGTCCGATCGCGTAGACCAGGAACAGCGCGGGCAGCAGCAGCGTGAACAGCTCGGCGTTGATGAAGCCCAGGCCGCTGGTCATCGCGCTGACGTCGAAGAGCCGCTGCATGTACTCGGGGTACTGCTCGAAGAGCTTCTCGATGTCCGGCATGTCCTTGAACGACGGCCAGATCAGCGACTCGGTGAGGACCAGCAGCCCGACGCCGACCGACCAGCCGATCAGGCCGTGGCGGTGGTCGCGCAGGCTCTTGAGGTAGACGCTGCGCAGGAAGAACGGCGTCTCGGTGGCGGCGGTGGCCGCGGGCATCACGCGACTGGCCACGGCTCCTCCTCCTCGTGCCGGTAGTAGCCGAGGAAGACCTCGGTCAGGTCCGCCTCGTGGGTCTCGATGTTCTCCACGCCGTACGGCGCGACCGCGCGCAGCAGCGCCTCGGCCGACCCCGCCAGCACCAGGTGCGCCGTCCGGTCCCGGACCCGGACCTCGGCGACCTGTGCGCAGGCGCGCAGCACCTCGACCGGCACCTCGTCGGTGAAGGTCACGTCCCAGCGGCGCACCACCTGCGCCCGCAGCTCGGGGATCGTCGCGGTGCGGACCAGGACCCCCGCCCGCAGGATCGCAACGGTGTCGGCCACGGCCTCGACCTCGGAGAGGATGTGGGAGGAGAGGAAGACGGTCGCCCCGGCACGGCTCACCTCGCCCACCAGGGTCAGGAACTCCGCCTGCATGATCGGGTCGAGGCCGGTGGTCGGCTCGTCGAGCACCAACAGGTCGGGGCGGTGCATGAACGCCTGGACCAGGCCCACCTTCTGCCGGTTGCCGTGCGAGAGCGTGCCGATCCGGCGGCCGAGGTCGAGGTCGAACCGCTCGGCGAGCTGCTCGACCCAGGACCAGTCCACCCCGCCGCGGAGCGCGGCCAGGTAGCGCAGGTACTCGGCCCCGGTCAGGTCGGGGTAGGCGACGAACCGGCCGGGCAGGTACCCGACCCGGCGCTGCACCTCGTCGGGGTGGGTCGCCACGTCCAGCCCGAGGACCTCGGCGGTCCCGGACGTCGGGCGCAGCAGGCCGGTCATCAGCCGGATCGTGGTGGTCTTGCCGGCGCCGTTGGGCCCGAGGTAGCCGAACACCGCTCCGGTCGGCACCACGAGGTCGAGGCCCTGCAGCGCAACGGTGGCGCGGAACGCCTTGCGCAGCCCGCTCGTCCTGACGGCGGCCTCCATCGCGGCCCTCCTCGTGCTCGTCTGCCTGCGACGCTAGAGCGCGCGGAGGAACGACCTCAGGGGCCAAGGTCCCGGCGCCGGGGTGCGCTTCGCCACGACGCCTCCGGTGACCTTGGCCCCTGTTCCGCGGGCGGCGCCCGGGCTTGACTGAGGGGGCGACGAGGAGAGCCAGATCAGGTGTGCGGCACCAGATCCCCGGGAGACCGGGGTGACCGGCCGAGACTCCAATACCCGTGTCAAACGGGATGAGGCTCTCCTCGTCCCACGTCGCCGTGACCTCACTACGCTGGCCGGATGACCGTCCGTGTCGAACGCTCCGGCCCCGTCACCACCGTCGTCCTCGACCGGCCGGAGGTCCGCAACGCGGTCGACGGGCCCACGGCCCTGGCGCTCGCCGACGCCTTCCGGGCCTTCGACGCCGACCCCGAGCAGGCGGTCGCGGTGCTCTACGGCGACGGCGGCACGTTCTGTGCCGGAGCCGACCTGAAGGCGGTCGGCAGCGAGACCGGGAACCGGGTCGCGGAGGACGGGGACGGCCCGATGGGACCCACCCGGATGCGGCTCTCCAAGCCGGTGGTCGCCGCGATCGAGGGGCACGCGGTCGCCGGAGGCCTCGAGCTGGCCACCTGGTGCGACCTGAGGGTCGCCGCGGAGGACGCCGTGCTCGGGGTCTTCTGCCGGCGGTGGGGGGTCCCGCTGATCGACGGCGGCACGGTGCGGCTGCCCCGCCTGATCGGCACCAGCCGGGCGCTGGACCTGATCCTCACCGGCCGCCCGGTCGAGGCCGTCGAGGCCCAGCGGATCGGCCTGGTGAACCGGGTGGTGCCGAGCGGTACGGCGCGTGCCGAGGCCGAGGCGCTGGCGGCGACGCTCGCGGCGTTCCCCCAGGCCTGCCTGCGCAACGACCGGCTCTCCGCCCTCGAGCAGGAGGGGTGCAGCGAGCACGAGGCGCTGATGGGGGAGTACCGGCACGGCCTGGACTCCCTGGCGGCCGGTGCGCTCGACGGCGCCGCCCGGTTCGCCGCGGGCGAGGGGCGGCACGGGTCGTTCGGCGGGTGAGCGTCCAGGGGTCGGTCAGTGCGGCGGCCGCAGGCAGACCGCGACCAGGGACTCGGGGCCGTCGTCCCGGAAGACCTCCCAGCCGCGGTCGAAGCTGACGACCGCGACCCGCCCCTGGGCCCTGCGGATGATCGCCGACCCCGGGATCTGGGAGTGCCCGAAGCCCTCGGTGCTGCACCGGTAGCGCTTCATCAGCGCCGCCAGGTGCGCGTCGGCGGGGGACTGGAGCGAGGACGCGGCGGGCCGGTCGCCGGAGACGTCCATGTCCGCGATGTCGAAACCGCTCGGCAACAGGACCATGGCCACCAGGGAGCCGATGACGGTCACGCCGGCAGCCTGGACCAGGTGGTGTCGCAGGGTGAGGGGGCGGTTGCCTCGGAACAGTGGTGCCATGTCCGCCCAACGAGCCCGCGCAGCGCAGGTCACGGTGGCCGGGTCGGTCAGCCGGGTACGCAGCCGTCCGGTGCCACCGGCAGCCGCCGGGGCTCGCCGCGGTGCAGGTAGACCGGTACGCCGCAGACCGTGCGGGCGAGCCGGTAGTGCTCGGCCAGCGCCGCGGCGACCCGGTCACGGGGGTCGAGCCCCCACGAGTCGAGGTAGCTCCACCGCAGCACCCAGGTGGGCGGGTGCCGACCGTCCAGCCGGCGCACCAGCCGGTCCAGGTGCGGGTCGAGCGTGCGCAGCGGCAGGGTCCACAGGAACGGGTAGCGAGGGGTGAGCCCCGAGGCCATGAGCACGTCGGCGTGCCCGTAGGTCACCAGCGCGGAGTCGCCCGGCCGCGCGGCGTCCCTCAGCCAGGCGGCCACCTCCGCGCTCTGGTGCTGGTCGGGGGGTCGGTCCGCCGCGGCACGCAGGCTCGTCATGACCAGGGCCGACGCGAGGACGACGACGAGCCCGGGCACGACCGCGAACGGCCGCCGTCGCTCGGCGGCGGCCGCGGCGGAGGCGACCAGCGCCACGCCCGGGACCAGACCGATCAGGTAGTGCGACCAGTAGGCGCCACCGCCCATCACTGCGAGGGCCTCGAACACCACCGTGGCGAACACCGCCAGGGCCAGTGGGTCACCGCGCCGCGCCCGCGGGCCCAGGACCCACAGCCCGGGGAGCACGACCAGCGCGAGGCCGGTGACGAACGTCAGGCCCAGCAGGGTCAGTGCCCGGTGGTCGTTGGCGCTCGAGGAGTACCGGACCATCACCCCGGCGGCGTCGAGACGGAACTGGTACAGGGTGAACCACAGCGCCGGCAGGCCCGGGCCGTGCGTCTGCGCCCACACGGCGGTGCCGGCCAGGGGCACGAGTGCGCCGACGGCCCCGAGGCCGAGGAACCGGGTCGCGCGTCCCCAGGACCACGCGCCGGTGGCCGCCGAGGCGAGGGCGAGGCTCGCCCCGAGCACGAACGCGTCGGCCAGGTTCTGCTTCACCAGCAGCGCCCCGGCGGCCAGCGCGCCGGCGAGCAGCAGCAGCGGGACGTCGCGGTGGCGGCGCGGGCGCATCGCCACGACCAGCAGGGCGAGGCAGGACAGCATCGTCAGCGGCGCCCCCAGCAGCTCGCCGTTGACCTCCACCGTGCCCAGGAGCGGGTTCCCGACCAGGGCCGCGGTGGCCAGGGCCGCCCACGCCGTCCCCCGGCGCCCGGCCAGCAGGTGGCCGCAGCACGCGGCGGCCACGACCAGCACCGCGGTCGTCAGCAGGGCCAGCAACCGGGCGGACTCGAGGCCTCCCAGGGTGAGTGCCAGCTTCCAGAACAGGACGAGCGCCGGGGGCCGGTCCACGAAGAGGTGGCCGTAGAGCCGGGGCCCGCCGTCGTGCCAGTGCTGCGCGACGAGCAGCAGACCTCCCTCGTCCGGGTAGGGGACGTGCTGGACGAAGGGCAGCCGCAGCGCCACCGCGAGGACCACGGCGGCCGCGGTCACGCAGACCGGCGAGCCGAGAACCTGGAGGGCCCGCCCGAGCCGGTGCCGCGAAGCACCCATGCCTTCGACCGTAGGTCGGCTCCGTGGACGCCCGGATCGCTCGCCGCGGATGAGTCCCTAGGCTCGGGTCGTGACCCCCGCCTGGTTCTCCTCCCCGTCCGACGCCGTCGACCGGCTCGCCACCTCCGGCTACCTCGCAGACCCCGCCACGGCCACCACGGCGTACCTCGCGGGTGCGTTGGAGAAGCCGCTGCTGGTGGAGGGCCCCGCGGGCGTCGGCAAGACCGAGCTCGCCAAGGCGGTCGCCCGGGCGACCGGCGCGGACCTGGTCCGGCTCCAGTGCTACGAGGGCCTCGACGAGGCCCGCGCGCTCTACGAGTGGAACTACAAGAAGCAGTTGCTCCGCATCCAGGCCTCCCAGTCCGACGACCGGAGCTGGTCGGAGACCCACGACGACATTTTCACCGACGAGTTCCTGCTGACCCGTCCGCTGCTCACGGCGATCCGCCGCGAGGAGCCCACGGTGCTGCTCGTGGACGAGGTGGACAAGACCGACGTGGAGGTCGAGGGCCTGCTGCTGGAGGTGCTCTCGGACTTCCAGGTCACCATCCCCGAGCTCGGGACGGTGGCCGCCGTACGCCGCCCCTTCGTGGTGCTCACCTCGAACGCGACCCGCGAGCTCTCGGAGGCGGTGAAGCGGCGCTGTCTCTACCTGCACCTGGACTACCCGGACGCCGAGCGCGAGCGCGAGATCGTCACCTCCCAGGTGCCGGGCCTCGAGGACCGGGTCGCCGAGCAGCTGGTCGCGACCGTGGCCCGGCTGCGCGAGCTGGAGCTGAAGAAGGCGCCCTCGATCGCGGAGTCCGTCGACTGGGCGCGCACGCTGATCGCCCTGGAGATCGGCGACCTCGACGAGAAGGCGGTGGCGGAGACCCTCGGGGTCGTCCTCAAGCACGCCTCCGACCAGGACCGTGCGGTCCGAGAGCTGAAGCTGCGCGCGTAGCCATGGACCTCGATCACGATCACCGCAGCGGCCTCGTCGACCGGCACATCGCCTTCCTCGAGGCGCTGCGCGGCGCGGGGCTGCCGGTCTCGCTGGCCGAGGACATCGACGCGATCGCGGCGCTGCGCGCCCTGCCGTGGGACGAGCGCGCCACGATCCACGACGCGTACGCCGCGACGCTGGTCAAGCGGCAGTCGCAGCGTCCCACGTTCGACACGCTCTTCGACCTCTACTTCCCCCGGCTCGTGGGCGAGGGTGCGGCCGCCGCCGGGAACGAGGGCGAGCCCGGGCGGGACGAGTCCGGGCCGGGCGGGGTGCGGGACAACGCCGCCGCCCTGACGTCGTTCCGGGCCGAGCTCTCCGACGCGCTGGCCGGCGACGACCCGCAGGCCCTGCAGCGGCTGGCGACCGAGATGGTCGGCCGGTTCGGTGCGATGCCGGGCCGCGGTCCGGGGCTGTCGTCGTGGTCGGCCTACACGGCGCTGCAGCGGGTCGCCCCGGCCGAGCTGACCGACCGGATCGTCGCGTCCCTGCTGGCCGGGGGCCGGCTCGAGGAGGAGGCCGCCCGGGTCGCCGGACGTCGGATCGGCGGGTTCACCCGGATGGTCGAGGACGACGCCCGCCGCCGGATCGCCGAGGAGAAGGGCGCCGACCACGTCGCCGACGTGGCCGTCCGCCCGAGCATCGACCGGCTCGACTTCACCTCGGCTCGTCGGGCCGACCTCGAGGAGATGCGCCGGGAGATCTACCCGCTGGCGCGCCGGCTCGCCACCCGGCTCACCCAGGAGCACCACGCGAAGCGCCGGGGCCCGCTGGACTTCCGGCGTACCGTCCGGGCATCTATCTCCACCGGCGGGGTGCCGCTGGTCACCCACCACAAGCCGAAGCGGCCGCACCGCACCGAGCTGGTCGTGCTCTGCGACGTGAGCGGCTCGGTGGCGAGCTTCGCGCAGTTCACCCTGCTGCTGGTCTTCGCGCTGCGCGACCAGTTCCAGAACCTGCGGGCGTTCACCTTCGTCGACCAGGTGCACGAGGTGACCGGCCACTTCCGCCCGGGCGCCGACGTCGCCGACGTGATGGCCGACCTCGCCGCGAGCACCGCGCACGCCGCGCTGTGGGGGCGCACCAACTACGGCCGCGCGTTCACGAAGTTCGCCGAGCAGTATCCCGACGCGCTCGGGCCCAAGTCCTCGCTGCTGGTGCTGGGCGACGCCCGCTCGAACTACAGCGACCTGTCGCTGCCGGTGCTGAAGGACCTCGCCGGGGCGGCGCGGCACGCGTGGTGGCTCAACCCTGAGCACCGGCGGCACTGGAACACCGGCGACTCGGCCGCCGGGAGCTACGGCGAGATCGTGCCGATGGTGGAGTGCCGCAACCTCACCCAGCTGGGGGAGCTCGTCCACGACATCCTCTGACCACCCCGGGCCCGGGCAACCCGGTCGACCCGGGCGCCCCCGGGCGTAACCGCGCCACCCGCGACGTCGTTGGCTGCACGGGTCCTGCATCGGAAGGTGGTCCCCCATGCCTCGCACCAACGCGGTCGTCCGCGTCCTGCTCGCCGCCGTGGTCGGCGTGCTCCTCGGCACCGCCGGGATGCGGCCGGCCGGCGCCACCGAGAGCCCGGCGCCGCTGGGCGACGTACGCCGGGTGGTCTTCGTCGGGAACAACTGGGACGGCACCGCCGACGTCCTGGCTCCGGGATCCTTCGAGCGGCTCGGCCGCATCGACGTCGTCCCCGACTACGACGAGCGGATGCGGGAGATCACCACCGACCCGGTCCGGCTGGCGTACTTCCTGGCGATCCAGCAGGAGATCGGGGAGGGGCACGACCAGCTGGTCGACGACATGTACTCCTCCCGCGACGGCCGGCTGCTCGTCGTGTCGCGGCCCTCCTTCGCGGACGTGGTCGGGATCAGCCTGGCGAGCAAGCAGATCGTGTGGCGCTTCCCGGTGGCGGGCTACCGCTCCGACCACATGGCGATGTCCCCGAACGGCCGACGGGTCGTGGTGAGCGCGTCGACCGCCGACCTGGTGCACGTGCTGCGGGTCCGCGACGGCAAGGAGCTCGGCCGGTTCCCCTCGGGCGGCTCGCCGCACGAGAGCGTGTTCATCGACGGTGGGCGTCGGATCCTGCACGCCAGCATCGGCATGGTCTACAGCCCGCTGGACCAGCCGGAGGCCGACGCCACCAAGCAGGAGCGGCGGCTGGAGATCGTCGACGCCCGCACGTTCGAGGTGCTGCGCAAGTACGACCTGCGCAAGGCGCTGGACGAGCGGGGGATGGAGCGCACCAGCACCGCGGTCCGGCCGCTGACCCTCTCCCCGGACGAGCAGACGTTCTACTTCCAGGTCTCGTTCCTCCACGGCTTCCTCGCGATGGACCGGGCCAGCGGGCGGATCACCCGGGTCGTGCACCTGCCCAACCTGGTCAAGGACACCCCGCGCGAGCAGTACCTCCTCGACTCCGCCCACCACGGCATCGCGATGAACCCCGCGGGCACGAAGATCTGCGTCGCCGGGACCATGTCCGACTACGCCACCGTGGTGGACGCGCGCACCTTCGAGCACGGCAAGCTGCTGAAGGGTGGGCTGAAGCCCTACTGGGTGACGCCGAGCTGGGACGGCCGCAGCTGCTACATCTCGTGGAGCGGCTCGGACAAGATCTCGAAGATCTCCTACCGCACCGGGCGGATCGTGCAGAGCGTCCGGGTCGGCGACCACCCGCAGCGGGTGCGGAACGGGTACGTCGCCCGCTCGCTCGTCGCCGGCCTCTGACCGTCGCCTCCTCCGCTACCGTGCAGCCGTGCACGAGCGGCGCTTCGCAGGGGTCATCGCGCTCCACCGGGAGCACGTCGTCCTCGTGCGCGCGACGGGACAGCTGGGCCGGGGAGTTCTGGAACATCCCCAGTGGGCGCGTCGAGGCCCACGAGACCCCGGTCCTCGGGGCCGTCCGCGAGCTCGCCGAGGAGACGGGACTGCGGGTGGCGCCGGACGGTCTCCGCCTCGTGGGGACCTCCTCGACGACGCACGGCGACGGTCGTTCCCTGGCGTGGAACTTCACGACGATGATCGACAGCCCGGACCTGGCCGTCGACGACCCGGACGGGTCGATCCTGGAGGCCCGCTGGTTCCCGCGGGACGAGGCCGTCGACGTCCTGGGACGCCTTCCCTACCGTCCGCTCGCCGAACCGGTGGTCGCCCACCTGCGCGCGGAGGTCGCCCCCGGGTCGCACTGGGTCTACGAGTCGGTGGACGCACCCCCGGCGGTCATCGCCCCTGGCTAGGGGTGCCGCGTGACCTGGAAGACCTGGCTGCTCACCGTCTGGCCGGACGATCCGCCGAGGAAGCCGTCGTCCTGCAGGCTCTGCAGCTGCTCGCGGATCGAGGGGTCGTCGGAGGCGTCCACCGCGGCGGCCCCGTTGGTGTAGTGGCTCAGGCTGTGGTTGTCGCCGATGCTGCTGCCCGGGTCGTCGAAGTGGACCGTCACCTGCTGCGGTGAGTCGGGGTTCTCCTCGCCGTCGAGCAGGGGGACGACGTCGCCATGGTTCTCCAGCGAGAGCACGTGGGTGCCGGGCGGGAAGCCGTCCACCTGCGCGGTCGGCGAGCCCGCCGTCACCACGTGCGTGACGTGGTAGTCGCTGCCGTTGCTGAGGATCGCGGCCGCCTCCATCCCGCCCTGGGAGTGGCCGGCGAGCAGCACCGGGTCGTCGGGCCCGATGCCGGCCTCGTGCATGGCCTGGAGGATCCCCTGCAGGTAGGCGTTGTCCTGGCCGTGGATCAGCTGGAGGTTCGTGGCCATGTCGCGCACGTCGCCGTCCTGGGTCCACGGCAGCGTCGTCATGTCGTCGGTGCCGGGCAGGTAGACGATGTGCCGGACGTGGCCGTGGCCGTCGTCGATGGTCTGGATCTCGACGGTCCCGTTGTTCTCGGGGTGCAGCCCGTCGGAGAGCTGGTTGGCCTGGTCGAGGTGGGTCATCAGGTCGGCGAGGCTGCCGGGCTGGGTGCCCCCGGCCGGGGTGGCGAGATCCGTGCCGTGGACGGTGAAGCCCGGGTCGTCGCCGTACAGCGCGGCGAGCAGCCCGGCCGCCGACTCCGTGTCGGGCGTCAGGGAGGGGATCCCGAACGGCCCGCCCGGGAGGCCGGGGGTGGCACCGTCCCACAGGCCGTCGAGCAGCCCGCCGCCGCCGTTGACGAGGTGCTGGAGCAGCTCGGGGTGGTCGGCCAGCCAGTCCTGGAGGGCATCGCCGGCGCCGGCCCCGTCGTCGCGGAGCTGCTGCTGGACCGCCGGCGGCAGCTGCTGCCACACGAGGTAGGCGAGCGGCCCGACCGTGACACCCGCGGCGAGCAGGGCAGGCAGCGAGGCGGTGAGGGTGAAGCCGAGCGCGCGTCCGACCAGGTAGTCGACGCCCTCGAACGTCGCGTGCACCAGGTCGTCGGTCTCCTGGAACACCCGGACCGTGACCCGGATCAGGATCGCGTCGGTCTCCCACCCCAGCGACTCCACGAGGATGCCCTCGGGGCCGGTGGTGGCGACCAGAACGGCCGCCTCGGCCTCGCCGAAGGTCAGCGGGGAGAGGAGCGCGGACTCGACCAGGTCGCCGTTGGCGAGGGTGCGCGCCCCCAGACCGGCCCAGACCCGCATCCGGTTGCCGGCGGCGTCGTACGTCGAGGCGAGCGCGAGCACGGCGGCGTACGTCGCGGCGAGCCCCTCGGAGCCGCCGGTGACCCCGGTGATCGGGACGGTGCCGCCGGGGCCGTCGCTGCGGGTGGTGGTCATGCCCGGACCCCCGTCACCAGGCGGGCCACCTCGACGCCGAGCCGCAGCGGCTCGACCGGGTGGACCCGGACGCGGGCCTCGCCGGCGTGGACGTACGGCGTGAGCGCCCGCCAGCCGTCGGGGAACAGCAGCCAGCTCACCCAGCCGGCCTTCCGGGCGCCGGTGGCCCCGACCCCGGCCACGACCGTGCGCATCCGACCGACCGAGGCGCCGTGCAGCAGCCGGAGCTGCTCGCCCGTGTCGGCGACACCGAGTGCCGCCGGGTCGTCGTCGGCGTGGACACCGCCGGTGTGGCGGCGGACCAGCTCGGCCAGCACGTCCTCGCGGTGCAGTCGCAGTGCCTCGCCGCTGCCGAGGAGCAGCTCGTGCGGCAGGTCCACCACCCGCGCGGGTGCCGACGGGCGGGTCGTGGGCGCGCGCACCGTGACGGCCCGGGCGAGCTCGACCTGCCACAGGTCGTCGTCGAACCAGCCCAGCTCCATCATTCGCCCGCCCGCGGTGGACAGGCTGCAGACCCGGCCGCCGCGGAACCGCTGCCACGCGTGGAGCTGGGCGAAACCCGCCGGCGCCTGGGCGCGGCGTACCGACACGTCGACGTCGACCAGGACCTCCGGTGCCGCGAAGACGGCCATCGCCGCGGCCACCTCGGGCTCGAGGTCGCCGGCGGCCGTCACCAGGCGGGACCGGCGCAGCTCGCCCTCGGGGTCGGCCGGCTCGGGCTCGGCAGCGGCGGGCGGCTCGGCGTCCAGGCGGGCGGTGGCCGGCGGCGCGGGCCGGCGCTCCCAGGGCAGGGGGGTGTCGGTGCGGGCCGCCAGGTGCTCGACGGCCGGGCGGGAGAGCCGGAAGCGACGCGGCAGCCGGGCGACGGGCTCGGGGTCGGGCGGCGCGGTGCGGCCGTCGGGGCCGAGCGTGACCGTGACCATCAGTGCAGCCCCGGGATCTCGATGTCGAGCCAGTCCTTGCTGCCCGAGGGCGGGGGCACGAACCGGTCGAGGAGCTGGTCCAGCGGGTCGGGGGCGACGTGCCGGATCCCGTCGAGGATGCCGCGGCCGAGGTCGGCCAGGCGGTCCCGGGCGCCCGCGACCAGGCCGTGCACCCGGCGCTCGATGGCGGCGATCAGGTCCTTGAGCCGGTCGACCTCGTCGGCGTGGTGGTCGAGGGCGTCGGCGGCGTCGTCGTGCAGGGCGGCGGTCCGCCGCAGCTCGGCCGCCCGCTCCCGGCTCCGGAGCCGCAACGCGTCGGCGGCCAGCCCGCGCCAGTGCACGCTCTCGGCGTGGGCGACGAGCCGGTCGGCCTCGTGGCGGATGTCGGCGGCCTGGTCCCGCATCGTCCGGGCCAGGCCGCGGATCACGCTGGTGTCGCCGTACATCTCGCGCTCCTCGGTCGGGTCGAGAGCATGCTGCCCTACGCCGAGGCGAAAAAACGTCAGTTCGGCAGAGCTGTGGAGAGCCGGTCCAGCGCGCACTCGACCTCGTCGGTGGGGCCCGCGAAGCTCAGCCGCACGAAGCGGGAGCCGTCGACGGTGTCGAAGTCGACGCCCGGCGCCACCGCGACACCGGTGCGGGCCAGCAGCTCGCGGGCGAAGGCCATCGTGTCGTCGGTGAGGTGGCCGACGTCGGCGTAGACGTAGAACGCACCGTCCGCCGGCGCCAGCTCGGTGATCCCGAGCCGGGGGAGGCCGTCGAGCAGCAGCCGCCGGTTGTGGGCGTAGCGGCGGACGTGGCCGTCGAGCTCGGCGTACGCCGCCTCGTCGAAGGCCGCGAGGCAGGCGCGCTGGGCGAGGACGGGCGGGCAGATCGTGAAGTTGCCGGTGAGCACGTCGACCGCGCGGCGCAGGTGGGCCGGGGCCAGCATCCAGCCGATCCGCCAGCCGGTCATGGAGAAGTACTTCGAGAACGAGCTGAACACCACGGCCCGGCGGCTGGTCTCCCAGGCGCTGCGCGACATCGGGGCGCCGCCGTCGAGGGGCGCGTACTCGATGCCGTGGTAGATCTCGTCGGAGATCAGCTGCACGCCGTTCTCCTCGCACCAGGCGGCGAGGGCGGCGAGCTCCGCGGGCAGCAGCATGGTGCCGGTCGGGTTGGCCGGGCTGGCGAGCACCAGGCCCTTGAGGCCCTCGATCTGCGCGACCTGGTCGACCGTCGGCTGGAACCGGGTCGCGGGGCCGGTGGGGATCTCGACGACCTCGCAGCCCAGGGCGCTCAGCACGTTGCGGTAGCAGGGGTACCCCGGTCGGGCCATCGCCACCCGGTCGCCCACCTCGAACGCCGCGAGGAAGGCGAGCAGGAAGCCACCACTGGAGCCGGTGGTGACCACGACCTCGTCGGGGTCGACCTCGATCCCGTGCGTGCGCCGGTGGTGGCCGGCGATGGCCTCCCGCAGCTCCAGGATGCCGGTGGCGGGCGTGTAGCCGAGCGGGTCGCCGGACTGCAGCAGCCGGATCGCCTCGTCGCGCACCGGCCCGGGCGCCCCGGTGCTCGGCTGCCCGGCCAGCAGGCTCAGCATGTCCCCGTGCGTCCGCTGCCGCTGCGCCGCCGCTGCCAGCAGGTCCATCACGTGGAAGGGCGGCACGTCGGCCCGGCTGGCGGCCTCGAACCTGGTCATCTCGCGAGGGTAACGGGGTGGGCGCTTTCCCCGGTCAGCCGGTGAAAGTGCCGGCCGCGTGCCGCCCCGCCCGCCGGCCGAAGAACGACCCCTCGCCGAGCTGGGTGCCGGAGCAGTAGCCCTTGCCGTCCTGGGCGAGGTTCGAGGCGCAGGCACCGGCGGCGTAGAGACCGGGGATCACCGTGCCGTCGGGGCGCTGGACCCGGCCGTCCACCGTGGTGCGCATCCCGCCGAGGGTGAAGCCGGCGTACAGCGCGGTGCCGAGGGTGAGGTCGAAGACGCCCCAGGGGCCGGTGTCCTGCGGCTCCAGCCACTCGGGGCTCTTGTGGAAGTCCGGGTCGTCACCGCGGCGGGCGTGCTCGTTGTAGCGGTCGAGGGTCTCCTGCAGCGAGCCGGCCGGGAGCCCGAGCCCCTCCTCCATCTCGGCGACGGTCTCGTAGCCGTCGACGAACGGGACGAGCGGCATCGTCGGGTGCTCGACGTGCTCGCTGTCGACGATGAGGTACGCCGCGGCGCCGGGCTGGTCGAGGACGAACCCGCTGGTGCGCGCGTGGTAGCTGTCCTCGGCGACGAACCGCCGTCCCTCGCGGTTGACGACGATCCCGGTCACCAGCACCGACGGCGGGTAGAACGGCGCGGTGACGAACGGCTGGTCCATGTGCCGGAGCTCTGCGCCCACCGAGCGACCGAGCCGGATGCCCAGCCCGTCGTCGTACGTCGAGCCGAGCGTGAACAGCTTCGATCCCAGGGCGGGGGTGTGCTCGGCGACCATGTCGGCGTTCATCACGAACCCGCCGGCGGCCAGCACCACGCTCCCGGCCCGGACCACCCCGGTCTCGGAGAAGCGGCGCCAGGCCACGCCCACGACCTGCCCCGCCTCCTCGGTGGTCGAGCCTGTCGCGACCACGAGGTGGGTGGCGCCGGTCTCGTAGCGCACCTCGACGCCGGCCTCCTCGACCCGGTCCCGGAGCAGGTCCATCACCAGCCGGGTGCCCTCGGTGTCGCCCGGCACGGGGACCTTGTGCCCCCGCGGCGCCGGCACCGCGCGCTCGCAGAACGGCCAGACCTTCTCGTTCCCGGTGTACATCAGCCCCTCGGTGCCGGGCTGGATGACCGCCTTGCCGGGGAAGAAGGAGCGCTCGAACTCGAAGCCGAGCGACTCCAGCCAGTCGAAGTGCTCGACCGACCCGTCGCAGTAGGCGCGGATCTTGTCCTCCTCGGGGTCCAGCGACACCGCGAGGAGGTACTGGAACATCTCCTCGGCGGAGTCCGGGTGCCCGGTGGCCTGCTGCACCGCGGTGCCGCCGCCGAGGTAGAAGTGCCCGCCCGACATGCTCGAGGTGCCGCCGTGCACGGCCGCCCGCTCCAGCAGCAGCACCCGGGCGCCGCCCCGCGCGGCCTCGAGGGCGGCGCATCCGCCGGCGATGCCGAACCCGACGACGACCACGTCGAAGGCCTCGGAGTCCTCGTCGAGCGCCTCCGCGCCGAGGACGTCGGGCACGGCCGTGCCCCGGGTCTCGGGGGGCTCGCTGGTCATGCGGCGAGCGTACGCCCAGAACTAGAACAAGTTCCACTTGTCTCCCCGAGGCGTGGACGGCCGGAAGGAGGCCCCGGCCCCGATAGACTGCGCGTCCGCCGCCCCTGCAGCTGCACGAGGTGACTCTTGACCTTCGACGTCCATCAGCTGGACACCTTCGTGCTGGTGGGCTCCGTGGTCACGCTGCTCGCGATCCTGGCGGTGCGGTTCTCCTCGCGGGCCGGCCTGCCCAGCCTGCTGGTCTACCTGCTCATGGGCGTCGCCCTGGGCGAGGCCGGCGTCGGGATCGACTTCGAGAACGCCGAGCTCGCGCACTCGCTGGGCTTCGCGGCCCTGGCGGTGATCCTGGCCGAGGGCGGTCTGACCACGCGGTGGAGCGACGCGCGGCCGGCGATGCGGCTCGGGCTCTCCCTGGCCACCGTCGGCGTCGCCGTCTCGGTCACGGTGGTCGCGGTCGCGGGTCACTACCTGCTCGGGCTGCCCTGGGAGCTCGCGGTCCTCCTCGGTGCGGTCACCTCCCCGACCGACGCGGCCGCGGTCTTCTCGGTGCTGCGGGTGGTGCCGTTGCCCCGGCGGCTGACCGGGCCGCTGGAGGCGGAGTCGGGTCTCAACGACGCCCCGACCGTGGTCCTGGTGACCCTGATCTCCACGGGTGCCGCCGCCGACCACGGGGTGCTGGTGACCGGCGGCATCGTGCTCTACGAGCTCGTGGCGGGCCTGGGGTTCGGGCTCGTCTGCGGGTTCGGCGGCGCCTGGGTGATGCGCCGGGCCGCGCTGCCGTCCTCCGGCCTCTACCCGCTCGCGGTCCTGACGCTGACGTTCCTCGGGTACGGCGCCGCGGCGGCCGTGCACGGGTCGGGCTTCGCGGCGGTGTACGTCGCGGCGCTGGTGCTGGGCAACTCCGAGCTCCCGCACCGCGCCGCCACGCGCTCGTTCGCCGAGGGGGTCGCCTGGCTGGCCCAGATCGGCCTGTTCGTGATGCTCGGGCTGCTGCTGTCCCCGTCCCGGATCACCCTCTCCACGGTCGGCCTGGCCGTGGTGGCCGGCCTGGTGCTGACCTTCGTGGCCCGCCCGGTGTCGGTGGTGGTCAGCTCGGTGGTGCAGCGGATGTCCTGGCGCGAGCTGTCCTTCCTGTCCTGGGCCGGCCTGCGCGGAGCGGTGCCGATCGTGCTGACGACGATCCCGCTGGCCGAGGGGGTCGACGAGGCGACCCGGCTCTTCGACCTGGTCTTCGTGATGGTCGTGATCTACACGCTGCTCACCGGTCCGACGCTGCCGTCGGTCGCTCGCCTGCTCAAGGTGGCCCGGCGGTCCGAACCACGCGGGCTGGAGGTGGAGGCTGCGCCGCTGGAGCGGATCGCCGCGGACCTCCTCCAGGTCTCGATCAGCCCGGTGTCGCGGATGCACGGGGTGGAGGTGGGCGAGCTCCGGCTGCCGAAGGGCGCCTCGGTGAGCATGGTGATCCGGGACGGCGAGACGATGATCCCGGAGCGACGTACCGCCCTGCGGCACGGTGACGACCTGCTGGTGGTGACCCCACGCAAGTTGCGGGAGGAGACCGAGCAGCGGCTGCGCCAGGTCAGCGAGGGCGGCCGGCTGGCCCAGTGGCTGGGCCGCGAGCAGCGCCGGCAGCGCTGAGGGTGGCCGCTCAGTTCAGCGGCGGCGCGCAGATCTCCGTATCGGCACGGGCCACCACGAACCGGGGACCGCGGACCAGCTTGTGGAAGCCGTCGCCCACGATCACGGTCACCCCGGCGCCCGGCCCGTCCTTCTTCACGACCTTGTGGGCCGGGCCGAGCCGGCTCTCGACGAGGCGGGTGGCGGGATTCCTGGGCTCGGTGGTCCAGATCTGCACGACGGGGACCTTCGTGCCCTCGGGCGCGTTGCCGCTGTCGCCCTCGTGGAAACCGCCGCCGGTGAGCAGCTCCATGGTGCGGCTGGCGAGGCCCAGCCGGCTCCCCGCGTTGTAGACGCTCACGACCACCTGCGCCGGGTAGACCTTGTCGCCCTTGGCGACCGCCTTCGCCTCACACACGGGTGCGTCCGCCTTGCCGGGGAAGGGTGCGGTGACGGCGGACCATCCCCACATCGCGCCGAGCAGGAGGACTCCGACGAGCACCGCCATCGTGGCCGCCGACCTGACCCCCGCGCGCATCAGCCCTCCATGGCGTGGACGCGGGCGTGCAGGACGTTGCGCTGCTGGAGGGCGGCCCGCAGGGCCCGGTGCAGCCCGTCCTCGAGGTAGTACTCACCCCGCCACTCGACGACGTGGGCGAACAGGTCGCCGTAGAACGTCGAGTCCTCGTCGAGCAGCGCGGCCAGCTGGAGGGTGTCCTTGGTCGTCACGAGCTGGTCGAGGCGCACCTGCCGCGGCGGGACGTCTGCCCACGCCCGGGAGGACATCCCGTGGTCGGGGTAGGGGCGTCCTTCGCCGACGCGCTTGAAGATCACGTCGCGACTATAACGAGGGGCGGGCTGGGGCAGTGCCCGTCGAGGCCCGAGTCCCGACCGGTGCCGGACGACGCTCAGGCCGACCAGCGCACCGCGTCGTCGACGAAGTCGGCCCAGGCGTTGACGCCGCGCAGGTCGGCGCGGGCCTCCATCAGGGCGGCGAGCGCGTGCGAGTGTCGCGTCCGCAGCACGGTGCGCTGCTCGGACACCGGGTCGAGCTCCCGCTCGGGCGAGGTGGTGTTCTCCATGTCGGCCTCCTGACGGGTCCGGTCGTGGCGCCAGCCTGCCCGGCGCAGGTCGCCGGGAGGTTGACCCGGCGTTACGTCTGGTCGTCGGGTGGACGACCGGGTGTTACATCGGTGTCTCGTCGGACGGTGGCGCGGGTGTCGTACCTTGCGTGCCGTGGACATCGACGAGATCAGCCGGTTGAAGTACCGCTACCTGCGGACCCTGGACACCAAGCAGTGGGGCGAGTTCGAGGCCTGCTTCGTGCCCGAGGCGACGGCCGACTACAACGGCCTGGTCTTCGAGGACCGGGCCGCGCTGGTGACCTACATGCGCGAGAACCTCGGCCTCGGCGTGGTCACCATGCACCAGGTCCACCACCCGGAGATCACCGTCGACGGCGACACGGCCACCGGCCGGTGGTACCTCGAGGACCGGGTGATCGTCGAGGAGTTCCGGTTCATGCTCGAGGGTGCGGCGTTCTACGAGGACCGCTACGTGCGTACGCCGGACGGCTGGCGGGTGTCACACACCGGCTACCGACGCACCTACGAGATGACCTGGTCCCTCGACGACCTCCCGGGGCTCACGCTCACCGGCCCCGGCGAGCACACCCACCGCTGACGTCGGGCCTCACAGCGAGGGGTCGGTCCAGGCCATCTGGACCACCTCGACGCCCCGGTCCCGGGAGATGAGGCGGCCGCGCCCCGGCGGTGCGGGATGGGGCTTCTGGTTGCCGATGAGCGGCCCCTCGTCGGGGCTGCCGGACAGCAGCAGGCCCGGCATCGCCAGGTCGCGCATGGACTGCAGGACCGGTTCGTAGAGCGCCCGCGAGGCGCCGCCGGACCGGCGCGCGACCGTGAGGTGCAGGCCTACGTCCCGGGCCTGGGCCATCAACGGCTGGAGTGCCTGGACCGGTGAGCTCTGCTGGGTGGCGACCAGGTCGTAGTCGTCGACGACCACGAACACCTCGGCGCCCTTCCACCACGAGCGGTTGCGCAGCTGCTCGGGGGTGACGTCGGGTCCGGGGATCCGGTTCTCCAGGTACGACGCCAGGTCCCGGATCGCCGGCTGCGCCTGGGTGGCGGAGGTGAGGTAGTTCAGCAGGTACTCGTCGGGGACCTCGCCCAGCAGCGAGCGCCGGTAGTCGACGACGACGAGCTGCGCCTCCTGGGGGCTCCGGGTGCGCATGATCTCGTGCACGTAGGCGCGCAGCACCGCGCTCTTGCCCGACTGCCCGTCGCCGAAGACCAGCAGGTGCGGCTCGGCGTCGGCGTCGAGGGCGACCGGCGCGAGCTCCTTCTCGTTGATCCCGAGCAGCAGGCGGCGGTCGCCGTCGGCCGGGGCGGCCTGGGTGCGCACGGTGGTGAGGTCGATCCGCTCGGGGAGCAGCCGGAGCTTGGGGCCGTCGGGGCCGGTCCACGCGGCGGAGACCCGCTTGACCAGGTCGTCGACGCCGTCGCCGAGCGACTCCGCGTCGGGCCGCCCGTCGATCCGGGGCAGCCCCGCGAGGAAGTGCAGCTTGCCCGGCACCAGGCCGCGGCCCGGCCGCCCGGACGGCACCAGGGCGGCGACCTTGCGGTCGATCTCGGAGTCCATCGGGTCGCCGAGCCGGAGCTCGAGGCGGGTGCCGAACAGGTCGCGCGTGGCGGCCCGGAAGTCGGCCCAGCGGGCGGCGCCGGCGACGACGTGCAGGCCGAAGGTCAGGCCGCGGGTCGCCAGCTGCTGCAGCTCGATCTCGATGTCGTCGAAGTCCGCGCGCAGCGTGCTCCAGCCGTCCACGACCAGGAACACGTCGCCGTACCCGTCGTCGGCACGGCCGGCCGCGCGCCGCGACCGGTAGGTCTCGATCGAGTCGATGGCGTGGGCGCGGAAGTAGGCCTCGCGACGGTCCACGACGCCCTGGACCTCGGCGATGATGCGGCGTACGACGTCGGGCTCGGACCGGGTGCCGACGCCCGCCACGTGCGGCAGCCGCGCCAGCGGCGAGAACGTGCCGCCCCCGAAGTCGAGCACGAAGAACTGGCTCTCCAGCGGCGTGGTGGTGAGCGACATGCTGGTCACGATCGTGCGCAGCAGCGTGCTCTTGCCGCTGCGCGGGCCGCCGATCACGGCGACGTGGCCGCTGGCGCCGCTGAGGTTCACGGTCAGGGTGTCGCGGCGCTGCTCGCGGGGCCGGTCGACGGTGCCGAGCGGCACCACCAGCCCGCCCAGTCCACGCCACTGCGAGGAGACCAGGCCGAGGTGCGGGTCCTCGACCAGGTCGGCCATCAGCTCGTCGAGCGTGTCGGGGACGTCGAGCGGCGGCAGCCAGACCTGGTGCGCCGCGGGGCCGTGGCCGACCATGTGGTCCACGGCGATGTCGAGCAGAGACTGCTGGTCGGCCTGGTCCGGGACGGGAAGCGGCTCGGGCTCCGGCTCGGCCACGTCCAGCGTGTGCACCTCGGAGATCGTGAACGGCAGGATGCCCTTGAGGTGGCCGCCCTCGTCGCGGCGTACGCGCGCCCGGCCCGACGGCGGGCCGGACACGTAGGCCGCCTTGAAGCGCACCATGGTGGACGGGTCGGGCTTGAGGTAGCCGAGGCCGGGGATCGCGGGCAGCTCGTAGGCGTCGGGGACGCCGAGCACCGACCGGGACTCGCCGGCGCTGAACGTGCGCAGGCCGACCCGGTAGGACAGGTGCGACTCCAGCCCCCGGAGGCGACCCTCCTCCAGCCGCTGCGAGGCGAGCAGGAGGTGCAGACCGAGCGAGCGGCCGAGCCGGCCGATCGCCACGAAGAGGTCGATGAACTCGGGCTTGGCCGAGAGCATCTCGGAGAACTCGTCGACGACGATGAACAGCGAGGGCATCGGCGCGAGGTCCTCGCCGGCGGCCCGCGCCTTCTCGTAGTCACGGATCGAGGCGAAGTTCCCGGCCTCGCGCAGCAGCTCCTGGCGGCGCACCATCTCGCCGGACAGGGCGTCCTGCATGCGGTCCACGAGCGTGAGCTCCTGGGCCAGGTTGGTGATGACCGCCGAGACGTGCGGCATCTCGGACATCCCGGCGAAGGTCGCACCGCCCTTGAAGTCGACCAGCACCATGTTGAGCTGCTCGGGGGAGTGGGTCAGTGCCAGCCCGAGCACGAGGGTCCGCAGGAACTCCGACTTGCCGGACCCGGTGGCGCCGATGACCAGGCCGTGGGGGCCCATGCCCTGCTGGGCCGACTCCTTGATGTCGAGGTGGACCAGGGAGCCGCCCTCGCCGAGGCCGATCGGCACCCGCAGCCGGTCCCGCGCCGGGCGCGGCCGCCATGCGGCGGTGGGCTCGAAGGAGCGGACGTCGCCCAGGGCCAGCAGCTCCATGAAGTCGGAGGGACCGGTGATCTCGCCGGAGGCGTCCTCGACGGTGCCCGACGCGATCGTGTGCAGCGGGGTCAATCGGCGGGCGAGGGCCTCGGCCGTGGCCAGGCTGCACTGGTCGACGCGGGCCCGGATGGGCTCCTCGCGCAGCCGCAGGGCCTGGACGGGGTGGCGGCCGTCGGCGGTGGGCTCGCCCTCGAGCTGGATGCGCAGCCGGCTCGCGTCGTCGAGCTCGTCCCAGCGGGCGGGCAGGTCCAGCAGGGTGACGCCGTGCAGGCCGTCCGGGGGTACGACGTGGTTCCCCGGTGGCAGCGCCGCGCCGTCGGTGACGAGCAGGATGTGCGGGGTCGCCGGACGCTCGTCGGCGCCGAAGCGGGGCCGGTCCCCGAGGTCGGGGGGCAGCAGTGCCGCGAGGTCGGTGAGCGAGGTCGACACCATCCGCATCGGGCCGACGGCGTCGGACTGCCGGCTGCTCAGCCCGTGGGGGAGCCACTTGACCCAGTCCCAGTGGGCGAGGTTCTGCTCGGAGCACAGCACCGCGACCACGAGGTGCTCGGGGGAGTGGAAGGTCGTCGCCGAGCAGATCATCGCGCGTGCCAGCGCCCTTGCCGGCTCCTCCGCGCCGCAGACCTCGACCCGGTCGAAGGCGCGCAGGTCGATGGAGGCGGGCAGGTCGGGCTGCAGCCGGTGCACCACGAGCAGGCGGTGCAGCGCGGACGCGGCCGCCGGGTCGACCTGGTCGATCGGGGCGCTCTCCGGCGGGACCAGCTCCAGCGACAGCGGCTGCGCGCAGACGCCGTACCGCACGTGCAGGAACTGGGGGTCGGAGACGCCGTGCTCCCACACCCGGGAGCGCTCCTCGGCGAGGGCGGGCAGCGCGCTGGGCTCGGGGTGGTGCCAGGTCAGCGCCCGGCGCTGCTGGTCGGCGGCCTCGCGGGCCACCTTGCGGACGTTGGAGAGGTAGCGCAGGTACTCGGTGCGGGAGCCACTGACCTGCTGGTTGCGCTGCTTACGCTGGCGGTCGACCTGCACGATGATGAAGCCGAGCGTGGCGAAGAGGAACATCCCCGCGGCGATGTAGCTGCGGCCACCGGTGGCGCTGCCCATCGTGGCCACGAGCACGATGGAGCCCAGGCTGCCGAGCATGGGGATGGCGTTCATCAGGACGCCGGCGGCACCCTCGTTCTGCTCGATCTCCGGCGGCGGCTGGAGCACGATCTGGCCGGTCGGCATCTCGGGCTCGTCGACCCGGGCCCCGCGAAGCGTCGTACTCAAGAAGTCCCCCTGTGGTCCTTGCGTCGGTCGATGATAGGCGTGGCCGGGCGGGGTGTGCGTGCCTCGCGGCTACTTCCACTGCCAGGTGGCGAGCACCGCGGCCACGGTCTCCCGCTGGACCCGGGCCGAGCCGCGGGTCTCGATGTCGACCAGGATCTCCCGGTCGCCACGGACGAGGCCGAACGCGTCCGCGCGGAAGCCGTTCCCCACCGGGCCGGTGAGGTGGTACGCCGGCTCGCCGGCGAGGTGGACCGGCTCGACCAGCTCGGGCTTCGGGGACCACGGACGCAACCGCAGCTGCAGCCGCGCCAGCTCGTCCAGCGTGTAGTCACGACCGGGGAGCACGCGGCTGAGCGCGAACGAGATCTGCTCGAGGTCGGGCCCGAACGCCACGATCGACAGGTCCGGCACGGTCTCGTTGACGCGCCAGCCCCGGGGTACCCGGACGCTGAAGTACGACGTGTCGACCCGCTTCCCGTCGGCCGGTGGCACCTCGGGGCTGCTCCCGCCGCCGGGGCTGTCGCTGCCGTCCGGGCCGGACGGCACGGACGCGGTGGCCGGGGTGGGCTCCGCCCCGGCGGAGCCGTCGCCGCAGCCGCACAGGAGCAGCGTGAGCGTGGTCAGCGCCGCGGTGAGGCCCGCGCCGACCCGGCCCCGAGATCTCGTCCGCACGATGGCTCCCGTCGTGGTGTGGTCGACCGATGATAGGCGGGACCGCGAGGCAGCGACTAACCTGCACTTCGCGGACGACGGGCGTCCGAGCTCCGACCCGGGGGAGGCGGCGTGGCCAGTGTTGCGGGGGCCGGTGACGGCCTGGCCCTGAGCGTCCACGGACCCGTCGGCGTCATCGACCTGGTGGTCCCGTCCGGCGCCTCCGCGGCCGACGTGGCTCGGGAGTACGCCCAGCAGTCCGGCCTGGGTGCGGTCCCGCTGCTGTACGACCGGCTGGGCAGCCCCCTGTCGCACGAGGCGCCGCTGGCCGGCGCCGGCGTGGGCAGCGGGGACCTGCTGGTCGCCACCACGACCGTCCACCGCCCCGCCCCTGCGGCCGCACGCCCCGCGGCTGCGCGCCCGGGGCCGGCCGCGCCCGGTGTGCTCTCGGTCCTCTGGTTCTGCACGGCCGCCGCGACCGCGGTCCTGGCCGGCTGGTTCGCCGCGCGCACCCCCTCGTCGGGGCTGCACCTGCTCACCGTGGACCTGCTGGCCGCCGCCGCCGTCATCGGCGTGCTCCCGGTGGGACGCCTCGCGGCGCACCGCGCGGTGGCCACGCCCGTGTTCGCGGGCGCCGCGGCCTTCGCGGTGGCCTGGGACCCGCACCCGGACCGCCTGCCCACGGTGCTCGGCGTCTCCGCGCTCGTCGCGGCGGTGGTGGCCGCGGCCGCGCGCGCCCTCGACCGGCGGATGGAGGAGGCGCTGCGGGTCTGGATCTCCGTCGGCGTCGCGTGCTTCCTGGTCACCGCGGCGGCTGCCCTGCTCGGCCTCGCCCCGCAGGTGGTCTGGGCGGTGCTCCTGCTGGCGGCGATGCTCGCGGCCCGGTTCGTGCCCGGCTTCGCGGTGGACGTGCCCGACCACCTCCTGCTCGACCTCGACCGGCTGGCGGTCACCGCGTGGTCCGCCCGCGACCGGCCGACCGGCCGCCGCGGTCGCGCGGTGGTCCCGGAGGGCGCGGTCGCGGCGGTCGCCGAGCGGGGGACCCGGATCGTCACGGCGTACACCGTGGCGATCCTGGCGGTGGTGGCCCTCTCTGCCCCGCTGCTGCTGGCCACGGCCACCCTCCCGGTGGACCGGGTCGGGGCGCGCTGCCTGGTGCTGTTCTGCGGTGGCGGCCTGCTGCTGGCCGGCCGGAGCCACCGGCACGCGGCGGCCCGGGCGCTGCTGCGCACGGCCGGGCTCGTCTGCTGGGGCGTGCTGGCGCTCGTCGTGCTCCCGGTCGTGTCCGGACAGGCCGGCGCGCTGCTGACGATCGGCGCCGTCGGGGCCGCCGTGCTGCTCGTCGTCGTGGCGGTCGCGACCGGTCGCGGGTGGCGCTCCGCGTGGTGGTCACGCCGGGCTGAGGTCGCCGAAGGGCTGTGCGGGTCCGCCGCCGTCGCTACGCTGCTGGTCGCCGCGGGAGTTTTCCGCAGCGTGTGGGAGTCGGTGCACCTCGATGTTTAGGGGATTCGACCGGGGGTAGACGGCTCGATGTCCGGGTCGCAGGATCGGGTCCGGCCAACAGGACGGAAGTACAACGAGATACTCGAGCGGCGACATGCCGCCACGGGGGAAGGAATGGCACATGTCGAACAGCGCTCCCGAGATGGGACAGGGCGAGAAGACACTCACCCGGGCGGCCGGGATGGTGGCCGACGCCAAGAAGGACTTCGACGGCTTCAGTCGCAAGCTCGATGGTCAGATCGCAGGCCTGCAGGGCAAGTGGGCCGGTGCCGGCGGCACCGCGTTCTTCCAGCTCCACCAGGCGTGGACCGAGAAGCAGAACGTGATCACGAACGCGCTCAACGAGTTCGAGGCGTCGCTGCAGACCACCGAGCGGGACAACGTCAACACCGACGAGGCCCAGTCGTCCAACTACAACCGGACCGCCGGTCGCCTCGGCGGCTGACCGCCCTGACCAGGAACAGGAGTGAGTGAAATGAGCCTCGACGGACTTCGCGTCAACCACGCCGGCCTCGACACCGCGGCCGAGGACATGGCCCGCACGGTCAAGGACATCGACGACCGCCTGAACCGTCTCGAGCAGGAGCTCGCGCCGCTGCGCAGCGACTGGACCGGTAGCGCCCAGCAGGCCTACCAGGCCGCCAAGGCCAAGTGGGACGGTGCGATCCAGGAGATGCGGAACCTGCTCGAGGAGACGAGCCGGACCGTGCACCAGTCGAACGCCGAGTACAAGGCCGCGGACCAGCGCGGCGCTGCTTCCTTCGACATCTGACAAACCCTCGACGGGGTCGGGCGCGGCACCGCGTCCGGCCCCGTCGGCGGCGTTCCACGTGGCACTACGGGGGTAGGGACATGGACTTTTCCGGGCTGACGGGTGGTCTCCAGGATGCCCTCGGCGACCTGGATCTCGTGATCGACCAAGCGGTGATCGACCAGGCAGTCAAGACACTGCACGACACGTCCGGCGACCTGACGGACAGCGGCTTCCGCCGGCTGCAGGTCCCGGTGTCCGTCTTCGGCGCCTCGGCCCGCGGTCTGGAGCTCGGGGACCACCACGGCAAGGCGCACCAGGTGATCAGGGCGACCCTGGAGGGGGTCATCCTCGACCTCGAGGGCTTCGCCGACGGGCTGCGCCGGGCCGAGGAGCTGGTGCGCTCCGCCGACGACGACGCAGCCGACCAGCTGGCGCGC
Organism: Nocardioides koreensis; assembly: GCF_039531775.1. Classification (NCBI taxonomy): domain Bacteria; kingdom Bacillati; phylum Actinomycetota; class Actinomycetes; order Propionibacteriales; family Nocardioidaceae; genus Nocardioides; species Nocardioides koreensis. The sequence goes on along the minus strand of NZ_BAAAQR010000002.1, from coordinate 72,464 downwards.
CGGCAGGCCGCCGCCGAGCTGCTCGTGGACGCCTCGCAGCACTCCCACGGCGACGAGCGCAACCACGAGGCGCGCAACCAGTACCTGCGTGACGGAGGTGAGGACGCGTGAGCGGCCCCCACGAGCAGCGGCTGCGCGCGATGCTGCACGGCGCCAACAAGCTGGCGATCCAGGCGGCCCACCAGGAGTGGCTGGCCGGCTCGGAGCTCCTGCTTGCGGTCTCGAGCACCCTGCACCACGCGGCGCCACGCATCCAGGACCAGTTCGGCAGGACCGGGCCCGCCGCGGCCCGCGCCTTCGGCACGGTCGCCGGCAGGGTGGCCCGGCGCAGTGAGCAGATGACGGCCGCCGCTCGGGCGCTGGTCGGCGCCCTCGACGTGATCGCCCAGGCGGAGAGCCTGCGGGACAGCTTCGACGCCGCGCCGTTGAGCGAGCCCTCCCGCCCCACACCGAGTCCGGGTCCCAGCACTCCCGAGGACGTCGCGGCGCGCAAGCAGTACGACTCCCGGAAGGCGAGCTACGACGCGGCGTACGCCGACCGCGAGTCCCGGGCCGCCGCCGCGGCCGATCGCATGGACATCGTGTTCGCGGAGTCGACCGAGACCATGAAGCAGATCCACGGTGAGCCCGACCCGGTGCCGCGTCAGCCGGGCAGCGGGTCGGGTGGTGCCGGCTCCGGCGGTGGCGGGTCCTCGTCCCCGACCGGGACGGCGACCTCCGGCGGCTACCGGCCGGGCTCGGGCGGTCACCAGGCGCACACCACCACCCCCACGTCATCGCCGTCGGGCGAGTCGACGACCAGCACCACCACGACCACCACGACCACGCCGCACGCGCCGGCCACGAGCACGTCGCACGACACGTCGCAGGGCGCGCCGGCGGGGACGACCTCGTTGCCTCCGGGCGCGGCCCAGGGGGGCAACGAGGCGTGGCCGACCGGCACCCCGGTGCCCACCGGGGGGATGCCTGCGGGCGCGGTCCCCACCGGCAGCGGTGGCTCGACCGGCCTGACCGCCCCGACCGCCGGCGGCCTCGCCGGTGCGCTCGGGGGCGGGGCCCTCGGCGGGCTCACCGGCATCTCGGGTGCGGTGCGGGGTTCCTCGGTCGTGCCCACGGGCAGCGCTGCTGCCGGTGGACGCGCGATCGGCAGCACGACACGGCCGGGCGCGAGCGGCACGCTCGGCCGGAGCGCGGCCGGCGGCGCCGCGGGCACGCCCCGGGGCGCCACCGGGACCGCCGGTGGCGCCGGTGCGCGCAACGGCGCACGCGGCCAGGCCGGGTCCCGGACCGGATCCCGCGGCGCGGCCGGCGCACGCGGCACGGCCGGCGGCCAGGGCGGGCGCAGCCGGAAGGACCCGCAGAGGAAGGACACGGACTTCTTCGTGGAGGAGCAGGACTGGGTCGACGACGAGGGTGCCGCCCCCGGCGTCATCGACTGAGTCCGCAGCAGTCACACGCTCCGCCCGGGGCGGCCGAGCCGGTCGTCCCGGGCGGTAGCATCTCAGCGGCCCGAGCGCCGGACCGGCAGACCGGGGACCGGCCCCGGGCCACCACGACATCCGGGTACATCTCGGGGACCTTGGGGGAGACACGATGAGTCAGGCGCCCGTCAGCACGTCCGGCCTGGTGCGCGTCACGGTCGCCTCGGGCACCCGGCGCGTCGACCTGGTGCTCCCCGGCGCCGTCCCCGTCGCCGAGCTCGTGCCCGAGCTGGCCCGCAGCGTCGGGCTGCTGGACGCCGCCACCGCCTTCGGCGGCTACCGCCTCGTGACGCCCGAGGGGCGCGAGCTCGCCGGTGACTCCGGGCTGATCATCCAGGGGGTCGAGGACGGCGGCCTGCTCACGGTGACCGCCGGCATCGACGACCGGCCGCCGCGGGTCTACGACGACGTCGTGGAGGCGATGACCGACGTCGTGGAGCAGGACCTGAAGCCCTGGGAGCCGGCCTCCGGCCGTCGTACGGCGCTGTCGGCCGCCGGGCTGTTGATGGCCCTCGGCGCGGTCGCGCTGCTGATCCAGCGCGGCTCGCTGCTGGCCGGGGTCGCCGCCCTCGTCGTCGCGGCGGCGCTGGTCGTCGGCGCGATCGTGCTCTCCCGCGTGCAGGACGAGCCCGAGACCGCGGTCGCGGTGGCCTGGATGGGTGCGGTGCACGCCGCCGTCGCCGGCCTGATGCTGGTCACCGACGGCCCCTTCTTCGGCCTCCCGGTGGCCTGCGCGGGTGCCGGCGCACTGCTGGCCGGGCTGGTCGCGCTGGTCGGCCTGGGGGAGGGGCGCACGCTGGTGATCCCGCCGGTGGTGGTGGGCGCGATCTTCCTCGCCACCGGGCTGGTGATGAACGCCGCGGCGTTCGACCCCGCCGTGGTCCTCACCACCGCGCTGGTCCTGGTCGTGCTGGCGGGCAGCGTGTTCCCCTGGCTGGCGCTCGGCGCGACGGGCACCACCGTCGACCAGCTGTACTCGGTCGCCGACATCACCGCCGACCCCGCCGAGATCGACCCCACCCGGGTCGGGTCCGACGCCCGCGTGGCGCACGAGATCCTGGTCGCCGTCTCGGCCACGGTCGGGCTCCTCCTGGTCCTGATCGCCCCGCTCGCGGTCTCGCTGGGCCTGTCCGGGACCCTGCTCGCCGTGCTCGCGTGCCTGGTCGTCATGCTCCGCACCCGGCAGTACCGCACCGGCTCCGAGGTCCTGGTGGGCCTGGTCTCCGGGATCCTCGGCCTCGCCTCGGTGGCGGTCGCGATGCTCTGGCTGCACCCGGACTGGCGCCCGACGGCCGCGGTGGCGCTGGCCGCGACGGGCGCCGTGCTGCTCGCGGTGACGCTGCTGCCCTCGACCCCGTCGGTGCGCCGCGGCCGCTTCGGCGACGTCGCGGAGACGGCGGCCCTGGTGGCGCTGCTGCCCCTGCTGGTGCTGGCCGTCGGCATCTACGCCGCGATCCGGGGCTGAGGGCCGATGGCCACCAAGCGCGACCTCGTCGAGGCCTACTCCTTCAGCCGGCGCCGCCTCGTCACGGCGTTCGTCTCGGGCGCCCCCGGGGGCCGGGAGGTCGAGCCGACCCGTCCGGGCCGCACCATCGTCGGCGGGCTGGCGCTGGCCGTGCTCCTCGTGGCCGGGGCGGCCATCGCCGGGGTGTTCGCCCCGAAGGACCCCGCGGACTGGAACAAGCCGGGGCTCATCGTCTCCAAGGAGACCGGCGCCGCCTACGTCATCCTCGAGGAGAGCGAGCACCCCGTCCTGCGGCCGGTCATCAACATCACCTCGGCGCGGCTGATCCTCGGCACGGGCGCCGAGCCGCAGCCGCGGATCCTCGCGCAGGCGACCATCGACGCCCAGACCATCGGGGACGACATCGGCATCCTCGGTGCCCCCGCCAGCCTGCCCGCCTCCTCGCTGCTGGTCGACGACGGTTGGACCGCGTGCACGGCGGACCGCCGGGGTCTTCGCCTCGCGGTGGCGGAGGACCCCCAGGCCACGCCGGCCCCCGACCACGGCTTCGTCGTGGAGAGCGAGGGCGCCCACTACCTCATCGCCCAGGGCGTCGAGGAGCCCGACATCGACCTGGGTGCCTACCGCTACCGGATTCCGGAGGGGAACGACCAGGACAACATGCTCGACGTGCTGGGACTGCCTGCCCGCTCCGCGGCGGTCCGGGTGCCCGAGGAGTGGCTGGCGCTGTTCCCCGCCGGCGGCGACCTGAACTGGAAGGCCTTCGGCCTCACCGGGTTCGGGGACCCGGTCGAGGAGGCCGGGGACCAGGCCGTCCCCGCCGGCGCCCGCGTCGGTGACGTCGTCACGACGGACGGCGAGTCGATGCTGCTGACCGCGAATGGCCCGATCAAGCTGAACGAGTTCGCGCTCGCCGTCTACCGCCACAGCCCCTCCCCGGCCGGCCGGCTCACGCCGGCTCCGCGCCGCGGTGGCGCCCCGGTCGAGTGGGCGGTCGACACCCTCCCGCAGGTGGACCGCGCCAAGTCGGCGTACGCCGCCGCGCACTGGCCGAAGTCCACGCTGCAGGCCACCGGTGGGGACCACTGCGCGGTGCTCGACACCGCGCCCGGCACGGCGCCGACCGTGCAGCTGGCGACCGATGCCACCGGCGACGCGTCGCCGGTGGACCTGCAACGCGACTCGCGCTCGGTCGCGGTCCAGGCGGGCCGCGGGGCCTACGTGCTCTCCGGGGACTGGGACGAGACGTCCGGGGGGTCGCCCTTCGTCGTCGACGCCAAGGGCCAGGCCTACCCGCTGGTGGGCCCCGACGTGGCCGCGCGGCTCGGGTACGCCGACCACCAGGCCGGGATCGTGCCCGACTCCTGGATCCAGCTGTTCGAGCCGGGCGTCAACCTCTCGGTGGACGCCGCGCTCTGCCCGCCGGACCACGAACAGGGCCGGTCGTGCGACTAGGGAGACGCGCCCTGGGCCGTGGCGGGGCGGCCGGCGCCGCCCTGGGCCTGGTGCTCACGGGCCTGGCGCTCCCGGTCGCCCCCGCCGGTGCGGCCACCGGCCTCAGCTGTCTCGAGGTCGGAGCCGACTCGACACCGGGCGTCGACACCGACGCCACCAGCCGGCCGCTGGAGACCCTGGGCGTCGACGAGGCCCAGCGGCTCGCCGGGGGCCGGCGGGGCGAGCCGGTCCGGGTGGCGGTGCTCGACTCCGGGGTGGCCGCCAGTCCGCTGGTCGACGTGGCCGCGCCAGGAGTTCGGCACGACGTCGAGGTCCCTGGTCTTCGGGCACGGCACCGCGGTGGCGGGGCTGATCGCCGGTCACCGGCGCAGCAACGGAAAGGCCATGGGCATCGCCCCCGACGCGGAGGTCGTCGACGTCCGTGTCTACGACGCCGACGCCCCGGACCCGACCGCGGAGCCGCCCCAGGTGGGCGTGACCTGGGAGGCGGTGGCCGACGGCCTCGAGTGGGTGGCCCGCAACGCCCGGGCGCTGAACATCCGGGTCGCCAACATCTCGCTCGCGGTCCCGCCGAGCGAGGCGCTGGAGGCAGCGGTCGAGGCCGCCTGGAAGGCCGACGTGGTGGTGGTGGCCTCCTCCGGCAACCGGCCCCAGGAGGGTCAGCTCAACTACGACCGCTTCGCCGAGTACCGACCCGGCGAGGACGCCGCCGCCTTCGTGGCGCCGGCCGGTTACGACCACGTGGTCGCGGTCAACGCGACGGTCGCCGGGGCCGGCGACGTGGACCTGAGCGACTTCGTGCTCCAGAACAGCGCCACCGACGTCGCCGTCCCGACCGCCGGCGCGGTGTCGCTCGCGGCCAACGGGAGCACGTGCCTGGTCCCGGACGTGGCCACCTCGTGGGCCGCGGCCGAGGTGAGCGGGGTCGTCGCGCTGCTCCGGACCCGCTACCCCGACGACACCGCGCCCCAGGCCGTGGCCCGGTTGCTCGACACCGCCGACGGCACGGTCGACGACCCGACCCCGCTCCGGGGCGCCGGGGTCGTGCAGCCCGTCGAGGCGCTGACCCGCCCGCTGCACCCCGACGGCCACGGCGCCGTGCCGCGTGCCGAGCCGGCCCGGGGGAGCACCCCGCGGGCCACCGCGCCCGAGCCCGAGGCGGACGTGCTGGCCGGCACCCGCGAGAACGCCGTGTGGTGGGGCCTGCTCGGCGGCGGCGCCCTGCTCCTGGCCGTGCTGCTGCGACCGGTGCTGTCCCGCCGCCGCGACTGATCGGCCCGGGGTCAGGGTGCCGGGCGGGCCTCGTCGCCGATCGCGACGGTGCCGGGACGCACCACGGTGGCGAGCACGCCGAGACAGGCCTGGTTCAGGTCGGTGACCGTGCGCAGCAGGCCCCCGTCCGTCGGCAGCCCGGCCTGGGGCAGGTCGACCATCACGCACCGGGGCATCGGCTGGACGATCTCGACGACCAGCTCGTCCCCGAGCGCGATCCGGGTGCCGACCCAGCCGTCCTCGACCATCCCCTCCCCCTCGGTCTCGAGCACGAAGTTGGGCCGCAGCCGCCGTGGGTCGACGACGCGGCCGTGCGCCCGGGAGACGTGCCGCAGGCTCGCGGTGGTCACCAGGTGGAGGGGGCCGTCGTCGAAGTGCGAGACGTCCTCCTCCCGCGCCAGCGTCACCGGCCGCCCGACGTGTGCGGAGAGCGCGGCGTGCACCGCCTCGTCGTCACCCCGCACCCGGGTGCCGTCCGGGAACCCGATCACCGGCACGTCCCCGTCGTACGCCGCGGTCAGGTCCAGCAGCCCGTCCATCCGGCGGAACCGCCGGGTGGACTTGCCGCTGCCGAGCTTGCCGTCGAGGTCCCGGACCGACCACAGACGATCGCCCTCGACGCCGCGGGTGCCGACGTGGACGCCGGCGAGCGTCTCGCCGACGAGCGACTTGACCGGGTACCTCCGCAGCGTCGCGAGCCGGCCGAGAGGCGGGACCGCGGTGCTCACGACACGATCCTGACAGACCAGCCGTGTCGGGTCGGGACGCGCGCGCCGGCCGGCCCCGTCGTACGACGAAGGGCGCCGACCGGTGGTCGGCGCCCTTCGAGTGGCGGAGGATAGGGGATTCGAACCCCTGAGGGCTGTTAACCCAACCCGCTTTCCAAGCGAGCGCCATAGGCCACTAGGCGAATCCTCCGCGGAGGAGCGTACCGGTCGGCCCGCGGAGCAGTGAAATCCCCCAGCCCCGGCCCGTCTTTGGTGCCGGTCGGGGGCCTCCCCTACACTCATGGCCAACCCCCCGTGTGGCGGCATCTTGCCCAACTCCCCCAGGGCCGGAAGGCAGCAAGGGTAAGCGAGCTCTGTCGGGTGCGCGGGGGGCCTTTTGCTTCCCCGGGGCCGCGCGCTACCGGGTGTCGGCGGGGGTGGTTAGGGTTCTTGCGTGGAGTCACCCCTCGCGTTGTACCGCCGCTACCGGCCCGAGACATATCGGGAGGTCATCGGCCAGGACCATGTCACCGAGCCGCTGCGGGCGGCGCTGGCGAACAACCGGGTCAACCACGCCTACCTCTTCTCCGGCCCGCGCGGCTGCGGCAAGACCACCTCGGCCCGGATCCTGGCCCGGGCGCTGAACTGCGAGCAGGCCCCCGTCGCCGATCCGTGCGGTGAGTGCGACAGCTGCCGCGACCTGGCACGCGGGGGTCCGGGGTCCATCGACGTGATCGAGATCGACGCCGCCTCGCACGGTGGTGTCGACGACGCGCGGGACCTGCGCGAGAAGGCGTTCTTCGCGCCGGTGCGCAGCCGCTACAAGGTCTACATCATCGACGAGGCCCACATGGTCACCACGCAGGGCTTCAACGCCCTGCTGAAGCTCGTCGAGGAGCCGCCGCCGCACCTGCGGTTCATCTTCGCCACCACCGAGCCGGACAAGGTGCTGCCGACGATCCGCTCGCGCACCCACCACTACCCGTTCCGTCTGATCCCGCCGCGGCTGCTGTCGGCGTACCTCTCCGAGCTCTGCGAGAAGGAGCAGGTGCAGATCGAGCCCGCGGCGCTGCCGCTGGTGGTGCGCGCGGGCGCAGGATCGGCCCGCGACACGCTGTCGGTCCTCGACCAGCTGCTCGGCGGCGCCGGCCCCGAGGGGGTCACCCACGCGCTGGCGACCGGCCTGCTCGGCTACACCCCGGACACGCTGCTCGACGAGGTGGTCGACGCGTTCGCCGCGGGCGACGGCGCGGCCGTGTTCGGCGTGGTCGACAAGGTCATCGAGACCGGCCAGGACCCGCGCCGCTTCACCGAGGACCTGTTGCGCCGGCTGCGCGACCTCGTGATCGTCGACGCCGTCCCCGACGCGCCGGCCACCGGGCTCATCGACGTCTCCGAGGACCAGGGCGAGCGGCTGGTCGCCCAGGCGGCCCGCTTCGGCAGCGCCGAGCTCACCCGCGCCGCCGACCTGCTGGCCACCGGGCTCACCGAGATGCGCGGCGCGACCGCCCCGCGGCTGCTGCTCGAGCTCGTCTGTGCCCGGGTGCTGCTGCCCGGCGCCGACCACGCCACCGACGGGGTGCTCGCCCGCCTCGACCGGCTCGAGAAACGGATCGCGATCACCGGTACCCCCTCGCCCCAGGTCGCGGCGCCCGCGCCGTCCCTGCCGCCCGCCCAGGACCGTCCGGCCTCGGTCCACGTCACGAGCGACGTCGTCGCGCCGACCTCGACGCCGGTGGCCCGGCCCGAGCCGGCCCGCCACGAGCCTGCCCCTGTGGAGCCGGCCCGTCCGGAGGCCGCCCGACCCGAGCCGACCCCGGCGCCCGCGGAGACACCCGCAACTCAGGCGCCGCCGCCGGCCCCGCAGCCCGCCCAGGCGCCCGCGGCCCAGGCACCCGCGCCGGCCCAGGCCCCGGCCGCGTCGGCAGGCGGGCTCACGCTGGTCGACGTACGCCGCCTGTGGCCCGACATCGTCGATGCCACCAAGATGCGCCGCCGGCTCACCTGGATGCACCTCACGCAGAACTGCCAGGTGGTCGCGGTCGAGGGCAACGTGCTGACCCTCGGGTTCACCAACGCCGGAGCCCGGGACTCCTTCGACAAGGGCGGCAGCGCCGAGATCGTCCGCCAGGCCGCCATCGACGTCGTCGGTGCCGACTGGCGCATCGAGACGATCGTCGACCCCGGCGCGAAGGCCGATGCCCACGCCCCGCGCACGATCACCCCGAGCACGCCCGCCGAGCCGGCCGTCCCGGCCCCCGAGGCGCCCGCGGCACCTCCCGCGTGGGCCGCGGACCCACCGGAGGGGCCTCCGGAGCCGCCCCACGACCCGCCGCCCGACCCGGGGCCGGCTGCCGGGTCGGATGCCGGGTCGGGTGCTGGGCCGGGTGGTGCCCCCGAGGCGACCGCAGCGCCGGACCAGCCCGCGGCGCCGGGCCGCGAGAAGGCCGGACCCGACGCGATCGCCGCCGCGAAGGCCGCCATCCAGCAGACCCGGCAGGCCGGTGGCGCCGAGAACACCCGGGTCGACGACATGCGGGCCGCCGACGCCGACGCCCACCCCGACGACATCGACGCCGACAACCAGGGCCTCGCGGGGGCCGAGCTGCTCGCCCGGGAGCTCGGCGCCAGGGTGATCGAGGAGATCCGCAACCAGTGAGCAACCCAACCCGAGAGGTGACCGCACCATGACCCAGAACCCCTTCGACGCGCTCGGCGGAGCCGGCGGCCTCGACATGAACGCCCTGCTCCAGCAGGCCCAGCAGATGCAGGAGCAGCTCCAGAGCGCCCAGGCCCGGCTGAGCGAGACCGTCGTCGACGGCACCGTCGCGGGCGGCGCGGTCACGGTCCGGGTCAACGGCGTCGGCGAGCTCGTCGGCGTGGACATCAAGACCGGTGGCTTCGACGCCAACGACGCCGACGACCTCTCCGACCTCGGCGACATGATCGTGGCCGCCTACCGCGACGCGAAAGCCCAGGCCGACGCGGTCGCCAGCGAGACCCTCGGTCCGCTCGCCGGCGGTGGCGGCGGCGTGCCCGGCCAGCTCGGCTTCTAGGGCGACGAGGAAGCAACCCCGATGTACGAAGGCGTCGTCCAGGACCTCATCGACGAGCTCGGCCGGCTCCCCGGCGTCGGTCCCAAGAGCGCGCAGCGGATCGCGTTCCACCTGCTCCAGGCCGAGCCTGCCGACGTGCGCCGGCTCGCGGACGTCCTCATCGAGGTGAAGGCGAAGGTCAAGTTCTGCAGCGTCTGCTTCAACGTCTCCGAGGACGAGCAGTGCCGTATCTGCCGCGACCCCCGCCGTGACCCGGCCGTGCTGTGCGTCGTGGAGGAGTACAAGGACGTCGTCGCGATCGAGCGGACCCGCGAGTTCCGCGGCCGCTACCACGTGCTCGGCGGCGCGATCTCCCCGATCGACGGCATCGGACCGGACCAGCTGCGCATCCGCGAGCTGATGATGCGGCTGGCCGACGGCACCATCACCGAGGTCATCCTGGCCACCGACCCGAACCTCGAGGGGGAGGCCACCGCGACGTACCTCACCCGGATGCTCAAGCCGCTCGGGTTGCGCGTGACGCGTTTGGCGAGTGGACTGCCCGTAGGTGGTGACCTGGAGTACGCCGACGAGGTCACCCTCGGACGAGCATTCGCAGGGAGACGGAGCGCTGAATGACCGAGACCTCAAGGCTGGACGCCGAGACCGAGGACTTCGCCCAGCAGATCGCCGACCAGGTGGAGAGCTTCCTGATCGCGCTGCAGGCGATCGCGCGCGAGGCCGACGGCGGTCGCGCCATCTCGCTGCTGCTGCTGGAGATCAGCCAGGTGCTGCTGGCCGGCGCCCGGCTGGGCGCGCAGCGTGACTTCACGCCGCGCGCGGAGTACCAGCCCGACGTGGGCCCCGAGCCGGACCTCGACCAGATGCGGCTGCGCCTGGCGGCCATCCTCGACAGCGTCGACACCTACACGTTCGTCTTCGACCCCTACGTGCCCGAGGTGGTCGACGGCCAGCTCTCCGACGACCTGACCAGCATCGCCACCGACCTCGAGAACGGCCTGCGCCACTACCGCAGCGGCAACGTCGAGGAGGCCCTGTGGTGGTGGCAGTTCTCCTACGTCTCCTCGTGGGGGAACCTCGCGGGCGCCACCCTCAACGCGCTGCTCTCGGTCGTGGCCCACGACCGTCTCGACGCGGAGATCGAGGGCGAGGAGGAGCAGGTCGCCGCGGCCGACGAGATGCTCGACGCTGAGATGCTCGGCTCGGAGGGCTCGGCGCCCCGGTAGACTCACGAGCGGTCGCGGCGCAGCGCGGCGTGGTCCCGGTCGACGACCGGGACAGGCGGCCGGGAGATGCCAACCGACCCTCGAGGACTACCAGTGGGCATTGTCGTGCAGAAGTACGGCGGCTCGTCCGTCGCTGACGCGTCCGGGATCAAGCGAGTCGCGCAACGCATCGTCGCCACCCGCAAGGCCGGCCACGACGTCGTCGTGGTGGTCTCGGCGATGGGCGACACCACCGACGAGCTGCGGGACCTCGCCGAGCAGGTGACGCCGCTGCCGCCCCCGCGCGAGCTCGACATGCTGCTCACCGCGGGCGAGCGGATCTCGATGGCGCTGGTCGCCATGGCGATCGCGCAGCTCGGCCACAAGGCGCAGTCGTTCACCGGTTCCCAGGCCGGCGTCATCACCGACTCGGTGCACGGCAAGGCCAAGATCATCGACATCACGCCCGGCCGGATCGAGACCGCCATCAAGGACGGCGCGATCGCGATCGTGGCGGGGTTCCAGGGGGTCTCGCAGGACACCAAGGACGTCACCACGCTGGGCCGTGGAGCCTCCGACACCACGGCGGTCGCGCTCGCGGCCGCGCTCGGCGCCGAGGTCTGCGAGATCTACAGCGACGTCGACGGCGTCTTCACCGCAGACCCGCGGATCGTGCCCGCGGCCCGCAAGCTCGACCGGGTCTCCACCGAGGAGATGCTGGAGATGGCGGCGTCGGGCTCCAAGATCCTCCACCTGCGGTGCGTCGAGTACGCCCGCCGCTACGACATGCCGATCCACGTGCGGTCCTCCTTCAGCCAGAAGGAGGGCAGCTGGATCATCCCGGACAGCCAGGCAGGAGACGAAGACATGGAGCAGGCGATCATCGCCGGCGTCGCCCACGACCGGAGCGAGGCCAAGATCACCGTGGTGGGTGTGCCGGACAAGGTCGGCGAGGCCGCCCGGATCTTCGAGGCGCTCTCGGCGACCGAGGTCAACATCGACATGGTCGTGCAGAACGTCTCCGCGGCCGCCACCGGGCTCACCGACATCTCCTTCACGCTGCCGCGGGAGGACGGCCAGACCGCCATGGGTGCGCTCGCGCGGATCCAGGAGGAGGTCGGCTACGACAAGCTGCTGTACGACGACCAGATCGGCAAGGTCTCGCTGATCGGCGCCGGCATGCGCTCCCACCCGGGCATCACCGCGAAGTTCTTCGCGTCGCTGGCCTCGGCGGGGGTGAACATCGAGATGATCTCCACCTCCGAGATCCGGATCTCGGTCATCGTCGACGAGGCCCAGGTCGACGAGGCGGTCCGGGCGACCCACTCGGCGTTCGACCTCGACGCCGACGAGGTCGAGGCGGTCGTCTACGGGGGGACCGGCCGATGACGCGTCTGGGAGTGGTCGGCGCGACCGGCCAGGTCGGCGTCGCGATGAGACAGATCCTCGAGCAGCGTGGCTTCCCGCTCGAGGAGATCCGGTTCTTCGCCTCCGCGCGGTCGGCCGGCACCGTGCTGCCGTACGCCGGTCGCGAGGTCGTCGTCGAGGACGCCTCCACCGCGGACCCGAGTGGCCTCGACATCGCGCTGTTCTCCGCCGGGGCCACCACCTCGCGTGCGCTGGCGTCGAAGTTCGCGGACGCCGGCGTGACCGTGGTCGACAACTCCTCGGCGTTCCGGATGGATCCCGACGTCCCGCTGGTCGTCTCCGAGGTCAACCCGCAGGCGCTCGCCGAGGCCCGCAAGGGCATCATCGCCAACCCGAACTGCACCACGATGGCGGCGATGCCGGTCCTCAAGCCGCTGCACGACGAGGCCGGCCTGGTCCGCCTGATCGCCTCGACCTACCAGGCGGTCTCGGGCAGCGGCGTGGCCGGCGTCGACGAGCTCGCCACGCAGGTCAGCGCGGCGGGCGACAAGGCCCGCGAGCTGGCCTACGACGGCGACGCGGTGGCGTTCCCCGAGCCGGTGAAGTACGCCCGCACGATCGCCTACAACGTGCTGCCGATGGCCGGCTCGATCGTGGACGACGGGCTGGGCGAGACCGACGAGGAGCAGAAGCTCCGCAACGAGTCCCGCAAGATCCTCGGCATCCCGGACCTGCGGGTCTCGGGCATCTGCGTGCGGGTGCCGGTGTTCACGGGCCACTCGCTGGCGATCAACGCCGAGTTCGCGTCGGCGATGCCGGTGGAGCGCGCCCGCGAGCTCCTCGCCGGCGCCCCCGGCGTCGAGCTCTCGGACATCCCCACGCCGCTGCAGGCCGCCGGCCAGGACCCGTCGTACGTCGGGCGGATCCGGCAGGACGCTGGTGTCGACGGTGACCGGGGCCTGGCGCTGTTCATCTCCAACGACAACCTGCGCAAGGGCGCCGCGCTCAACACGGTCCAGATCGCGGAGCTCCTCGCCTCGCGCTGACCGGGCGCTCGGGGCACTCTCGCCCCGCGCCGTGGGCCCTCAGTGCTCCGCGGGGTCGATGAAGGTGGTCGTCACCCACTGGGACAGGGCGAAGGTGGCGACCGAGACGGCCGGGATGACGATGATCATCCACCAGCTGAACAGCACGTCGACCAGGAACAGCAGCGCCACCACCGCCAGCAGGCCGACGGCCAGGAAGCTGGTGGAGCCGGGGTCGGGGACGCCCCAGGCGCGCAGCAGCGCGGCGCCGAGCACCACCATCGCGACCATGATCGCGACCAGCAGGAAGAACCCGGGCCCGCCGCAGGAGGAGGTGCCGCGGACGACCTCGCAGAGGCGCTGCGAGGCCCAGGTCAGGCCCACCGTGATCACGCCGACCAGGATCCCCGTGATGACCGCCGCGGCCATCCCGCCGATGGTCGGCAGCGGTCGCCGGCGACGATCCCTGGCAGCCCGGGCAGGCTTCGCAGGCCTGGCAGGCTTCGCGGGCCTGGTGCGTGTCTCGGCCTCGGGCGCCGGCGGAGCGGCCGGCACGGGCGGGGGCGCCAGCGGGGCGGTGGGGGCCTCGTCGGCGTAGAGGGGTGGCGCCTGCTGGGCCGGAGGCTCGGGAGACGGGACCACCGGCTGCGGCTCGGGCTCGGGCTCGGCTGCCGCCGGGGCGGCGGGAGCCGCGGCGTCCGCGTCCCCGGAGCCGGACTTCGTGCGCTTCCTGCGCCCCAGACCGAACGAGGGCAGCTCCAGCGAGGGCCCGTCGTTGCTGCGATCCTCATCAGCCATGCGGGGCAGTGTGCCAGACCGTCCGCGGGCCCGCGCCGTCCCGCCGACAGATGGATCGAGCAGTGGCCACCGGAGACGAAGGAACCCCGATCCCCAGGGGGATCGGGGTTCCTTCGTTCCGCTGGTCGGGCTGACAGGATTTGAACCTGCGGCCTCCTCGTCCCGAACGAGGCGCGCTACCAAGCTGCGCCACAGCCCGATCGCGGGTCTGACCAACCGGTCCGGCCCGCGAGCACGGTGAGCATACCCGAGCCTCGCCGAGCGGCTCCAATCGGCCATCACCCGTGGACGTAAGGTGCGTTCTCAGCCCCGCGGCGTGAGCGTGACGAGGGTGGCCTCGGGGCGGCACGCGACCCGGAGCTGCACGTAGGGGCTCGTCCCCAGGCCGGCCGAGACGTGCAGCCAGGCCGACCCCGGATCACCGGGGCGCGAGTCCGCGGGGTGCCGGTGCAGGCCCCTGGCGCGGGCGGGCTCGAGGTCGCAGTTCGTGGTGAGCGCCCGCCCTCCGGGCAGGCACACCTGGCCCCCGTGGGTGTGGCCGGCGATGATCGCGTCGTACCCGTCCGCGGCGAACTGGTCCAGCACCCGCAGGTACGGCGCGTGCGCGACGGCGAGCCGCACGTCGGCGTCCGGGTCGGCCGGACCGGCGACCTCGTCGAGCCGGTCGTACTCCAGGTGCGGGTCGTCCACGCCCGCGAAGGCCAGGCGCGTCCCCCCGACCTTCAGCTGCTCGCGCGTGTTGGTCAGGTCGACCCAGCCCGCGTCGGTGAACACCCGGCCGAGGTCTCGCCACGGCAGCTGCGGGGTGTGGATGTTGCGCTGCCCGTCATCGGGCAGCAGGTAGCGCAGCGGGTTGCGGAGACTGGGCGAGTAGTAGTCGTTCGACCCGAAGACGAAGACCCCGGGTACGTCGAGCAGCGGGCCGAGCGAGTCGCGCACGACCGGGACGGAGTCCCGGTGCGCCAGGTTGTCGCCGGTGTTGACGACCAGGTCCGGTCGGAGGTCGGCCAGCCCGCGGAGCCACTCCTGCTTGCGGGTCTGACCGGGCGTCATGTGCACGTCGCTGAGGTGCAGCACGCGCAGCGGCCGGTGGCCCTGCGGCAGGATCGGCACGCCCACCCGGCGCAGCGTGTACTGGCGCGCCTCCCGGGCGGCGTACGCCGTCAGTCCGGCGCCGGCGAGCGTTCCCGCGCCCAGGAGGGCAGCCAACGAACGCCGGGCCTGCGTGGGGGGAGTCATGCGGCAAGGCTGCCACAATGGCGCACATGAGCACCCTCAAGGACCGCCTGCGCACCGATCTCACCACCGCCATGAAGGCTCGCGACGCGGTGCGCTCGTCGACGCTGCGGATGGTCCTGACGGCGATCACCAACGCTGAGGTCGCGGGCAAGGAGCAGCGCGAGCTGAGCGACGACGACGTCATCGGCGTCCTGTCCACCGAGTCCAAGAAGCGGCGCGAGGCCGCGGTCGCGTTCGAGGACGGCGGCCGCTCCGAGATGGCCGCCAAGGAGCGTGCCGAGGCCGAGGTCATCGCCGACTACCTGCCCCAGCAGCTGACCCCCGCGGAGATCGCCGGGATCGTCACCGCGGCCGTCGAGCAGACCGGTGCCGCCGGTGAGGGCATGAAGGGCATGGGTCGGGTCATGGGTGTGGTCCAGCCGCAGGTGAAGGGCCGCGCGGACGGGGCCGCCGTCGCCGCGGAGGTACGCCGCCAGCTCGGCTCCTGAGCACGCGCAACGACTGACCGGCCCCGGCCCCACCTGTGTGGGACCGGGGCCGGTCAGCGTGAGGCCCAGGGACCAGTGTCGTCCGCGGTCAGTGTTGGCCGCCGCCGTGGCCGCCGCCCGGCTTGCCGCCGCCACCGCCGCCGCCACCGCCACCGCCGCCGGGCTTGCCGCCACCGTGGTGCTGCGGCGGGACGTACACGTGGCCGGTGGACTGGTAGATCGTGATCGTGTCGCCGCTGCCTGACTGGCTGCCGGCGGCCGGTGAGGTGTACGCGACCGTGTCGAGCGGGTTGGGGGAGTCACGGTAGCCGCCGAGCACGGCGGTGAACCCGGCGTCCTGCAGGACCTGCTGCGCCTGCTCGACGCTCATCCCGCCGGTGTCGGGCACCGTGGTCAGCACGCCGGCGACGTCCTCCGCCGTCGGCTTCACGAAGTTCTCGTCCGGGAGCCACTGCTGGATGACCTTCATCGCGTCGCCCCACATCGGGCCGGCGGTGGTGGAGCCGTGCGCGGAGTCGACGTACGAGCCGTGCAGGGTCTGGCCGTTCAGCGTGATCCAGTGCCCCACGCTGTTGGCGCCGGCGATCATCGACGCGGTGGCGAGGTTGGGCGTGTAGCCGACGAACCACACCGCCATGTTGTTGTCGATGGTGCCGGTCTTGCCCGCCGAGGGCTGTGCGAGGGAGATGCCGGCGTCGTAGCCGAAGCCGCCGGGCTCCTGCACGCCCCTCAGGACGTCGTTGACGGCGTCGGCGACGGGGCCGGGCAGCACCTGCTGGCACTGGGAGGGGTACTCCTTGAGCGTGTTGCCGTTGGCGTCCTCGACCGCGGCCACCGGGCGGGCGTCGCAGTGCAGGCCGCGGCCGGCGAAGGTGGCGTACGCCTCGGCCATCTCCAGCGGGCTGGTGCTCGGCACGCCGAGGGTGAAGGACGGCACCCGCTCGTGGTCCGGGTCGTCGAGCTCGACCCCCATCTCCTTGGCCAGCCGGTAGGGCTCGCACAGGCCGGTGCGCTGCTCGAGCTGGGCGAAGAAGGTGTTCACCGAGAGCTGCGTGCCGGTGTAGAGGTTGAAGGTGCCGTCGTCGGTGGAGTTCTGCGGAGCCCACACCTGGGTGCTCGGGTAGTGCCCGTCGCAGTCGGGGAACGTGCTCATGTTCAGGAAGACCTGGTGCGGGGCGTTGATCTGGGTGCTCAGCGGGATGTTCTGCTTGATCGCGGCGGCCAGGACGAACGCCTTGAACGTCGAGCCTGCCTGGAAGCCGTTGGAGTGGCCGAGCTCCTGGGGGACGACGTAGTTCAGGTAGGTCTGGCCGCGGGCCTTGTCGGTGCCCATCGGCCGCGACTGGGCCAGCGCCTTCACGTCGCCGGTCCGCGGCTCGACCATGGCGAGCGCGCCGATCGCCTGGTCGGTGGGGTCGACGTGCGCGGCCACCGACTTGTCCGCGGCGGCCTGGTCACGCAGGTCGAGGGTGGTCCGGATGGTCAGGCCTCCGGAGTAGAGGAGCTTCCTGCGCGCCTCCGGCGTCTTGCCCAGTGCCGGGTCCCGCATCAGCGTGGCGATCGCGTAGTCGCAGAAGAAGGGTGCCCGCGAGTCCACGCAGCCGTTGCTCGACGCCACCGGGTGCAGGTGCAGCGGCTCCTTCTTGAGCTTGTCCGCCCGCGCGGGGTTGATGACGTTCAGCTCGGCCATCCGGTCCAGCACGGTGTCCCGGCGCTCGCGGGACCGATCCGGGAAGTTGGTGGGGTCGTAGCCGGTGGGGTTCTTCACCAGCCCGGCCAGCGTCGCCGACTCGAGCAGGTCGAGGTCCTTGGCGTTCTTGTTGAAGTAGTGCCGGGCGGCCGACTGGATGCCGTACGCGCCGTCGCCGAAGTAGGCGATGTTGAGGTAGCGCTCGAGGATCCAGTCCTTGGAGTAGTTCTGCTCGAAGGCGATGGCGTACCGCAGCTCGCGGAGCTTGCGGGCGTAGGTGTCGTCGGTCGCGGCCTCGCGCTCGGCCTTGGTGCGGGCCTGGCTCAGCAGGGTCAGCTTGACCATCTGCTGGGTGATCGACGAGCCACCCTGGGTGACGCCGCCGTTGGCCTGGTTGGTGACCAGGGCGCGCAGCGTGCCCTTCAGGTCCAGGGCGCCGTGCTGGTAGAAGCGGTAGTCCTCGATCGCGACGATGGCCTTGACCATGGTGCGCGAGATCTGGCTCAGCGGGACGGTGACCCGGTTCTCGTCGTACAGCGTCGCGACGGTGTCGCCGCGGCTGTCCACGATGGTGGTCTTCTGCGGCAGCGCCTCGGTCTTGAGCTCCTCCGGGAGGCTGTCCATCGTCCGGGCGACGTCGCGTGCGCCCAGGCCGACGACGCCCGCGAACGGGATCGCGAGACCGGCGACGACGACTCCCATGACGGCGGCGACGGCCACCATCACGCCGAGGTGCGACGCGATGCGGCGGGCCGTGAGCGGCTCGTCGGGCGGGGTGGGCCGAGGGCTGGGCATGCGCCCAATGTACGGGAGGGAGCGATCCCCAACCCATTCATGACCCAAATTGACTAGTCACTTCGGACTAGGACATTTGGGTAAAAGAGATCTGCCGCAGCGCGGCCGATGGCCTTAACTTTTCTACCCTGAGGGGACTTCCCGGGTAGGCGTCATGGGGACGCCGCCTATCTCGGACGATGTGGGGACATCACTATGTGGGTTGAGGACTGGACGTCTGCGGCAGCTTGTCGGCAGGCACAACCGGACCAGCTGTTCGTGCGCGGTGCGGAGCAGAACAAGGCCAAGCAGCTCTGCTCGGGCTGCCCGGTGCGGACCGAGTGCCTCGCCGAGGCCCTCGACAACCAGATCGAGTGGGGCGTCTGGGGCGGCATGACCGAGCGCGAGCGCCGGGCACTGCTGCGCCGCAAGCCGACCGCCTCGTGGCGGGCGGTCCTCGAGGCGGCCCGCGACCAGGGTGGCAACCCGGTGAAGGTCACCGCGACCGCCTGAGACGCGGCGCCGGCGTCACTCGACGGCGAGCAGCTCGCCCACCCGGCGCAGGCCGTCGAGGTCGTGCACGTCGCCGGCGAGCGCCGGGACCACCGCGGTCGGCACCTCCGGGTGCGCCGCGGCGAAGCGCTCACGCAGCCGCGCCTCCCGCTCGACCATCCGTGACTGGTCGGCGTGCAGCCGCAGCAGGCCCGCGGTGAGCGACTCCGGGTCCAGCTTGCGCAGGCGGGTCGCCGCGGCCATCGCCTCGTCGGCCGACAGCGTGCCCAGCGGCGCCGGGCTGGCCCGGTTGACGATCAGGCCGGCGAGGGGCATGTCGTCCTCGCTGAGCCGCTCCACGAAGTACGCCGCCTCGCGCAGCGCGTCCGGCTCCGGCGCGGCGACGACGAGGAACGCCGTACCGTCGGCCTGGAGCAGCTCGAAGGTCTTCTGGGCGCGCTGGCGGAATCCGCCGAACAGCGTGTCGAAGGCCGCCACGAAGGTCTGCATGTCGCGCAGCACCTGGGCCCCCAGGATCTTGGTCAGTGCGTTGGTGATCAGCCCGAACCCGGCCGACATCATCCGGGCCGGTCCCTTGGCCGGCGCGAGCAGCAGGCGGATGAACCGTCCGTCGAGGAAGCTGGAGAGCCGCTCGGGGGCGTCGAGGAAGTCCAGCGCCGACCGCGACGGCGGGGTGTCGACCACGATCAGGTCGTAGCCGCCGTCTCGCTGCGCGTCGTGGTGGATCTGGCCCAGCTTCTCCATCGCCATGTACTCCTGGGTGCCGGCGAAGGAGCTCGACAGGGCCACGTAGAACGGGTTCTCCAGGATCTGGCGGGCCTTCTCGGGGGTGGCCTGGCTCTCCACCACCTCGTCGAAGGTGCGCTTCATGTCCAGCATCATCGCGTCGAGCGAGCCGCCGGCGGCGGGGTCGACCCCGACGACCGGGCGCGGGGTGTTGTCGAGCGCCTCGATGCCCATCGACTGGGCCAGCCGGCGGGCCGGGTCGATGGTCAGCACCACCACGGTGCGTCCGCGCTCGGCGGCGCGCAGCGCGAGCGCGGCCGAGGTCGTGGTCTTGCCGACGCCCCCCGAGCCGCAGCACACGATGATCCCGGTGTGCGGGTCGTCCAGCAGCGCGTCGACGTCGAGGGCGGGCGCGGGGGCCTCGGCCAGCGGGCCCACCCGGGACCGGCTGCGTGCGTGAGTGCTCGCGGTGCTGCTCATGCCATCCCCTGTTCCCTGAGCACGGCGGCGAGCTCGTAGAGCCCGCCGAGGTCGACGCCGCCTGCCAGGCGGGGCAGCTCGTACGTCGGCACGTCCAGCTCGCCGACCAGCGCCCGCTGGTCGTCCTCGAGGGCGCGCCGCTCCGCGTGGTCGCGGGCCTCCTCGACCAGCCCGTCGACCAGGCCGTTGCCGTCCTCGACCCGGGCCTCCTTGAGGTCCGAGCGGATCGCCGCGCGGTCCAGCTCGTCCGCCCGCGCGGCCTCGAGGTCCGCAGCGTCGAGGTCGCGGGGCCGGACGAGGTTCACGACCACGCCGCCCACGGGAAGGTTGGCGCGGTGCAGCTCGGCGATGCCGTCGGCGGTCTCCTGGACCGGCATCTCCTCCAGCACCGTCGTCAGGTGCACCGCGGTGCGCGGCGAGCGGAACAGGGTCATCACCGTGTCGGCCTGGCTCTTGATGGGGCCCATCCGCGCCAGCCCGGCGAGCTCGTTGTTGACGTTGAGGAACTGGGCGATCCGGCCGGTGGGCGGGGCGTCGAGGACCACGGCGTCGTAGCGGATCGCCAACTTGTTGCGGCTGTTGCGCTGCACGGCCTCGAAGACCTTGCCGGTGAGCAGCACGTCGCGGACGCCCGGGGCGATCGTGGTCGCGAACTCGACCACGCCGAAGCGGTCCAGGGCCCGGCCGGCGCGGCCGAGCTTGTAGTACATCGAGAGGTACTCCAGCAGGGCCGACTCCGGGTCGATGTGGAGTGCGTGGACGTGCCCGGGGGACCCGTCGGGCCCGGGCAGCCCGGTGGCGATCCGGCGTTCCTCGTAGGGGAGCGGGTCGACGTCGAACATGCGGGCGATCCCCTGGCGCCCCTCGACCTCGCAGAGCAGGACGTTCCTGCCGTGGGAGGCCAGCGCGAGCGCCAGGGCCGCGGCGACGGTCGACTTGCCGGTGCCGCCCTTGCCGGTGACGACGTGGAGCCGGACCCGTGGCCAGTCGTGCTTCTGCTCGGACACGTAGTGCAGCGTATGACGTGCCTCCTGACGCGGCCCGGGCATGTCCGGCCCGGCCACCCGGCGCGGGGCATCGTGTGCCGCACGGCCATACGGCTGTGACGGCCGTCATGACTAGGATCGCCGGCAGGCGAGGCCGGCTCTTTCCGGTCCGGACCAGAGCGCCCGGGGACGGGCAAGGGAGGACGAGGCGTGGACAAGGTCGTGGCGAGTGCTGCCGAGGCCGTGGCGGACATCCCCAGCGGAGCGACGCTGGCGGTGGGCGGCTTCGGGTTGTGCGGGATCCCGTCGGTGCTGATCGAGGCGGTCCTGGAGGCCGGGGTCGAGGAGCTCGAGGCGGTGTCGAACAACTGCGGGGTCGACGACTGGGGCCTGGGCCGGCTGCTGATGGCCAAGCGGCTGCGGCGGATGATCTCCTCCTACGTCGGGGAGAACAAGGAGTTCGCGCGGCAGTACCTGCACGGTGAGCTCGAGGTCGAGCTGACCCCGCAGGGCACGCTCGCGGAGCGGATGCGCGCCGGCGGGTCCGGCATCCCGGCGTTCTTCACCGCGACCGGTGTCGGCACCCAGGTGGCCGAGGGTGGCCTGCCGTGGAAGTACGACGCCGAGGGCAACGTGGTGGTGTCCTCGCCCCCGAAGCAGACCCAGCGGTTCGAGACCGCCGAGGGCGAGAAGGAGTTCGTGCTCGAGCACGCGATCGTGGCGGACTTCGGCCTGGTCCGGGCCTGGAAGGGCGACCGGCACGGCAACCTCGTCTACCGCGACTCCGCGCGCAACTTCAACCCGCTCGCCGCGATGTGCGGCCGGGTCACCGTCGCCGAGGTCGAGGAGCTGGTCGAGCCCGGCGAGCTGGACCCCAACGACGTGCACACCCCGGGGGTGTTCGTGCAGCGCGTGGTCGCGCTGACCCCGGAGCAGGCAGCCGACAAGCGCATCGAGAAGCGGACCGTGCGTCCGAAGGAGGGCAACTGACATGGGGTGGACGCGTGAGGAGATGGCGGCCCGGGCCGCCTCGGAGCTGCACGACGGCTCCTACGTCAACCTCGGGATCGGGCTGCCGACGCTCGTGCCCAACTACGTCGACGACGACGTGGAGCTGGTGCTGCAGTCGGAGAACGGCATCCTCGGCGTCGGGGCCTACCCCGTCGAGGGTGAGGAGGACGCCGACCTGATCAACGCCGGCAAGGAGACCGTCACGCTGCGCCGCGGGGCGTCGTTCTTCGACTCCGCCACCTCGTTCGGGATGATCCGTGGCGGCAAGATCGACGCCGCGATCCTGGGCGCGATGCAGGTCTCGGCCACCGGTGACATCGCCAACTGGATGATCCCCGGGAAGATGGTCAAGGGCATGGGCGGCGCGATGGACCTGGTCCACGGCGCCAAGCGCGTGATCGTGCTGATGGAGCACGTCGCCAAGGACGGCTCCTACAAGATCGTCGAGGAGTGCTCGCTGCCCTACACCGGCAAGGGCGTGGTCCAGCGGATCATCACCGATCTGTGCGTCATCGACGTGACCCCCGACGGGCTGAGGCTCGTCGAGCTGGCGCCCGGGATCACCGAGGACGAGGTCCGGGAGAAGACGGAGCCGGAGATCCACGTGGCCTGAGTGGAGGCGGTGTGACCGGAAGTCGTGCCGAGTGGGAAGGCTGCTGGTTTGCGCGATGTGCGTCATCGCGCCGGGATCGATAACGTGGATGGCCGTTTCGGGACCCGGTTCAGCGCCGGTCGGTCCCGCGCGATCCTGACCCGACAGGTCAGTCCGATCACCACGAGTGACCCGACCGAAAGGCACGAATGTCACAGAGTCCGCCGCTCGATCGCCCAGCCAGTCCTGACGGCCCGTCCGACGCGGGTGGCCACCCGGCCGGCGACCCCGGAGGAGCAGCGACTCCGCCCTCGGGGCACAAGCTGATCGCCGCGCCCCGGGTCTTCCTCCCGTCGGCCGGGCTGCTCGTCCTGTTCGTGGCGATCGCCGCCATCTGGCCGTCCCAGCTCGGCGACGTGCTGGCCAAGGCGAACACCACCGTCGTCCAGGACATCGGCTGGTGGTACGTCGCCATCGTCACCGGCTTCGTCGCGTTCTCCGTCTGGGTCGCCGTCTCGCCGATGGGCGACATCGTCCTCGGCAAGGACGACGAGGAGCCGGAGTTCGGCCTCAAGTCCTGGTTCTCGATGCTCTTCGCCGCCGGCATGGGCATCGGCCTCGTCTTCTGGGGCGTGGCCGAGCCGCTCAACCACATGGCCTCGCCGCCCCCGGGCACCGACACCTCGGGCGGCGCCGGGGATGTGGCCCGCTCCGCCATGGACACCACCTTCCTCCACTGGGGCCTGCACGCGTGGGCCATCTACGTCGTGGTCGGCCTGGCCATCGCCTACGCCGTGCACCGCAAGGGCCGGCCGATCTCGCTGCGCTGGGCACTCGAGCCGCTGCTGGGCGACCGGGTCCTCGGCTTCTGGGGCGACCTCATCGACGTCGTCGCGATCGTCGGCACCCTGTTCGGCGTCGCCACCTCGCTCGGCTTCGGCGTGACCCAGGTCGGCGCGGGGCTGGAGTACCTCGGCGTCGTGGGCGAAGCGACGAACACGCTGCTGGTCCTGCTGATCGCCGGGATCACCGCGATCGCGCTGACCTCGGTCGTCAGCGGGGTCGACAAGGGCATCAAGCTCCTGTCCAACATCAACATGGTCGTGGCTGCCGGGCTCCTGGCGCTCGTCCTGGTGCTCGGCCCCACCGTGTTCCTGCTCAGCGACTTCGTCACGCAGATCGGGTCGTACCTCGAGAACTTCCTGAAGATGTCGTTCAACGTGCGGCCCTTCCAGGAGGGCGGCGCGTCGTGGCTGTCCGGCTGGACGACCTACTACTGGGGCTGGTGGATGAGCTGGGCGCCGTTCGTGGGCGTCTTCATCGCCCGCATCTCGAAGGGCCGCACGGTCCGGCAGTTCGTGGCGGGAGTGCTGCTCGTGCCGACGCTCGTGACGTTCCTGTGGTTCTCGGTCCTCGGCGGCTCCGCGCTCTACCGTGAGGTCTTCGGCAACGGCGGCCTGATCGCGAAGGACGGCTCCGTCTCGACCAACACGGCGCTGTTCCAGCTGCTCGACGGGCTCCCGATGTCGACCGTGCTCAGCGTGATCGCCCTGGTGCTCATCGTGGTCTTCTTCGTGACCAGCTCGGACTCGGGCTCGTTCGTGGTCGACATGCTGGCGGAGGGCGGCAACCTGAACCCGCCCGTCTGGAGCCGGGTCTTCTGGGCCTCCATGGAGGGCATCGTCGCAGCGGTGCTGCTGGTCGCCGGTGGCCTGGCCGCGCTGCAGACGACGGCGATCCTGGTCGCGGCGCCGTTCAGCATCGTGATGGTGCTGATGGTCGTGGCCACGGCCAAGGCCCTGATGCAGGAGAACCGGATCATCCAGCGTCGCCGTCGCACCTGGCTGGCCCGGGAGATCGCCGAAGAGGTCCAGGCCGGCAGCCCGCCGAAGTCCTGAGATCCATCCGCACCGCCACGAGAGCCCCCGGCACCGCCGGGGGCTCTCCGCGTCTGCGCCGATGAGTGTCGGCTCCGGTCCCGGTCTGCATGTTCGACACCGGAGCGCGGCGAGCGCAGGAGGAGCCATGGGCACGGTCATCGCGAGCATCACCACCTCGGTCGACGGCTACGTCACCGGGCCGCAGGACGGGCCGGAGCGCGGTCTGGGCATCGGGGGTGAGCGCCTCCACTACTGGGTCATGGGCGGACCATGGACATATGCGGACGACGGCCGGGACGCCGGGGGGATGCACGGGCCCGACAAGGAGTTCTTCGACGAGCTCACCGAGGGCATGGGATCCGGGATCGTCGGCCGGAACATGTACGACGCGGCCGGCGCCTGGGGCGGGTCCAACCCGTTCCCGGGCCCCCTGGTCGTGCTCACCCACCGCACCGAGGACCAGCCCGGCCCCGATGCCGGCTTCCACTTCGTCGACGGGTTCGACGCCGCGCTCCTCCGGGCGCGCGAGCTCGCCGGGGACGGCGTCGTGGCGCTGGGCGGGGGTGCCGACCTGATCCGGCAGGGGCTGGCCGCCGGCGTCGTCGACGAGCTGGCGATCTCGACCGCGCCCGTAGTCCTCGGCGGCGGCAAGCGGCTGTTCGACGGCTTCGACCAGGACGTCGACCTGGAGATCCGGTCGGTCCACCACTCGCCGTACGCCACGCACGTGAGGTACGCCGTCGTCCGCTGACCGGGCCCCGCGGGCTGCGCTCCCGGTGCCCGGGGGCCATGATGGGCCGACGACTCATCTCATCTCGGGAGGCTCGATGACACTGGACGCGCGTCAGGAAACCCAGTCGACCCCACGTTGGCAGGTGGTCGGGCCCGGGCTGGTGGTCGCGGCGACCGGTGTCGGGGCCGCGGACCTGGTGGCCACGCTGGTGGCGGGTTCGAAGTTCGGCTACACCTTGCTGTGGGTGGCGGTGCTGGGTGCCGTCATCAAGGTCGTGCTGGTCGAGGGGGCGGGGCGCTACTCGCTGGCGTCGGGGCGCACGATCTTCGAGGGCTGGCGCAGCCTGGGCCGCTGGACCACGTGGTACTTCGCGCCGTACATCGCCATCTGGGGCCTGGTGTACGGCGCCACCGCGATGTCGTCGTCGGCCCTGCCCCTGATCGCGCTGTTCCCGGACCTGTCGCTGAGGTGGACGGCGGTCGTGTCCGGGCTCGTCGGCCTGGCGCTGGTCTGGCTCGGCTCCTACGGGCTCTTCGAGAAGGTCATCACGGTCTTCGTCGGGCTCATGTTCGTCGCGGTGGTCGGTGCGGCGATCCTGACGTTGCCCAACCTCGGCGAGGTGCTGCTGGGGCTGCGTCCGATCTTCCCCGGCGGCTCGGTCATCAACGTGCTGGCGATCGCCGGCGGTGTCGGGGGCACGATCACGCTGGCCGCCTACGGCTACTGGCTGCGGGAGAAGGGCTGGTCGACCCCGCGCTTCATGCGGGTGATGCGCATCGACAACGGCGTGGCGTACGCGGTGACCGGGGTCTTCGTGGTGTCCATGCTGATCGTGGGCGCCGAGCTGCTCTACTCCGCCAACATCGCGATCGACACCGGCGACCAGGGCCTGGTCCAGCTCTCCGACGTGCTCCAGGACCGGTACGGCGAGGGGTTCGGCCTGGTCTTCCTCATCGGGTTCTGGGCCTCGTCGTTCTCCTCGCTGATCGGCGTCTGGAGCGGCGTGAGCCTGATGTTCGCCGACTTCTGGGGGAACCTGCGGCGCCTCGAGCCCGGCCACCCCGACACCCGCACGGGCGGCCGCTACTTCAGGGCGTACATGCTCTGGCTGACGTTCCCGCCGATGCTGCTCCTGCTGCTCGACAAGCCGGTGGGGCTGATCCTCGCCTACGGCACCCTGGGCGCGCTGTTCATGCCGTTCCTCGCGATCACGCTGCTGCTCCTGCTGAACCGGCGCCGCGCCGCGCACCCGGACAGTGCGGACGTGCCGGAGCGGTGGCGCAACGGCTGGCTGTCGAACTCGCTGATGGGGCTGTGCGCCCTGCTGTTCTTGGTGCTGGCCGCCAACGAGCTGCGCGAGGTGCTCTCGCCGTACGTCTCGTTCCTGTGACCGGAGGCGGTGAGTAGGGTGCCGACCATGACCAAGTGGGAGTACCTGACCGCGCCGATCCTGACGCACGCCGCCAAGCAGATCCTCGACAACTTCGGGGCCGACGGATGGGAGCTGGTGCAGATCGCGCCGGGGATGAACCCCGAGAACCTCGTCGGCTACTTCAAGCGCCCCCTGGAGGGCTGAGATGAGCACTCCCGAGGAGCGACTGGCCGAGCTCGGCCTCTCCGTGCCCGAGGTGGCCAAGCCGGTGGCGGTGTACATCCCGGCCGTGCGCAGCGGCAACCACGTCTTCACCTCCGGCCAGCTGCCCATGCGCTCGGGCGAGCTGATGCTCACCGGCAAGGTCGGTGGCGAGGTCAGCCAGGAGGAGGCCGTGGAGTGCGCCCAGCAGTGCGCGCTCAACGCGATCGCGGCGGTCAAGGCGGAGATCGGCGACCTCTCGCTGGTCAAGCGGATCGTCAAGGTCGTCGCGTTCGTGGCGTCCACCCCCGACTTCACCGGCCAGCCGCTGGTCGCCAACGGCGCCTCCGAGCTGTTCGGCAAGGCCTTCGGCGACGCCGGAGTCCACGCCCGCTCGGCCGTCGGCGTGCCCGTGCTGCCGCTGGACTCGCCGGTCGAGGTCGAGCTCATCGTCGAGGTCTGAGCCCGGTGCTCCGGATCCCGCTGCCGCCGCAGCTGGTCGAGCAGGCCCGCGAGTACGCCGCGGGCAGGCTCACGCCGGCCGAGCCGCGCAACGCCGCGACGGTCGTGCTGCTGCGTCCCTCGGCACAGGGCTCGTCGGCCGGCGGACCCTCGGTCTACCTGCTGCGCCGGCAGACGTCCATGGCGTTCGCGGGGGGCATGTGCGTCTTCCCCGGCGGCGGCGTGGACCCACGGGACTTCGAGGCGCACGTGGACTGGGAGGGACCGACGCCGGCGGAGTGGGCGGTGCGGCTCGGCACCGACGAGGAGACCGCGCTGGCGCTGGTGTGCGCCGCGGTCCGCGAGACCTTCGAGGAGTCCGGCGTGCTGCTGGCGGGCACGTCGCCGCACACCGTGGTCGCCGACACCACCGGCGAGGACTGGGAGGTCGACCGGGTCGCCCTGGAGAAGCGGGACCTGGCGTTCACCGAGTTCCTGGCCCGGCGCGGCCTGGTGCTGCGCGCGGACCTGCTCGGCGTGTGGTCGGGCTGGCTGACGCCGGTCTTCGAGCCGCGTCGCTACCGCACCTGGTTCTTCGTCGCCGAGATGCCCGAGGGGCAGCGCACCCGCGACGTGTCGAGCGAGTCGTCGTCGGTGGCCTGGCTGCCGGCGAGGTCCGCCGTCGAGGCGGTCGACGCCGCCGAGATGCTCATGCTCCCACCGACCTACCTGACCTGCCTCGAGATCGCGCAGCACGACACTCCCGAGCACGTCCTCGCCGCCGCCGAGGGGCGCCGGGTGGAGATGTTCACCCCGCAGGTCGTGGGCGAGGGTGAGGACGCCACGCTGTCCATGCCGGAGTCGCTGCGGGCGCTGGTGGAGGCTCGTCTCGGGGGCGCGGACGGATGAGCTGGTCCGGGGGAGCGTTCGGGGAGCGGGGGCGCTGCGTGCTGGCCCCGAACGCGAACATCATGACCCTCGACGGCACCAACACCTGGGTGCTGCGCGAGCCCGGTGCCCGGCGCTCGGTGGTCATCGACCCCGGGCCGTCGATCCTGGCGCACCTCGATGCCGTGGCAGCTGAGGCCGGCGAGGTGGCCGCCGTGCTGCTGACCCACCACCACGCCGACCACTCCGAGGCGGCCCGCGAGTTCGCCGGGCGGGTGGGGTGCGGCGTACGCGCGCTGGACCCGGCGTACCGGCTGGGGGCCGAGGGGCTCGGCGACGGCGACGTGGTCTCGGTCGACGGTCTCGAGATCCGGGTGGTCGGCACGCCCGGCCACACCTCGGACTCGCTGTCCTTCCTACTGCCCGCGGAGGGGGCGGTCCTGACCGGCGACACGGTGCTGGGCCGCGGCACCACGGTGGTGGCGCACCCCGACGGCCAGCTGGGGGCCTACCTCGGCTCGCTGGACCGGCTGCACGCCCTCGCCGCCGAGCACGAGCTGCGCGCGATCTGGCCGGGCCACGGCCCGGTCATCGACGACGCCCTGGGCGCCCTCGACTTCTACATCGCGCACCGGCGCGAGCGGCTGGCGCAGGTCGAGGATGCCGTCCTCACGCTGTCGGGGGAGCTCACCCTCGCCCGGGCGCTGCCGCACGTCGACCTGGAGGCCGGGACCGGCTCCTCGCTGACCCCGCGCGCCGTGGTCGAGCACGTGTACGCCGACGTCGACCCGGTGCTGTGGGGTGCCGCCGAGCTCTCGGTCCGGGCGCAGCTGGCCTACCTTTCCACACGTTGAGTTGGGCCGGATTCGGCCGCGACTTGGGCGTGATTCGGCCCGTCTCCATCCGGACCTCCGGGGCTGACCGGCCGCGGACCGTCCACAGGGGGTCGTCCCTGCCGCCTTCTGCACAGGTGCGGCGTCCGGCCGCCTCGACTCGTCCGAGCCATCGCACCGTGGCCGCATGCTGGTATCGACCGAGTTCCCCTCGACACCGTTCACCTGGGCGCAGGTGGCCAAGCTCGGCGTACGACGCTGGAAGCTCGACGCCGCCGTGCGGCAGCGAGTGCTGATCCGGCTCTTCACCAGTGTCTACGTCCGGGCAGACGTCGAGCTCACGCCCCTGCTGCGGGCGCAGGCGGCCCTGCTGGTCATCAGCACGCACTCGGTGCTCTGCGACCGCAGCGCGGCCTGGTTGCACGGCATCGACGTGCACCCCTTCCGCGAACGTGACGTCGTGCCGAGGCTCGAGTCCTACGTCCTGCGCGGTCATGACCCCACGGATCGCCCGGAGTGCGCGGGCGGCACCCGGGACCTGGTGGCGACCGACTGGATGACCCTCGGTGGCGTCCGCGTGACGACGCCCTTGCGCACCGCCATGGACCTCGGCTGCAAGCTCTCTCGACGCGAGGCGCTCGCGGCCATGGATGCGCTCGTGCGGGTCCACGGGTTCACGCTGGCCGACATGTTGAAGCTTCTGCCGCGTTACTTCCGTCGGCGCGGCGTGATCCAGCTGCGCGAGCTGATTCCCCTCGTGGACGGCGCCTCCGAGTCACCGGGTGAGTCGTGGACCCGGTTGGAGATCCTCGATCGGGGTCTGCCGCCGCCCAAGCTCCAGCACTGGGTCTACGTCGACGGCGTGCCGACGTACCGACTCGACCTGGCCTACCCACACGCTCGGGTGGCCATCGAGTACGACGGCGAGGAGTTCCACAGCAGCTCGGCGGACCGGGAGGCAGACCGACTCCGGCGGAAGTGGCTCCGAGATCATGGCTGGACGGTGATCGTGGTGACCAAGCACGACTTCACCGCCGCGGCGACGGATCGGTGGATCCGCGAGATCCGTGAGGCCCTCGGCCTGCGGTGAGCAGGGAAGCTGCGGCTGCCGATGGACGCCAGGCCGCAACTGATCACGCCCAACCCAACCGAATCAGGCCCAACTCGACGTCGAATCCGGCCCAACTCAACGGGGCATGAGACGCCGTCGCAGGAGCAGGCGGGCGGCCACGAGCAGGGCCAGCGCCCCGGCCACGCCGAGCCCGATGGTCAGCGCGAGCCGCTCGTCGGACCACGGCCAGTCCGGTTCGGGGCGACTGACGGTGGGGTGCTGCGCCGTGACCAGGTCGCTCGCCACGGCCAACGTCCAGGGCACGGAGGCATCCAGGTGCCCGACGACCCGAGGGGCGTGGCCAGGTCCGACCAGCTCCAGCGTGCCGTCCTCCGGTCCCACGGATGACCCCTCGAGGGGGGCGACCGCCACGAGCACGTCCGGACCCACCCAGGCAAGCGCGGTGGTGAACGCCTCGGCGGCCGTGGACGGGTAGGCCCGGGCCCCGCCGGCGACCGGGTCCACCTCGACCGCGGCGGTCCCCGGACCCGGTTGTGCCACGGGTCCGTTCCCGCCGACGCCGGTGGCGAGCAGGCCCGAGGCCGGGTCGAGGACGACCGGTCCGGCCACCCGGCCCGCTGCGACAGGGGTGCGCGAGACGTGCCGACCCCCGAGGGTGGTCAGGTGTCCCTGGTCCAGCACCTGCACCCGACCCCGGTCGTCCGCCCCGATGACGGTGGGGTCCGGCCAGCGGCCCCCGGCTCGCAGCACCTCGGGCACATCGGTGCCGATGTCGAGCCTGCCGACGGCAATCCGGTCGGCCCGGCTGCCGTGCTCGTCCCAGTACGTCAGGACCGCGCCCGACCAGCCCAGCCAGCGGCCGCCGGGGGCGAATGCCAGCTGGAGCACCGACACGCCCTCGCCCTCGTCGAGGGCCGCGGTCGTCAGCCGGCCGGTGCGCAGGTCGAGGACCCGGATGCCCGTCTGCCGGGCGCTCTCGTCGCCGAAGGCCCACGCAAGGTGGTAGCCGTCCGGCGACAGTGCCAGCGCGGGCTCGTCGAGGATCGGGACCTCGTTCATCCCCGGCAGGTCCACCACGTGGTAGGCGCCGTCGACGGCCCCCACCAGGACCGCCCGGCGGTGGAGGGGGTCGATCCAGGCCGCGACGGTCCGACCCGCGGCCAGGTCGTCCGCCGGCCGCGCGCTGTCCGGCACGGCGTACAGGTGGTCGGGGAGACCGGGCGCGGAGGAGCCGGCGACAGGAGTCGAGCCGGGGCGCGGTAGCACGCCCGTGACACCGCCGAGGGCCAGCAGCAAGACCGCGACCGCCGCGCCCGCGAGCACCCGACCCCGCCGCCTGGCCCGCCGGGCACGCGCCCAGGTGTCGTCGGGCACGTCGGCGACCGGCGCGGACTCGCCGATCCGGTGCAGCTCCTCGCGGAGGCTCTCGGTCCTCATGCGGGGTCCCCGATCAGCTCGGCGAGCTCGGGGGCCAGGGTCCGCAGCCGGCCGAGCGCCTGCCGGGTGATCGACTTGACCGTCCCGGAGCCGATCCCGAGGACGTGCGCGGCCTGCACCTCGGTGAGGTCCTCGAAGAACCGGAGCACCAGCACCGTCCGCTGTCGCGGGGTCAACCGGCCGAGGGCCTCCTCGAGGGTCAGCCGCAGGTCGGTGTCCGCCGATGCCGCCGGGGCGTCGTACGAGCCGAGCGCGGTCTCCTTGACCCGGCGGGCCCGCCACCAGGACACGTTCTGGGTGTAGAGGATCCGCCGGACGTAGGCCTCGGGCGACCCCTGGATGCGACCCCAGCTCCGTGCCGCCTTGAACAGTGCCGTCTGCACGAGGTCCTCCGCGAGGTGGGCGTCCCCGGTCAGGAGGTACGCCGTGCGCGACAGGGCAGGCGTGCGCGCCACGACGAACGCGTGGAAGTCGTCCTCAGCAGTCGGCACCCGAGCCCCCTTTCACCTCTACGACGCACGCAGGGGTGGGTTCGGGGGTCACCCGGCCGAGAGATTCCTCAGCGGGCGCGGCGGGAGAGCCGCTCGACGTCCATGATCACGACCGAGCGGGGCTCGAGGCGCAGCCAGCCGCGCGAGGCGAAGTCGGCCAGCGCCTTGTTGACGGTCTCGCGGGAGGCGCCGACCAGCTGGGCGAGCTCCTCCTGGGTGAGGTCGTGGTGGACGTGCACGCCGTCGTCGGCGGTGCGGCCGAAGCGGTCGGCGAGGTCGAGCAGCGCCTTGGCGACCCGGCCCGGCACGTCGGAGAAGACCAGGTCGGCAACGACGTCGTTGGCCTTGCGGAGCCGGCCGGCGAGCTGGGCGAGCAGGCCGCGGGCGACGACCGGGCGGCCCTCGAGCCAGCGCAGCAGGTCCTCGTGCGAGAGCGAGGCGAACGACGCGTCGGTGACGGCGGTGACTGTGGCCGAGCGCGGGCCCGGGTCGAAGAGCGAGAGCTCGCCGAACATCTGGCCGGGGCCGAGGATCGCGAGCAGGTTCTCGCGGCCGTCCGAGGAGGTGCGGCCGAGCTTCACCTTGCCGTCGAGGACGATGTAGAGCTTGTCGCCTGAGTCGCCCTCGTGGAACAGCACGTCGCCCCGCCGCAGCCGGCTCTCGGCCATCGAGGCGCGCAGCGCGGTGGCTGCCTCGTCGTCGAGCGCGCTGAACAGCGGCGCCTGACGCAGTACGTCGTTGTCCACGAAACCTCCTGGTGACCTCACCCGCCCCAGACGGGCGGCCGCGATGATCCTAGCCAGTGGAATTGGTCACAGGAACAACCGGCTCCGGTTGGTCGCCCTCCGCGGGCCGTCGGCGGGGCGCCGTACGCTGGGCGTCGTGCTCGATGCGGAAACCCCCACCGGCCTGGTCAGGCGTGCCCGGAAGATCGACCGGGTCCTCGCCGAAACCTACCCCGACGCCCGCTGCGAGCTCGACTTCGACAACCCCTTCGAGCTGCTCGTCGTCACGGTGCTGTCCGCGCAGACGACCGACAAGCGGGTCAACGCGGTGCGGCCGACCCTGTTCGCGGCGTACCCCGACGCCCCCGCGATGGCGGCCGCCGAGCGCGACAAGCTCGAGCAGATCGTGGGCCCGCTGGGCTTCTTCCGGGCCAAGACCGAGTCCCTGCTCAAGCTCAGCCAGGCTCTCGTCGAGCGGTACGACGGGCAGGTGCCGGCCCGGCTCGAGGACCTGGTCACGCTGCCGGGCGTCGGCCGCAAGACCGCCAACGTCGTCCTCGGCAACGCCTTCGGCATCCCCGGCATCACCGTCGACACCCACTTCGGCCGGCTCGCCCGCCGCTTCGGCTGGACCGACGAGACCGACCCGGTCAAGGTCGAGCACGCCATCGGTGCGCTGTTCCCCAAGCGGGACTGGACGATGCTCAGCCACCACCTGATCTGGCACGGCCGCCGGATCTGCCACTCCCGCAACCCGGCGTGCGGGGCGTGCCCGGTCGCCCACTGGTGCCCGGCGTACGGCGAGGGCCCCACCGACCCGGAGGCCGCCGCCAGGCTGGTCAAGACCGAGGGCAGAGCGTGAGGCCCTCCCTCGTGGCCGCGCTGGCCGCGGCGGTGCTGGCGCTGGGCGCCTGCGGCACCGACTCCGTGCCCACCCCCGGACCGGCGAAGATCGACGTCGACACCCCGCAGCTGCGCCAGCTCAAGCAGGAGGCCGGGGTCGAGGCCTGCCGTCCGGGCGACGGCGAGCCCGTCGACGGCGGCCTGCCCGACGTGACGCTCCCGTGCTTCGGCGGCGGGCGCGACGTCGCCCTGTCGAGCCTGCGCGGGCCGCTGGTGGTCAACCTGTGGGCGTCCTGGTGCGGGCCGTGCCGCAAGGAGATGCCGGTGCTCGAGGAGTTCCACCGCAGGTACGGCGACCGGGTCGGCGTCGTCGGCGTCGACTTCGAGGACCCGCAGACCCTCAGCGCGATGGACCTGGTCCGCACGAGCGGGGTGACCTACCCGCTGCTGGCCGACCCGCAGGGCGAGCTCCAGGGCAACGCCCCGTTCCCGGCACGGATGGGGCTGCCGCTGTTCGCGTTCGTCGACGAGGACGGCACCGTCGAGCTCGCGGCGGGGGGCGTCGACTCCGTCGACGAGATGGTGGCCCTCGTCGACGAGCACCTGGGAGTGGACCTGTGACCGATCCCAGCGAGCTGCCCGAGTGGCTGCGGCCGGTGGCGGAGGGGGCGCAGTCCATCACCGTCCACGACCTCACCCGGTTCATGCCCCCGGAGGACTCCGACGCCCGGCTCGGCGCGGTGCTGATGCTCTTCGGCGACGGCCCCGGCGGCCCCGACCTGCTGCTGACCGAGCGCGCCCACCACATGCGCTCCCACCCGGGGCAGGTGTCCTTCCCCGGCGGCTCGATCGACCCCGGCGAGACGCCCGTGGAGGCGGCACTGCGGGAGGCCCTGGAGGAGACCGGGCTCGACCCCGGCGGGGTGACCGTCTTCGCGGAGCTGCCCGAGCTCTGGCTGCCGCCCAGCAACTTCGCCGTGACCCCGGTCCTGGGCTGGTGGCACGAGCCCACCGAGGTCGCGGTCGTCGACCCCGACGAGGTCCACGAGGTCTACCGGGTCCCGATCCGGGAGCTGGTCGACCCGGCGCACCGGATCGCCGTACGCCACCCCTCCGGCTGGGTCGGCCCGGGCTTCCTGATCGGCGAGGACAAGGACGTCATCCTGTGGGGCTTCACCGCCGGCATCATCGCCCGGCTCTTCGACTTCCTGGGGTGGACGGCCGAGGTGGACGACCCGCCGATGCGTGACCTGCCGGACTACATGCTGCAGGGTGAACCCGTCCCACGCGACGTCCAGCCCAACACCAGATTCGAGGAACGCCGGTGAACATGCTCGACTGGCTGCTGGTGGTGCTGGTCCTGGCCTATGCCCTCTCGGGGTACTGGCAGGGCTTCATCACCGGCGCGTTCGCCACTGCTGGACTGCTGCTCGGCGGCCTGTTCGGCGTGTGGCTCGCCCCGGTCGCCCTCGGCGACGCCACGCCCTCGCTGCTGGTGTCGCTCGGGGCGCTGTTCATCGTGATCCTGTCCGCGTCGCTGGGGCAGGCGATGCTCCAGTTCGCCGGCGCCAAGATCCGCGACCGGATCACCTGGCAGCCGATCCGAGCCCTCGACGCGGTCGGCGGCGCGGCGCTGAGCGCGGCGGCCGTGCTGCTGGTCGCCTGGGCGCTCGGCGTGGCGATCTCCGGCACCCGCATCGGCGGGATCACCCCGATGGTGCGCAGCTCGACGGTGCTCGGCGAGGTCGACGGGGTGCTGCCCACCTCGGCCGGCGGAGTCCTGCAGGCGTTCAACAACGTGGTCGGGACCAGCTTCTTCCCGCGCTACCTCGAGCCGTTCGCACCCGAGCGGATCGTCGAGGTCGGGCCGGGACCGCAGCGGCTGCTGAAGGACCCCGACGTCACCGCCGCCGCCACCAGCGTGCTCAAGGTGCGCGGAACCAACGACTGCGGTCGCGGCGTCGAGGGCTCCGGCTTCGTCTACGCCCCCGACCGGGTGATGACCAACGCCCACGTCGTCGCGGGCGTGGACGACCCCGAGCTCATCGTCGGTGACTCCTCGGTGCCCGCCGAGGTCGTCTACTACAACCCCGACATCGACGTGGCCGTCCTCGCGGCCGACACCGGCTCGGCGCCGGCGCTCGACTTCGACCAGGAGGGCGCCGCCCGGGAGGGCGTCGCGGTCCTCGGCTACCCCGAGGACGGGCCGTACGACGTGCAGCCGGGCCGCATCCGTGCCGAGCAGCGGCTGCGCTCGCCGAACATCTACGGCGACGGCGCGGTGATCCGGCAGGTGTTCTCGCTGCGTGGCCTGGTCCGGCCCGGCAACTCCGGCGGCCCGATCGTCTCCTCCGCCGGCGACGTGGTCGGCGTGGTGTTCGCGGCGTCGGTCACCGACCAGGAGACCGGCTACGCCCTGACGGCCGAGCAGGTCTCCCGGAGCGCCGAGCTGGGCCGGTCCAGCGACGGGGCCGTCTCGACCGGCGACTGCGCGGGCTGAGCGGAGACGCGCCAGCGGATCCGCTGGTGGTGGTCGAGCGAGCCGCGCGACTGAGGGACGAAGTCGCGGCCGGCGTGTCGCGGCCGACGAGGTCGGGTCAGGCGGGCCGGGGCGGCGCGGACGTGCGCGCCCGTGGCCGGCTCCGTCAGGCCTGACCCTTGAGCGCGTTCGGGATCTGCTTGCCCTGCCGGATGGCTCCCTCGGGCGCCCGGACCTGCTTGACCTTGCGGACGCCGATCCACACGAGCAGCCCGGCGAGCAGCAGGTAGAACCCGAACACGATGAGGAACGCCCACTGCAGGGCAAGGCCGTTGCCGTTCCAGTTGATCAGGTAGGCGATCGCGACCGAGAGCATGATGATCGCGAGCACCGCCAGGAAGCCGGCAGCGGCGAACAGGCCGATCCCGGTGCCACCGGCCTTGAAGCTGACCTTGAGCTCGGACTTCGCGAGCTGGATCTCCTTGGAGATCAGCGTGGAGATGTCGCGGCTGGCGTCCGTGACCAGACGACCGATGGTGGGGTCGCCCTCCGAAACGGGCGCTGCCTTGACCGGTTCGGTTGCCATGCGGTGTTCCCCTTGGTGGTGATGTGGCTCGTGGGCGGGCTTGTGCTGACCCTACAGAAGACGCCCGGGGCGCCGAGGCCTCAGGCCGTCCCGGGCCGTCCCTCGCCGTCGTGCTCGTAGACGTCGGGCACCCCGTCCGCGTCGCTGTCGACCTCCTCGAGCTCGCAGATCCGGCGGTAGACCCGGTTGCGGGCGCGGAGCACGACGGCCGCGAGCAGCGTGGCGAGGAGGGAGCCGACGAGCACCCCGACCTTCACGTGGTCCTCGCGGGCGCTCCCGGCGCCGAAGGCCAGCTCGCCGATGAGCAGGGACACGGTGAACCCGATCCCGGCCAGCATCGCCATCCCGATCACGTCCACCCACGACAGCTCGTCGTCGAGGTCGGCCCGCGTGAACCGTGCCAGCAGCCACGTCGAGCCGGCGATGCCGAGGGTCTTGCCGACCACGAGACCCAGGACGATGCCGAGCGCGACCCGGTCCTCCAGGGAGGTCACGAGACCGTCGAGGCCGCCGACCGTGACCCCCGCCGCGAAGAACGCGAAGACCGGCACCGCCACCGCCGCGGAGACCGGCCGCACCAGGTGCTCGAGGTGCTCGGCCAGGCCGGCACCCTCCTGCCCGTCCTGGCGGCGTACCGGCACCGTGAAGGCGAGGGCGACCCCGGCCACGGTGGCGTGCACGCCGGACTCGTGGACCAGCGCCCAGGCCACGACGGCCAGCGGGATGAGCAGCCAGCCGCGGTGCACCCGACGCTGCACCAGGAAGCCGAAGAGCGCGATCGGCAGCACCGCGAGCGCGAGGAAGTCGAGGTGGAGCTCGGAGGTGTAGAAGAGCGCGATGATCGTGATCGCGAGGAGGTCGTCGACGACGGCGAGGGTCAGCAGGAAGGTCCGCAGCCCGGCCGGCAGGTGGGTGCTGATCACGGCGAGGATCGCGACCGCGAACGCGATGTCGGTGGCGGTCGGGATCGCCCAGCCGCCCAGGCCGCCGTGCCCGCCGAGGTTGACCGCCACGTAGACGAGCGCGGGGAGCGCCATCCCGCCCACCGCGGCCACGACGGGCAGCGCGGCCCGCCGGGGGTCGCGGAGGTCTCCCGCCACGAACTCGCGCTTGAGCTCCAGCCCGGCCACGAAGAAGAAGATCGCCAGCAGCCCGTCCGCCGCCCAGGTGCCCAGGCTCAGGTGCAGGTCGAGGGCCTCGGGACCGACCGTGTAGTCCCTCAGGCCGGTGTAGGCGTCCACCCACGGGGTGTTCGCCCAGACGATCGCGATGACGGCGCCGGTGATGAGCAGCATGCCGCCGGTCGTCTCGGCGCGCAGGATCCCGGCGACCCGGGAGCTCTCGAGGAACGACCCGCGGGCGAACAGCCGGGGCGAGCTGCGGTGGCGCTGCGGACGGGGTGCGGGCTGGGACACGGTGCTCCTGGGGTCGACGACATCGTGCCGACCAGACTTCCCGGCGCTCCTGCCCCAACCCTACCCAACGCCGAGTCGGCGCAGCTTGCCCCCTGAGACGGGCCGAGTCGGCGCAGTTTGACCCTCGCTCGGGGTGAAACTGCGCCGACTCGGCGTGGGTGCTGGGGTCAGTCCTCCGACTTGCCGGAGGCGAGCCCGCTGGAGATCAGGTCCATGACCGAGGAGTCGGCCAGGGTGGTGACGTCGCCGACCTCGCGGTTCTCCGCGACGTCGCGCAGCAGCCGCCGCATGATCTTGCCCGAGCGCGTCTTCGGCAGCTCGGCGACGATCATGATCTGGCGGGGCTTGGCGATCGCGCCGATCTCCTTGCGGACGTGGTTGCGCAGCTCCTCGACGATGTCGTCGCCGCCGTCGCCGGCCTCCTCGCGCAGGATCACGAACGCGCACACGGCCTGCCCGGTGTCCTCGTCCTTGGCGCCGACCACCGCCGCCTCGGCGACCTTCGGGTGGGAGACCAGCGCCGACTCGATCTCGGTGGTGGAGAGCCGGTGGCCGGAGACGTTCATGACGTCGTCGACGCGGCCGAGCACCCAGATGTCGCCGTCCTCGTCCTTCTTCGCGCCGTCGCCGGCGAAGTAGTACCCCTGCTTGTTGAAGCGCGACCAGTAGGTCTCCTTGAACCGCTCGTCGTCGCCCCACAGCGTGCGCAGCATCGACGGCCACGGCTCGGTCAGCACCAGGTAGCCGCCGGAGCCGTTCGGCACCGGCTCGCCCTCGTCGTTGACCACCTCGGCGGCGACGCCCGGGATCGGCGTCATCGCCGAGCCCGGCTTGCCGGCGGTCACGCCCGGCAGCGGGCTGATCATGATCGAGCCGGTCTCGGTCTGCCACCAGGTGTCGACGACCGGGGTGCGGTCGCCACCGACGACCGAGCGGTACCAGACGTAGGCCTCGGGGTTGATCGGTTCGCCGACCGACCCGAGCAGTCGCAGCGACGACATGTCATGGCGGTCCGGGATCTCCCGGCCCTGCTTCATGAACGAGCGGATCGCGGTGGGCGCGGTGTAGAAGATGGTGACGCCGTACTCCTCGATGATCTTCCACCAGCGGCCGCGCTCGGGGGAGTCCGGCGTGCCCTCGTAGAGCACCTGCGTGGCGCCGTTCGCCATCGGCCCGTACACGATGTAGGAGTGCCCGGTGACCCAGCCGATGTCGGCGGTGCACCAGAAGACGTCGGTCTCGGGCTTGAGGTCGAAGACCGCCCAGTGCGTGTACGCCGAGCCGACGAGGTAGCCGGCCGTCGTGTGCAGGATGCCCTTGGGCTTGCCGGTCGTGCCCGAGGTGTACATGACGTAGAGCGGGTGCTCGGCGTCGAAGAACTCGCACGCGTGCTCGGTGGACGCGGAGTCGACGGCGTCGTGCCACCAGACGTCCACGGAGTCGTCCCAGTCGACCTCCTGGCCGGTGCGCCGGACCACGAGGACCTTCTCCACGCTGAACCCGTTCTCGGCGGTCTTGGCGCGGGCCTCGTCGACCGCCGGCTTCAGCGCCGACGGGGCGCCGCGCCGGTAGCCGCCGTCGGAGGTGACGACGACCTTGGCCTGGCAGTCGGTGAGCCGGGAGGCCAGCGCGTCGGAGGAGAAACCGCCGAAGACCACTGTGTGCGGGGCGCCGATGCGGGCACAGGCCAGCATCGCCACGACCGCCTCGGGAATCATCGGCAGGTAGATCGCGACCCGGTCCCCGGTCTTCACACCGAGCTCGGTGAGGGCGTTGGCGGCCTTGCAGACC
Organism: Nocardioides koreensis; assembly: GCF_039531775.1. Lineage (NCBI taxonomy): Bacteria > Bacillati > Actinomycetota > Actinomycetes > Propionibacteriales > Nocardioidaceae > Nocardioides > Nocardioides koreensis. Next base: position 32,946 of record NZ_BAAAQR010000002.1, on the reverse strand, counting down.
TCGTCCTTCATCTGCGCGTAGGTCAGGGTGCGGGTGTCGTCCGCGGGCTCGCCGACCCAGTGGAACGCGACCTTGTCGCCGTTGCCGGCCTCGACGTGCCGGTCCACGCAGTTGTACGCCGCGTTCAGCTTGCCGCCGGCGAACCACTTCGCGAACGGCGGGTCGTCCCAGTCGAGGACCCGGTCCCACTTCTGGTCCCAGGCGAGGCGCTCGGCCTGCTCGGCCCAGAAGGCCTCCCGGTCGGACGCGGCGCGGTCGTAGGCCTCGGCCCTGAGGTTCGCGTGCTCGGCGAGCTCGGCCGGCGGCTCGAAGCGGCGCTCCTCGCGGGACAGGTTGGCCAGGGTCTGGTCAGAGGGGGTCTCTTCGCTCACGGTCTCTCCCGAATCTCGCTCGATGTGGCTCTCGCCACCCTAGGACGTGGTCCCCGGACGTGGGTATGTGCCGAGGTCCAGCGTGCACCGGGCGGGTTGGCGGCCGGTTGCCCCGGCGTACGTCGACCCGCCGGGCGCGACGGTCAGCGCCGGGTCAGCGGAAGTCGATGAGCAGCATGTCGGTGTCGGTGCCGTCCGAGATCTCCTCGGTGGCCGGAGGAGCGCTCTCCCGCGGGGCCGCGTCGGGCTCTGCCTCGGACTCCTCCTCGTCGGCGGCGTGCGGCGGCTCCACCACGACGGCACGGAAGCAGCTGGCCGCGTAGGGCAGCTGCATGCCGTCCATGCCGCGCCCGTAGTCGTCGTAGAACGCCAGCACCTCGTCGAGCTTGGCGGCCCGGGCCTCGGCGTCGAGCACGGCGACGTTGGAGCGGGACAGCACCAGGTCCTGGATCGACACGCGGTCCACGGTCTGCCAGAAGCGGAAGGTGGCGTCCTCGACGAAGCCGAACAGCGCCGACTGGACCAACGGGTCGGCCGGCTCGCGGAGCTGGTCCTGGGTGCCGATCAGCCGGCCGAGGCGGCGCACCCACGGGATCCGCTCGTCGCGCTGGTTCCAGACCAGCGCCAGCCGCCCGCCGGTCTTGAGGACCCGGGCGATCTCGGGCAGCGCCCGGTCGAGGTCGAACCAGTGGAACGCCTGGGCGCACACCACGACGTCCACCGACCGGTCGGGCGCGGGGATCTCCTCGGCGGCCGCGACCGTCGTACGGACCTCGGGCAGGCGCCCGCGCAGGACCTCGAGCATCGCGGCGTCCGGGTCGGTGGCGTGCACGTCGTGGCCGAGCGCCACGAGCTGCTCGGTGAGCTTGCCGGTGCCGGCGCCCAGCTCGAGCACGGTCACCGGGTCGTCGCCGCACAGCCACGCCGCCGCCTCGCGGGGGTACGTCGGGCGGCCGCGGTCGTAGGCCTCGGCGACCGACCCGAAGGAGTGGGCCCAGTCGGGCGTCCCGCCGGACGAGGGGAACTGCCGTGCATCACTCATCGGCCGCAACGTTACCGGCTGGTGACCTCTGGATCGGGCTGCCGGTGCCGGGACCTAGCCTTTCGTCCCATGAGTGCGGATCCGCTGGCCTGGTTGACGACCCTGGAGGGCGTGCCCTCGGCGTACGCCGCGACCCGCGACGGGATCGACGTGATGCTGCGCGACCGCGGGCTGCGTCGTACCTCCCCGGAGACCACGGCCGAGTCGCTGCTGCGCGGGGCGCACGCCACTGCGGTCCTCGAGGGGTCCGCGTCGACGTTGGCCGAGGTCCGCGAGGGTGCGGGCGACCAGGTCGCCCAGGACGCCGTCCGGGTGTCCACCGAGCTGCTCTCGCTCACCCCGCTGCTCGCCCGCTCACCCCTGCAGGCGCTGGCGCGGATCCACGCGCTGGCGGCCGCGGGCTCGCTGCCCGACGAGCAGCTCGGCCGGCCCCGGGACGCCGTGTCCGCGGACCGGCTGCGCGGGCTCGCGGAGCTGTTGACGATGCCGACGTCGGCGCCGGCGCTCCTGGTCGCGGCCGTCGTGCACGCCGACCTGGCCACCGCGGCGCCGTTCGCCTCGCACAACGGCATGGTCGCGCGGGCGACCGAGCGCCTGCTGCTGGTGGGGCGCGGCGTCGACGAGAAGTCGCTGGTGGTGCCGGAGGCCGGGCACCTCGCGCTGCGCGCGGCGTACGAGTCCAACCTGCGGGGCTACGCCGACGGCGCGGCCGCCGGTGTCCACGCGTGGGTGCTCTACGCGGCGGAGGCCTACGCGGCGGGGGCCGAGGCGAGCCCGTTGCGCCGCCCGGCCGAGTAGGACCCGGGCTCCCGGGTCCGGACGTGCGAGCGGCACCCGACTCGAAAGATTCGGATGCCGCCGCTGACACGTGAGTCCATGGCTACCAGGCGTGCATCGTCAACTGCTGCCCCGGGAGTATCCCGGTCTGCAAGCGCCCTGTAGGAAGGGTAGATCGCCGCGTGGGTACCCGGATCACGTGCGGTTCGTGTGGAGTTCTGATGCCGTTTCTACGCCCCATCACCGGAGTGTTCAAGGGTTGACATTCGGCGCGCGGGCGCGACAGATCAGGCGCCGAGCCGACGCCTCCGGGCGTTGGCCCACATCACCCCGCCGAACGCGACCACGCCGCCGACCGCCAGCGCCGCCAGGGTCGGCCGGGCCGGCGGCAGCGGGACCCGGCTCCGCAGCGCGACCGGCTTGGTGAAGACCAGGACCGGCCAGCCGTTGGACGCGGCGATCCGGCGCAGCTCGCGATCGGGGTTGACCGCGTGGGGGTGCCCGACCGCCTCGAGCATGTGCACGTCGGTGACCGAGTCGCTGTAGGCGTAGCTGTGCTCGAGGTCGTAGCCGACGAGGTCCGCGAGCTCGCGGATCGCGCGGGCCTTCTCCTCGGCGTACGCGTAGTACTCGATCTCGCCGGTGTACTTGCCGTCCGCGATCTCCATCCGGGTCGCGACCACGCGGTCGGCCCCGAGCATCTCGCCGATCGGACCGACCACCTCGGTCCCGGAGGTGGAGACGATCACGACGTCTCGCCCGGCGAGGCGGTGCTCCTCGATGAGCGAGACGGCCTCGTCGAAGACCAGCGGGTCGACGATGTTGTGCAGCGTCTCGGCGACGATCTCGCGGACCGTCGCGACGTCCCAGCCGGCGCACAGCTGCGACATGAACTGCCGCATCTTCTCCATCTGGTCGTGGTCGGCCCCGCCGACGAGGTAGACGAACTGGGCGTACGCCGAACGCAGCACCGCGCGCCGGGAGATCAGCCCACCGGCCTGGAACGGGCGGCTGAAGGCCAGGGTGCTCGACTTGGCGATGATCGTCTTGTCGAGGTCGAAGAAGGCCGCGGTGGGGCGGGGCGCCATGGGCTCATCGTAGGTGGATGGTGGTCCGGCCCGCCGGAGGCGGCCCGGTTGTCGTCCCCAGCGCGGGTTCCGGCGGGCGTTGTCCACAGGCGGGTGCCGACGGGCCCGGTCGGCCGGCGGTCGCGGGCAGCCTCTCCGCCATGACCTCGCCACTGTTCATCACCCGCGACGAGTCCCTGCTCGACGAGCTGCTGCGCCTCGCGGCCGCGGCCGGGGTCACCCCGGACGTGGCCCACGACGAGGCCGCGGCGCTGCGGGGCTGGGCCGCCGCCCCGCTGGTGCTGCTCGGCGCCGACCTGGTCGCCGAGGTGGCGGGCACCGCACCCGCCCGGCGGGAGGGCGTGCACGTGGTGGCCTGGGGCGAGGCGACCGAGGGCCTGTACCGCCACGCCGTGGCGGTCGGCGCGGAGAGCGTGAACGGGCTGCCCACCAGCTGCGACTGGCTGACCGAGCGGCTCACCGACCTCGGTGACAGCGACCGACCCCGGGGCCTGCTCGTCGGGGTGGTCGGCGGCTCCGGGGGCGCCGGCGCCACGACCTTCGCCTGCGCGCTGGCCCAGCTGGCCGCGTCCACCGGTCCCGCGGTCGTCGTCGACGCCGACCCGCTCGGGCCGGGCGCCGACCGGGTGCTCGGGCTGGAGGGCCACGACGGCGTCCGGTGGGACGCGCTGTGCCAGACCACCGGGCGGCTCAGCGCCCGCGCGCTGCGCGAGGCGCTGCCGAGGCGCAACGGGCTCGGCGTCCTGACGTGGTACGCCGGGGCGACGGCGGGCCTGCAGGCGTTCGCGGTGCGCGAGGCGCTCTCCGCGGCCCAACGCGGCCACGACACCGTCGTGGTCGACCTGCCCCGCACCGCGGACCCCCTGGTCGAGGAGGTCGTGTCGCGCTGCGACCGGGTGCTGGTCCTGGTGGTGCCCACGGTCTCCGGCGTCGCGGCCGCCGGGCGGCTGTGCGCGCGCTCCGCGGATCCCGCGCGCCTCCGGCTGGTGGTCCGCGGGAGCGGCATCGAGCCCGAGGAGATCGCCCGCGCCACCGGCGTCCCCGTGCTGGCGCGGATGGCCGACCAGCGCGGGCTGGCCGAGTCCCTCGACCTCGGGCTGGGCCCGGTCCGGTCCCGGCGCGGGCCGCTCGGGCGAGCGGCCACGGAGGTGCTCGGCCAGCTGATCGCGACGAGGGCCGCCGCGTGACGGTCGGGCTCGCGGGGGAGCCGGCGCGGCCGCCGGCGGAGCCGGGTGACCTGGAGGCGGTCCGGGACCGGCTGGCCCGGGAGCCGGGGGAGCTGACGCCGCACCGGGTGGCCCGGGCACTGCGGGAGAGCGGTCGGCCGGTGGGCGACGCCGCGGTGCTGGCCGTCTACGAGGCGCTGCGCCGCGACGTGGTCGGCGCGGGTCCGCTCGAGCCGTTGCTGCGTACGCCGGGGGTGACCGACGTGCTCGTCAACGGCGCGGACCGGGTCTACCTCGACCGCGGCGCCGGCCTGGAGCCGACCGGGGTCCGGTTCCCCGACGAGGAGGCGGTGCGACGGCTGGCCCAGCGCCTTGCCGCCGTCGGGGGACGCCGGCTCGACGACGCCACGCCCCACGCCGACCTGCGCCTGCCCGACGGGACCCGCTTCCACGCCGTGCTGGCGCCGGTCGCCCGGCCCGGGACCCTGATCTCGCTCCGGGTGCTGCGGCCCCGCGGCTTCACCCTCGAGGAGCTGGAGGCCGCCGGCACGCTGGGCCCGGACGCGGCCGAGCTGCTCCGCGCGATCGTGGCCACCCGCCTGGCCTTCCTGGTCAGCGGGGGCACGGGCACCGGCAAGACCACGCTGCTCGCGGCGCTGCTGTCGCTGGTGGCGCCCGCTGAGCGGATCGTGCTGGTGGAGGACGCGGGGGAGCTGCGGCCGCGGCACCCGCACGTCGTGGGTCTCGAGAGCCGTCCGGCCAACATCGAGGGGGCGGGCGAGATCGGCCTGCGCACCCTGGTCCGCCAGGCCCTCCGGATGCGCCCCGACCGGCTGGTGGTCGGCGAGGTGCGCGGCGGCGAGGTCGTGGACCTGCTGGCGGCGCTGAACACCGGCCACGAGGGCGGGTGCGGCACCCTCCACGCCAACTCGGCCGTGGACGTGCCCGCCCGGGTGGAGGCTCTGGCCCTGGCCGCCGGGCTGGCCCGCGCCGCGGCCCACAGCCAGCTCGCCTCGGCGGTCGACGTGGTCCTGCACCTGGCCCGCGACCGCGATGGTCGGCGCCGGCTCGCCCAGGTGGCGGTCCCGGAGCGGGGCTCCGACGGTCTGGTCACGATGGCCGTGGCCCTGGGCCTCGGACCCGACGGCACGATCACCCCCGGGCCGGCAGCGGGCCGGCTGGCCTCTCGGCTGGGCTCGTGACCCTCCTGGCCGTGGTGGCCGCGGCCCTCGCCGCCCTGCTGCTTCTGCCCGGACGACCCGGCCGTCCAGGCGGGCTCGGCGGGCCGTTGAGACCGCCACCAGCCGGGGTGTCGGCCGGGGTGGTGGTGCTGTGCTGGGTGCTGGGTGGGGCGCTGCTGGTGCTCCTCCAACCCGGCGCCGCCGCGCTGGTGGCCGTGGCCGTCGGCGCCGCGCTCGGGGGCTCGCTGCTGTGGAGGGCCAGGCGGCGACGGCGCGAGGCCCGGGTGGTGGCCGGCCGGGTCCTCGAGACCTGCGAGCTGCTGGCCGCCGAGCTGGGTGCGGGGCAGCCGCCCGGTCACGCCCTCGAGCGGGCCGCCCGTGCCTGGCCGCCGCTGGCGCCGGCCGCCGAGGCGTTCCGGGTCGGCGCCGACGTGCCCACCTCGCTGCGCCAGCTCTCCGGCTCGGCGGGCGCGGCGGACCTCAGGCTCGTGGCGGCCGCGTGGCAGGTGGCGCACCGCACCGGCCAGGGGCTCGCCGAGGCGGTCGACGGGGTGGCGGCGGACCTGCGCGCCGCGGAGGCCAGCCGGCGGGTGGTCGAGGGCGAGCTCGCCTCGGCGCGCGCCACCGCGCGGCTGGTCGCGGGCCTGCCGGTGCTGGCGCTCGCGATGGGGTCCGGGGCCGGTGGTGACCCGTGGGGCTTCCTGCTCGGGCACCCGGTGGGCCTGGCCTGCCTCGCCGGCGGGGTGGCGTTCGGCCTGGCCGGGCTGGGCTGGATCGAGGCGATCGCCCGGGACGTGGACCGGTCCCCGTGAGCGCGTGGCTGGCGGTCCTGTGTGCCGGCGCGGCCGCCGGGCTCGCCGTACCCCTGCGGGCGCGGGCGCCGGTGGAGGCACCCGCGCGGACGCAGCCGGCGGCGGCCGGAGGGCTGCGCCGGTTGCGGCTGCTGTGGTCCCTGCTCGCGGGGGCGGGCGCGTGGCTGTTCGTCGACGGGACGGCCGGCGCGGTGGCCGGTGCCGTGGTGGCGACCGGCGCCTGGGTGGTCGTCGGCCGCGCCGAGACGCCGGAGGCGCGGCGCACCCGCGAGCAGATCCGCCGCGACCTGCCGCACCTGGTCACCCTGTTCGCGGCGACGCTGCGCGCGGGCGCCGCCCCGGGCGACGGTGTCGCCCTCGTGTGCACGGCGCTGCCCGGTGCCGCCTCCGAGCGGCTCTCGGGGGTGGCGGCGCGGCTCGCGCTCGGCGTGGACCCGGTGCAGGTGTGGGAGTCGCTGGCCGACGACGCGGACCTCGCCCCGCTGGGACGGACGCTGGCCCGGTCCCAGGCCACCGGGGCCGCGGTGGTGCCGGCGGTGGAGCGGCTGGCGGCCGACCTCGCGCGTCGGACCCGGGCCGAGGTCGAGGACCGGGCCCGAGCCGTGGGCGTCAAGGCCGCCCTGCCCCTGGGGCTGTGCCTGCTGCCGGCGTTCGTGCTCGTGGGCATCGTGCCGCTCGTCGCCGGCCTGCTCGAGAGCCTGGCGCTGTGACCTGCGGGCGGCCACGAACCGTCCACCGCCGCAGCCGCGGCAGGGTCGTCCACAGTCCGGGTCGCTCCCGGTCGCTGCGGCCGGCTCGATCCCCGAGGGTCGGTGCAGGCGGCCGCAACCGGTGGCCGCGAGGACCGAGGAGAAGCCCATGTCCCTGACCGATCAGCCCCGCCGGCCCGCCACCGGACGCCCCCGCAGCGCCGGCGCCGAGGACGGCATCACCACCGCGGAGTACGCCGTCGGCACCGCCGCCGGGGCAGGCCTGGCCGGCCTGCTCTACAAGCTGCTGACCGGCGGCTTCGGCGACCAGCTGCTGCACACGCTCTTCGACCACGTGCTCGGTCTGCTGGGGATCGGGTGAGGTCCTCCCGGGACGACTCCGGCGCGGCGACCGCCGAGCTGGCCATGGCCCTGCCGCTGCTGCTGGCGGTGACGGTCGGGCTGGTGTGGCTGCTCTCGGTCGCCGCGGCCCAGCTCCGCGTCGTCGACGCGGCGCGGGAGTCGGCCCGGGCGGCGGCCCGTGGCGACGGCACGCAGGAGGCGGTGGCGCGCGGTCTGGAGGTGGCGCCGCCGGGCAGCAGCATCACCCTGACGACTGCCGGCGGCCGGGTGACGGCAGCCGCCGCGGGCAGCGTCTCCGGTCCGGGCGGGCTCTTCGGCTTCCTGCCCGCGGTGACGCTGCACGCGGAGGCGGTCGCCGCCGCCGAGCCGGTGTCGTGAACCGCTCCGAGCGGGGGTCGGTCAGCCTCGTCGTGGTGGCCTGCGTGGGGGTCCTGCTCCTGCTCGGTGCCGCGCTCGGCGTGGTGGGTGCGATGGTCCGCGCCCACCGCGCCGCGCAGGCCGCCGCCGACCTGGCGGCGCTCGCGGTCGCGTCCGCGGCGGGTGGCGCCGGCGACCCGTGCGCCGCCGGCGCCGGGATCGCCGCGGCCAACGGCGCCCGGCTGCTGTCCTGCGACCTCGAGGGGCGCACGGCGACGGTGCGGGTCGAGGTCCCCGGGCCGCACTGGCTGGGCCAGGACGCCGACCTGGGGGCCGAGGCGCGGGCCGGACCGGCGTGAGACCGAGGGGTGAGACGCGGTCTAGACCGCCGGCGCCCCGAGCAGGACGTCGAGGAGTCGCGCGGCCCCCGGCTTGTCGAGCGGGTTGTTCTGGTTGCCGCACTTGGGGGACTGGATGCACGAAGGGCAGCCGTCGACGCAGGCGCACGCCTCGATGGCGTCCCGGGTGGCGGTCAGCCACTCGCGGGCGGCGCGGAAGCCGCGCTCGGCGAAGCCGGCCCCGCCGGGGTGGCCGTCGTACACGAACACGGTGAGCTGCCCGGTGTCGGGATGCAGTGCGGTGGAGACGCCGCCGATGTCCCAGCGGTCGCAGGTCGCGAACAGCGGCAGCAGCCCGATCGAGCAGTGCTCGGCGGCGTGGGCCGCCCCCGGCAGGTCCTGCTCGGCCAACCCGGCCTCGGCCAGCACGTGCTCGGGCACCGTCCACCAGACCGCGCAGGTCCGCAGCGAGCGCTCGGGCAGGTCGAGCGGCTCCTCACCGATCACGTCGCCTCCCGGCTGGCGACGCTTGAGGAACGAGACGACCTGGTGGGAGACGTCGACGTCGCCGAAGGACAGCCGGCAGCCGGCCCAGTCGCGGTGCTCCCGCTCGGCCACGATCGTGATGTCGGTGATCTCGCGCGCCGAGGTGGAGTAGTCGGGGTCGGCGCGCTCGATCACCGCGACGTGCTCCTCGAGGTCCAGCGACGTCACCAGCCAGGTCTCGCCACGGTGGACGTAGACCGCGCCCTCGTGGGCGGTGCCGTGCGCGCTCGCGGCGTCGACCGTGCCCACGACCCGCCCGGTCTCCCCCTCGACCAGCTGGACCGGCGACCCGCCGGTCGAGCGGATGTCCGCGAGGTCGCAGGCGCGGCGCCGGTCGGTCCAGAACCAGCCCCGGGGCCGGCGCCGGAGCAGCCCCGCCTCGGTCAGGGCGTCGAGGACGTCGCGGGCCGTCGACCCGAACAGCGGCAGGTCGGCCTCGGTGAGCGGCCGCTCCTGCGCGGCGGCGCACAGGTGCGGCCCGAGCACGTGCGGGTTCGTCGGGTCGAAGACCGTCGACTCCACCGGCCGGCCGAGCAGCGCCTCGGGGTGCGTGACCAGGTAGGTGTCCAGCGGGTCGTCCCGGGCGACCAGGATGCCGAGCGCGTCCTGCGCGCCGCGACCGGCCCGGCCGACCTGCTGCCACAGGGCCGCCCGGGTGCCGGGGAAGCCGGCCATCAGCACCGCGTCGAGACCGCTGATGTCGATGCCGAGCTCGAGGGCGTTGGTGGCGGCGAGCCCCGTGAGGTCGCCGCCGCGCAGCGCCTGCTCGATGGCCCGGCGCTCCTCGGGCAGGTAGCCGCCGCGGTAGGACGCGACCTGGCCGGGCAGCGACGGGTCGACCTCGGCCAGCAGGTCGGCGGCGGTCATCGCGACCTGCTCGGCGCCGCGGCGGGACCGTACGAAGGCGAGGGTGCGGACCCCCTCGGCGACCAGGTCGGCCAGCAGGTCCGCGGTCTCCGACGAGGCGGCCCTGCGCACCGGGGCGCCGTTCTCCCCGGAGCCGGAGCTGAACGGCGGCTCCCACAGCGCCAGCGCGACCTCGCCGCGCGGAGAGGTGTCCTCGGTGACGGCCAGGACGTCGGCGCCGATCAGCCGGTGCGCCGCGACCTCGGGCTCGGCGACGGTCGCCGAGGCCAGCACGAACGTCGGGTCGGCGCCGTACGCCGCGCAGATCCGCCGCAGCCGGCGCAGCACGTGGGAGACGTGGGCGCCGAAGACCCCCCGGTAGTGGTGGCACTCGTCGACCACGACGTAGGTGAGCGAGCCGAGGAACGACGACCAGCGGGCGTGCGCGGGCAGCAGCGACCGGTGCAGCATGTCGGGGTTGGTGAGGACGTACTCCGCGTGGTCGCGGGCCCAGTCGCGCTGGTCGCGGCCGCTGTCGCCGTCGTGGGTGGTGACCCGGACGTCGAGGCCCAGGGAGCCGAGGCCGGCCAGCTGGTCCTGGGCGAGCGCCTTGGTGGGCGCGATGTAGAGCACGGTCGCGCCGCGCTGGCCCCGCGGGCCGCGGCCCGAGCGGATCGCCGTGAGGGCCGGCAGCTGGTAGGCCAGCGACTTGCCCGAGGCGGTGCCGGTCGCCAGCACGACGTGCCGCCCGGCGTGGGCGGCGTCCGCGGCGAGGACCTGGTGGCGCCACGGCCGGTCGACGCCCCGGGCGGTGAAGGCGTCGACGACGTCAGCGGCCGCCCACGCGGGCCACTCCTCGGTCGCCGCGACGCGCCGGGGGAGCAGCTCGAGGTGGGTCAGGCGCCCCTCGCGACCGGGGACGGCGGCCAGGCGGTCGACGAGCTGACCCATCCGTCGGGGCAGCAGATCGAGCGTGGATTCCACCTCCACAGTCTCGCAAATGGCTCCGACACTGGACGGGGCGCATGAACAGAGTCTTTACTTCTTTGTGCGGTTCGGGGGCGCTCGTGGTTACATTGTGCTGGCCGATTCTCGGAGCTGTGTGCCTCGACGATTCGGCTTCTGACAAACCAGTGCCTTCAGGGAGATGACGTGGACCTGACTCTTGCGACGCGCGACGTCGATGGGAAGACCATCGTTGCGGTCGGTGGGGAGATCGACGTCTACACCGCCCCGAAGCTTCGCGACAAGATCACCGAGCTCGTCGCCGCCGGCGTCTACGACATCGTGATCGACATGGAAGCCGTCGAGTTCCTCGACTCGACCGGGCTCGGCGTGCTGGTCGGTGGCCTGAAGAAGGTCCGCGCCCACGACGGGTCGCTGCAGCTGGTGTGCAACCAGGACCGGCTGCTCAAGATCTTCCGGATCACCGGCCTCGCGAAGGTCTTCGTGATCCACGAGTCGGCCGACGCCGCGCTCGCGGGCAACTGACCCAGCCGCTCTGACGCAGACTCGCTGACCCGGCCTCGCTGACGGCGAGGCTCCGCGGCCGTCCCCTGCTGGTCTGCCGCTGCGGCCTGCCCCGTCCCGGGCCCCTTCGCGCTGATCGCCGCCCTCCCCGGGCGGCCGCGTCCGCCTGCCCGCGCGCGCCGATGCGCGACGCGCCGTGTGGCGCGCGTCACACCTTCGTGCTCTGGAGCGGTCCTGCCTGCGTAGACTCCCCGACGATGTGAGACCTGAATCACTCCCTTGAGCTGGCAGGAGGAAACACATGACGGGGATCGATCCCTTCGTCGTGGACGTCTCCGGCGGAAACCTCGTCCTGGTCATCGTCGTCGCACTGATCGCGCTGGGCGCGCTCGCGATGGCGGCGATGTTCCGTCAGGAGGTCATGTCCGCCGGTGAGGGCACCGACAACATGAAGAACATCGCCCAGGCGGTGCAGGAGGGCGCGAGCGCCTACCTGACGCGGCAGTTCCGGACCCTCGCCATCTTCGCCGGCGTGGCGTTCTTCGCACTGCTCGCGCTGCCCGCCGACGACGCCACGGTCCGGATCTTCCGGTCGGTGTTCTTCCTGATCGGCGCCGGCTTCTCCGGCACGGTCGGCTACCTCGGGATGTCGCTCGCCGTCCGTGCCAACCTCCGGGTGGCCGCGGCGGCCAACGAGTCCGGTCGTGACCCGGCGATGAACATCGGCTTCCGGACCGGCGCGATGGTCGGCATGCTCACCGTCGGCCTGGGCCTGCTCGGCGCCAGCATCGTGGTCCTGCTCTTCCAGGACGAGGCGCCGAAGGTGCTCGAGGGCTTCGGCTTCGGTGCCGCGCTGCTCGCGATGTTCATGCGAGTCGGCGGCGGCATCTTCACCAAGGCCGCCGACGTGGGGGCCGACCTGGTCGGCAAGGTCGAGCAGAACATCCCCGAGGACGACCCGCGCAACGCCGCGACCATCGCCGACAACGTCGGCGACAACGTCGGCGACTGCGCCGGCATGGCGGCCGACCTCTTCGAGTCGTACGCCGTGACGCTGGTCGCCGCGCTGATCCTCGGGTCGCAGGCATTCGGCGACAAGGGCCTGGTGTTCCCGCTGCTGATCCCCGCGATCGGCGCGCTGACCGCGGTTGCGGGTGTCTACCTGTGCAAGCCCAGGCCGGGCGAGAACGGGCTGCGGACGATCAACCGCGCGTTCTACATCTCGGCCGGCATCGCCGCGGTGGCGTCCGTGCTGCTCTCGTTCGTCTACCTGCCCGGCAGCTTCGCCGACCTCGACAACACCAGCAGCATCGCCGGTGCCGACGGGGACCCGCGGGTGATCGCGGCGCTCGCCGTGGTCATCGGCATCGTGATGGCCGCCGGCATCCTCGCGCTGACCGGGTACTACACCGGCACCGAGCACCGTCCGGTCAAGGACGTCGGCAAGACCTCGCTGACCGGCGCGGCCACCGTGATCCTCTCCGGCCTCGCGGTCGGCTTCGAGTCGGCGGTCTACACCACCCTGGTCATCGGTGCCGCCGTGTTCGGTGCCTACCTGCTGGGTGGCGCGACGCTGACCGTCTCGCTGTTCGCGGTGGCCCTCGCGGGCACCGGTCTGCTGACCACCGTCGGCGTCATCGTCGCGATGGACACCTTCGGGCCGGTCTCGGACAACGCCCAGGGCATCGCCGAGATGTCCGGCGACGTCAGCCCCGCGGGCGCCCAGATCCTGACCGAGCTGGACGCGGTGGGCAACACCACCAAGGCGATCACCAAGGGGATCGCGATCGCGACCGCCGTGCTGGCCGCCACCGCGCTCTTCGGGTCCTACTCCACCTCGGTGTTCGAGGCGCTCGACAAGGCGAACCCGACGGCGGACGAGTTCTCGGCGGCCGACTTCTTCGTCTTCAACCCTGCGGTCCTGGTCGGGGTGCTGCTCGGCGCGGCGGTGGTCTTCATGTTCTCCGGTCTCGCCATCAACGCCGTCGGTCGCGCGGCCGGCGCCGTGGTGTACGAGGTGCGCCGCCAGTTCCGGGAGATCCCCGGGATCATGGAGGGCACCGGCCGGCCCGAGTACGGCAAGGTCGTCGACATCGTCACCAAGGACTCGCTGCGCGAGCTGGTGACGCCCGGCATCCTGGCCGTCCTCGCCCCGGTGGCGGTCGGCTTCGGCCTGGGCGTCACCGCGCTCGCGGGCTTCCTGGCCGGCGCGATCGGCGCCGGCACGCTGATGGCGGTCTTCCTGGCCAACTCCGGTGGCGCCTGGGACAACGCGAAGAAGCTCGTCGAGGACGGCCACCACGGCGGCAAGGGCTCCGAGGCGCACGCGGCCACGGTCATCGGTGACACCGTCGGCGACCCGTTCAAGGACACCGCCGGGCCGGCCATCAACCCGCTGATCAAGGTGATGAACCTGGTCTCGCTGCTGATCGCGAGTGCGGTCGTGTCGATGGGCGTGGGCAAGGACCAGAACGACCCCCTGCGCATCACCATCGCCCTCGTGGCGGTCGCGATCATCGCCGGCGCGGTCTACGTGTCCAAGCAGCGCGAGGTCGCGATCGGATCCGACTCCGGGACGCCCCCGCCGCCGCCCCCGCCCCCGACGGGCGCGGCCGACCAGGCCGGCACCACCCAGCCCCGGGCCTACGTGCCGGACACGCCGCCGCCCGCGGCGGACCCGGCGCCGACCCAGCGCTTCGAGCCGCCGGCGCAGTAGCCCACCACGCCGACCCGTCCGAGTCACTCGGGCGGGTCGGCGTCATTTCGGCCACCCTGGTCCGTCACGCCTCGTCCGGCACGTCGAGACGCCCGTCACATCGCCCGCCGGGCACACCCGCGGGTGGTGTGTCCGCGGCCGCGCGCCCCTACTGTCGAGCGGGTGACCAGCGATCTCCCCCAGCGGCTGCGCGCCGCTCTCGCCCTGGCCGGATTCACCTACGACGCCGTGGCCGAGACCCTCGGCCCCCTCGCCCACGACGCCCTGGGTCGCAACGAGACCACCCCGGGCCTGCGGGCCACCGGCGGGGGATCGCCCCTGGAGACGCTGATCCGGCTGTTCCTGCTGCAGGCCCCCGTGGAGCTGGCCGCGGCCGAGGCCGCGCTGCCCGGGCTGCTGGAGCGGATGGCCGCCGAGGGACTGGTCGAGCAGACGGTCGGCGAGGTCGCCGCCCGCATGGACGTTCGCCCCTATGCGACCGACGAGCTCGCCGGTGACCGTGACCTGTGGGTCGTCAGCGACCTCACCCCGGGGCTCGACGGCCAGCATGTCCGGGTCGGTGCCGACCACGTGCTCGGGATCAGCTCGGCGTCCACCTCGCTCGCGCAGCTGACCCTGCGCGACCCGGTGGGCACCGCGCTGGACCTCGGGACCGGCTGCGGCGTGCAGGCGCTGCACCTCGCGCGGCACAGCGACCGGGTGGTCGCGACCGACGTCAACGCGCGGGCGCTGTGGACCGCGCGCTTCAACGCCGCGCTCAACGGGGTCGAGGACCGGGTCGAGGTGCGGGACGGCTCGCTGTTCGAGCCGGTGCGGCACGAGGCCTTCGACCTGATCGCCACCAACCCACCGTTCGTGATCTCGCCGGCGACCGGCGAGCGCCTGGTCTACCGGGACTCGGGGTTGCCGGGAGACCGGGTCGTCGAGGACATCGTGCGGTTCGCGCCCCGGCACCTCACCGACGGCGGCTGGTGCCAGGTGCTCGCCAACTGGGTGATCTCCCGCGACCGGCCGTGGGACGACCGGCTGGCCACCTGGCTCACCGACGAGACCGACGCCTACGTGGTGCAGCGCGAGGTGCTCGACCCCGCGGCGTACGTCGAGCTCTGGCTCAAGGACGCCGGGCTGCACGGTGCCGTCGACTACCTGGTCCGCTACGACACGTGGCTGTCGTGGTTCGACGAGCAGGGCGTCGAGGGGATCGGCTTCGGCTGGCTGAACCTGCGCAAGCGCGGCTCCGGGCAGGCCGGCGCACCGGTGCGCGAGCTCCTCGAGTGGCCGTACGACGTGGAGCAGCCCATCGCGCCCGCGATCCGCGACTGGGCGGCGGCCTCGGGTGCCGAGGTCGGACCGGACTCGCGGCTGCTGGTCCGCCCGGACGTGCAGCAGGAGACGCTGGGCGCCCCGGGGGCCGAGGACCCGGAGGCCGTCGTGCTGCGCCAGCAGCGCGGGCTGCGCCGGGCCCGGCGCGTGGACACCGTCGAGGCGGCGCTGGTGGGTGCCTGCGACGGCGACCTGACCGTGGGGCAGATCCTCGACGCCCTGGCCCAGCTGCTCGACCTCGACCCGGCGGCCACCCGCACGACGTACCTGCCCACGGTGCGCGAGCTCGTCGCGGAGGGCTTCCTCGAGGCCTGACGCCGGTCAGGCGGCGTCGTCGGCCGCCTCCCGGGCCGCCACCGCCCGTCCGCGGAGCCGGACCAGCCGCTCCCGGGTCGGCGAGCTGAGCAGCTCGGGCCGGCCGAGCGGCTCGAGGTTGGGGATGCCCTCGGGACGCCACCACCGGGGGTTGTCGAGGTCGCGGAACCCGACCAGCGCCCGCCGGACGGTGCTGCCGTAGCCGGAGATCGCCGACGACAGGGCCAGCGCCTCCTGGACGCGGCCCATCCGCACGTCGCCCTGGGGGCGGTAGCTGCCGTTGGCCTTGCCGACCGCCCAGCAGATGCCGCCCGCCAGGTGCGCGGCGGTGCGGGCGTGGCGCACGACCTCGGGCTCCTCGGCCCACAGGCGCAGCAGCGCCCGCCGGAAGGCGGTCGCCATCTCGGGGTCGAAGCAGCGGGCGGCGACCGCGTCCAGCAGCTCGGCGGTGGCCTCGAGCCGGCTGCGGGAGGCCGCGTCGGGGGTCTCGGTCGGCAGGTCGCAGCCGTCGTCGGTCAGCGGCTCGACGGTCAGCGCCGCGACCGCCCCGGCACCGCCGCAGACGGACGCCAGCCAGTCGAGCACCCGCTGCCACGGGGGCGGCGGGGGCGGGCTCGGCTCCGGGCGGGCGAGCTCGCGGTCGAACCGGTCGGCGTGCACCTGCCAGCGGGTGCCGGTCACGGGCTCGGACCAGGTGTCGACGAGGCGCCCGTCGACGAGCACCAGGTGGGTCAGCCGGTCCAGGCCCGGGGCCTCGACGGGGTAGCCGGGGTCCCCCAGCCAGGGATGGTCGTACATGCGCTCCTCCGGGCGGTCGATGCGGTGTGGTGGCCCACGCTGGCACGTCCCGTGGACGCCCCGCAGAGCTCCTCCACAGGGGTGTCGTGGACGGTGGAGGGAATGCGATCTGTGCAGGACGCGCTACCGTGAGCGGCCGTGGGCCCCGCAACGGGGTCCGTGCAGCTGGTGAAGCAGGAGAAGGAAGCACACGTGGCACACAAGTTGGTGATCGTCGAGTCCCCGGCGAAGGCCCGCACGATCGGCGGGTACCTCGGGACGGGGTATGTCGTCGAGTCCTCCATCGGCCACATCCGTGACCTGCCGAACAACGCCGCGGACACCCCGGCCAAGATCAAGGACAAGCCGTGGGGGCGGCTCGCGGTCGACGTCGAGAACGGCTTCGAGCCCTACTACGTGGTCCCGCGCGACAAGAAGGCCCACATCACCAAGCTCAAGTCGCTGCTGAAGGACGCCGACGAGCTCTACCTCGCCACCGATGAGGACCGCGAGGGCGAGGCGATCGCCTGGCACCTCCTCGACGAGCTCAAGCCCAAGAACATCCCCGTGCACCGGATGGTGTTCCACGAGATCACCAAGCCGGCGATCCAGGCGGCGGTCGAGAACCCCCGCCAGATCAACGACGACCTCGTCGAGGCCCAGGAGGCGCGCCGGATCCTCGACCGGCTCTACGGCTACGAGGTCTCCCCGGTGCTGTGGAAGAAGGTCATGTCCGGCCTCTCGGCGGGCCGCGTGCAGTCGGTCGCGACCCGGCTGGTCGTCGACCGGGAGCGCGAGCGGATGCGGTTCCGGGTCGCGTCGTACTGGGACCTCGAGGGCACCTTCGACGCCGGCTCGAAGCACGAGCAGCGGATGTTCCCCGCCAAGCTGCACTCGGTCGACGGCGCCCGGGTCGCCCGCGGCTCCGACTTCGGCCCCGACGGCCTGCTCAAGGTCTCGACAAGCTCGACCAACGGGAAGAGCGTCGTCCACCTCGACCGGCCCCGCGCCGAGGGGCTGGCCGCGGCGCTCGAGGACACGACGTACGACGTCCGGTCGGTGGAGTCCAAGCCGTACCGGCGCTCGCCGTACGCGCCGTTCCGCACCACCACCCTCCAGCAGGAGGCGAGCCGCAAGCTC
Organism: Nocardioides koreensis; assembly: GCF_039531775.1. Taxonomy (NCBI): domain Bacteria; kingdom Bacillati; phylum Actinomycetota; class Actinomycetes; order Propionibacteriales; family Nocardioidaceae; genus Nocardioides; species Nocardioides koreensis. Next base: position 15,629 of record NZ_BAAAQR010000002.1, on the reverse strand, counting down.
GGGATGGGCGCCTCGGTGACCATGTCGGTCGCCCAGCGGCTCTACGAGAACGGCTTCATCACCTACATGCGTACCGACTCCACGACCCTGTCCGACGCCGCCGTCGGCGCGGCCCGGTCGCAGGTGCGCGAGCTGTACGGCGCGGAGTACCTGCCCGACAGCCCCCGGACGTACGCCTCGAAGGTGAAGAACGCCCAGGAGGCGCACGAGGCGATCCGCCCCGCCGGCGACTCGTTCCGCACCCCCGCCCAGACCGGGCTCAAGGGGGAGCAGTTCCGGCTCTACGAGCTGATCTGGATGCGCACCGTCGCCTCGCAGATGAAGGACGCCGTCGGCCAGTCCGTGACGATCCGCCTCGGCGGTGCCGCGGCGACCGGTGAGGACGTGGTGTTCTCCGCCAGCGGTCGGGTCATCACCTTCCACGGCTTCCTGAAGGCCTACGTCGAGGGCACCGACGACGCCTCGGCGGCCAAGGACGACCAGGAGACCCGGCTGCCCGCCCTCGAGCAGGGCGACGCGGTGTCCGCGGCCTCGGTCTCGGCGTCCGGCCACGAGACCAAGCCCCCGGCCCGCTACACCGAGGCGACGCTGATCAAGGAGCTCGAGGACCGGGAGATCGGCCGGCCCTCGACGTACGCCTCGATCATCGGCACGATCCTCAACCGCGGCTACGTCTACAAGAAGGGCACTGCGCTGGTCCCGGCGTGGCTGGCGTTCTCGGTGACCCGGCTGCTCGAGGAGCACTTCCCGCGCCAGGTCTCCTACGAGTTCACCGCCAGCATGGAGGACGTGCTCGACGAGATCGCGGCGGGCCGCAAGGACCGAAACACCGAGCTCGGCGAGTTCTACTACGGCACCGGCGACATCGCGGGGCTCCACACCCTGGTCAACGAGCTGGGCGAGATCGACGCCCGCGAGCTGGCGACGTTCCCCGTCGGTGGCGAGGGCTCCGGGATCCAGCTCCGGGTCGGGCGCTACGGCCCCTACCTCGAGGGCCCGGACGAGGACGGTACGCCGTTCGGTCGCCGCGCCAACGTGCCCGACGACCTGCCGCCGGACGAGCTGACGGTCGAGAAGGCGAAGGAGCTGCTGGCCAACCCGGCCGGCGAGGAGATCGAGCTCGGCAGCCACCCCGAGACCGGCCTGCGGGTGGTGGCGAAGAACGGCCGCTTCGGCCCGTACGTCACCGAGGAGCTGCCGGAGGACGCGCCGAAGTCTGCGAAGCCGCGCACCGGCTCGCTCTTCAAGTCGATGTCGCTGGACACGATCACCCTCGACGACGCGGTCAAGCTGCTGTCCCTGCCCCGCGTGGTCGGGGCCGACGAGGCGGGCGAGGAGATCACCGCCCAGAACGGCCGCTACGGGCCGTACCTGAAGAAGGGCACCGACTCCCGGTCGCTGACCTCGGAGGAGCAGCTGCTCACGATCACCCTCGACGAGGCGCTCAAGATCTATGCCCAGCCCAAGCAGCGCGGCCGTGCCGCCGCGACGGCGCCGCTGAAGGAGCTCGGCAACGACCCGGTCTCCGGGCAGCCGGTGGTGGTCAAGGCGGGTCGTTTCGGCGAGTACGTCACCGACGGCGAGTACAACGCCACCCTCCGCAAGGAGGACACTGTCGAGGCGATCACGATCGAGCGGGCGGCCGAGCTGCTCGCCGAGCGGCGCGCCAAGGGCCCGGCGAAGAAGTCGGCCAAGAAGGGCGCGAAGAAGGCTCCGGCGAAGAAGACCGCCAAGAAGTCCACCGCGAAGAAGACGACTGCGAAGAAGTCGACGAAGAAGGCCGCGGCCAAGAAGTCCTGAGGCCGCCGTGGCGGCCAGGCGGCAGGGCGGTTCGGGCGGGAACGGCCGTTCCTGAGCGCGCGGGCCGGCGCGGGATCGGCGAACTGCCCGGGCCAATGGCCGGCTTCGGCGCCCGGCATCGCATACTTCGGCACGTGCACCGCCGAGGTCCGGCGCGAGCCCCACAGCGAGTGCTGGACCCACAACTGAGCCGGCGTCGGTCCTGCCGCCTAGGGTGTACGCCGTGAGCATCGGCCCCGGCGTCTACGCACCCACCGGCGTCTTCGTGTGCTTCGAGGGGGGTGAGGGGTCCGGCAAGTCGACCCAGTCCCGGCTGTTGCGCGAGTGGCTCGAGGCCGAGGGGTACGCCGTGGTGCTGACCTTCGAGCCCGGTGACACCGAGGTCGGCCGCCAGCTGCGGCGGATCGTGCTCAGCCCGGAGACCGGCGAGCTGTCCGACCGCACCGAGGCGCTGCTCTACGCCGCCGACAAGGCCGAGCACGTCGACACCGTCGTGCAGCCGGCCCTGGACCGGGGCGAGGTGGTGCTGACCGATCGCTACGTCGACTCCACGCTGGCCTACCAGGGGGCCGGACGGTCCCTGGCCGTCGCCGAGGTCGAGCAGGTGGCGCGCTGGGCCACCCACGACCTGCGGCCGCACCTGACCGTCGTGCTCGACCTCGCGCCCGAGCACGGGCTGGGCCGGTTCGAGGAGCGGGACCGGATCGAGGGCGAGTCGGTGGAGTTCCACGAGCGGGTGCGGGCGGCGTTCCTCGCGATGGCCGCCGCCGACCCCGAGCACTACCTGGTCCTCGACGCGCGCCTGCCGGTGGAGGAGATCGCCGCCGAGATCCGCGCCGAGCTGACGCCGCTGCTCGAGCGCGCGGTGCGCGGGGTGAGCCAGCCGTGACGGTCTGGGACGGGCTGGTCGGTCAGCGCGCCGCCATCGAGGCGCTGCGCGGCGCGGCCGGCGGCCACGGGATGAGCCACTCCTGGCTGTTCACCGGCCCGCCCGGCTCCGGGCGCTCCAACGCCGCCATCGCCTTCGCCGCCGCCCTGCAGTGCGAGCGGGCCGGCTGCGGGGAGTGCCACGAGTGCCACACCGCGCTCGCCGGCTCCCACGCCGACGTCTCGCTGATCCGCACCGAGAAGCTCTCCATCGGCGTCGACGAGGTCCGTGACCTGGTCCGCCGGGCCGCGCTGGCCCCGGTCGGACGCCGCTGGCAGATCCTGATCGTGGAGGACGCCGACCGGCTCACCGACCAGGCCTGCAACGCGCTGCTCAAGGCCATCGAGGAGCCCACCGACCGGACCGTGTGGATGCTGTGCGCCCCGACGGTCGACGACGTGCTGCCGACGATCCGGTCCCGCTGCCGGCTGGTCACGCTCACCACGCCGACCGCCGACGACGTCGCCGCGTTCCTGACCCGCGACGACGGGGTGCCCGACGCGCTCGCGTCGTACGCCGCCCGCGCCAGCCAGGGCCACATCGGTCGCGCCCGGGCGCTGGCCCGCGACGAGGCCACCCGCAACCGGCGCCGCGAGGTCGTGTCGATCCCGGCGCGGCTGCACTCGCTGCGCGACTGCATGACGGCCGCGGCCAACCTCAACGAGGTGACAAAGGAGGAGGCGGACCTGATCACCGGCGAGCTCGACGCCCGGGAGCGGGCCGACCTCGACGCCTCGTACGGCGTGGTCGAGCGCGGGCGCCGCCCCCGCGAGTACGCCCCCGCCCTCTCCGTCCTGGAGAAGGGGCAGAAGACCCGTGCCAAGCGGCGCCACCTCGACGTGGTCGACCGGGGGCTGATGGACCTGGTCTCGGTCTACCGCGACGCGATCGCGCTGGCCTCGGGGGCGCCCGGGCGGCTGGTCAACGAGGAGATCCGCGGCGACATCGACCAGCTCGTGCGCACCTCCACCCCCGAGCTGAACCTGCGCCGGATCTCGTGGATCTTCGAGGCCCGCGAGCAGATGCTCGAGTTCAACGTCCCCGTCGCGCTTGCGCTGGAGTCGATGATGGTGGCACTCAAGGTCCCGGAGGGGAGTGGCAGGTGAAGCAGGTCCTGGTCGCCGTCGTGGTGATCGCGTTGGTGGCCACCGGCCTGGGTGCCGTCGCCCTCGCGGTGCTCGCCGGCCAGGACGACACCCCCGCCTCGACGCCTCCGGTCGCCCCCACCACCACGCCGGAGCCGTCCGCGACCGTGCCACCGAGCCGCGGCCTGGCGCGGTACTACTCCCAGTCGCTGGACTGGTCGTCGTGCCAGGGTGACTTCCTCTGCGCGAAGCTGACCGTGCCGCTGGACTACCGGCACCCGGGTGGCGAGACGATCGACCTGGCGCTGCTCAAGGTGCCGGCAGGCGACCCCGGCGCCCGGATCGGCTCGCTGGTGGTCAACCCCGGCGGTCCCGGCGCCCCCGGCACGCAGTACGCCGCACAGGCGGCGCAGGTGTTCGGCCAGCCGCTCCTCGACCGGTACGACGTCGTAGGGTTCGACCCGCGGGGCACCGGTGCCAGCGACCCGGTGGACTGCCTGAGCGACGCCCAGCTCGACGACTACATCGCCATGGACCCCGATCCCGACACCGCCGCCGAGCGCAGCAGCTACATGGGCTGGGTCGGTACCCTGGGTCGCGGCTGCGCCGACCGCTCCGGCGACCTCGCGGCCCACGTCACCACCGTCGAGGCGGCGCGCGACATGGACGTGCTGCGGGCGGCGCTCGGTGAGTCGACGATGACCTACTTCGGCGCGTCGTACGGCACCAAGCTCGGCGCGACGTACGCCGACCTGTTCCCCGACGAGGTCGGCCGGATGGTGCTCGACGGCGCGGTGGACCTGTCGATCGGCCCCCGGGAGCTGGCCCTGGAGCAGGCGGGTGGGTTCGAGACCGCGCTGCGCGCCTATGTCCAGAACTGCCTCGACGAGACCGACAGCTGCTTCCTCGGCGACACCGTGGACGAGGGGCTGCAGACCATCTCGACGTTCCTCGCCGGGGTGGACGCCAAGCCCCTCCCGACCAGCCTGGACCGCGACCTGGAGGTCGGCAACGCCTTCTACGGCATCGTGGCGCCGCTCTACAACCGTGACTACTGGTACATCCTCTCCGCCGCCCTCAAGCAGGGCCTGGCCGGCGACGGGTCCACGCTGCTGCAGCTCTCGGACCTCTACAGCTCGCGGGGCGAGAACGGGTACACCGACAACAGCGCCGAGGCGCTCTACGCCATCAGCTGCCTGGACGACCCGTACGCGATCGCCGCCTCCCAGGTCGCCGCCAACCTGCCCGACTTCGAGCGCGCCTCACCGACGTTCGGCGCCGTCTTCGCCTGGGGGCTCACCGGCTGCGGCGGGGTGCGGGCGACGTCGACTGTCCAGCCCCGCGACGTCCGCGCGAAGGGCGCCGCGCCGATCGTGGTGATCGGCACCACCCGCGACCCGGCCACGCCGATGAAGTGGGCCGAGGACCTGGCCGACCAGCTCGACTCCGGGGTCCTGGTCCGCCGCGACGGCGACGGGCACACCGGCTACCACGCCGGCAACGAGTGCGTGGACCGGGCGGTCGAGGGCTACCTGGTCGACGGCGCCGTGCCGGAGGACGGCCTGTCCTGCTGATCAGCGCGGGTTCACGGGCTCGGCGATCGCCTGGATCCGGGCGGTGGCGAGCTCGATCATCAGCCGGGCAGCAGGGGAGAGCGTGGCGCCGGCCCGGTGCACGATCGCGAAGGTGTCGTACTGCCGTGGCCGCAGGGAGACCCAGCCGGCCTCCGGGGCGAGCCGCGGGAGCAGCTGGAGCGCTGCCCCCTTGGGGATCACCGAGTCGGCGTACCCCATGCCGACGAGCTCGACCGCGGTCTCGATGTCCTCGACCTCGATCCGGGTCTGGGGGTTGCGCCCGGTCTCGTGGAGCATCTGGCGCAGCGTCTGGCGGGTGGAGTCCTCGGCGCGGTAGGTCGTCTCCGGCATCACCAGCGAGGCCTGGGACAGGCGATGCGCGGTGACCGGTGACGACAGTCGCGTCCGGTCGGTGCTGATGTAGACGAGCTCCTCGCGTGCCACCGGGGTGACGACCATGCCCTCGCTGGCCACGGTGGAGACCGCCAGCATGGCCGCTTCCAGCCGGCCGCGGCGCAGGTCCTCGGCCACCTCGGTGGAGTTCTGTCCGACCAGCTCCACCCGTACGCCGGGGTGGCGGGCCAGCACGTCGCCGATGAGCCCCGCGCCGGCGTACAGCCGGGCGATGCCGAACATCCCGAACCGGATCGTGCCGGTCTCCAGGGCCACCACGCTCTGCACCGCGCGCCGCGCCTCCTCGGCCGCCGCGACGGTCCGCTCGGCGTGCGGACGCAGCGAGTCGGCCACCGTGGTGGCCACGACACCGCGCCCGACCCGGCGGAAGAGGGTCGTCCCGAGCGACTTCTCCAGGGCCCGGATCTGCTCGGAGACCGACGGCTGCGCGTAGCCGAGCTCCTCGGCGGCCGCCGTGATCGAGCCGTGCTCGTAGATCGCGAGGAACAGCCGCAGCTGATGCAGGGAAAGCATCGGGAACTCCTTGAGTAACTATCGGAAAGAGAGGCTACCCCTATGCCTTGCGATCGCACACCATGGTGGTGCACCCGTCTGCCGTCCCACCGAGAGGGAGGTCATCATGTTCGACCACCACTGCACCGCCTGCGACAAGCGCCAGCTGATCTTCCCCAGCCAGATCACGGCGATGACCAACACCGAGCAGGGGATCGTCGTGTCCTTCACCTGCTGGTGCGGGAACGCGCAGACGATGGTCACCGGCCGCGCCGCTGCGCGGTCCGAGAAGGTCACCCTGGCGGCCTGACCGCCACCCCTCCGGGCGACGTGGGCGCCGGTTTCGCGACCGGGCGGAGACGTCCGTATACTTCCCCGGGTTGCCCGGACAGGCCTCGCGCCGAGCCGGGCAGCGCGCCGCCTTAGCTCAGTCGGTAGAGCGATTCACTCGTAATGAATAGGTCGTCGGTTCGATTCCGACAGGCGGCTCCACGAAAGGCGTGGGGCGTCACCACCAGTCCGAGCGTTACGGCCCGGCGGTCCCCAGCACTCGGCGAAGACTCTGGGCGCGGACGCGCAGCCTCTCGGCGTGCCGACGCCACTCGGCTGAGACCTTGCCTTCGGTCAAGGCCGCCAAGGAGTCCGCAAGGCCCGACGCCTCCGCCCACAGGTCCGCCGCACGGCACACCACCGGCCGAGGAGCCCGAACCTCCGTCCCGAGTCCCCGCCTCAATGCCGCGTCGATGAAGTCCTGGAGCCTCCCGCACTCGGCGGCCTCCTGCTCGCGACCACCGTGTGCGAACACCCACGAGGCAAGCCCGGCCGCAGTCAGCGATGGCCCCACGACCTGAGGGGGCAGCACGATGGCCGGGTCGACCGTCACGGCTGGCCGGCCCGCCAGGGGCCGCGGACGTAGTCGACGTAGCGGGACTCGGCGGCCGTGATCCGGACGGGTCGGGCGCTGTGGTTGAGCAGCATGGTGGTGGCGCCGGCGCGCGCGGCGGCCCTCAGGCGACGCAGGGCAGCCTTCGTGCCGCCGATGTTGGTCAACGTCTTCACGTTGACCTCGATGCCGGCCTCGGCTGCGGCGGCGAGAACCCCGCGGTAGGTGGCAGGCCGCTCGAACGCCGTGCCGCCCTTGACCTCCCACTCAATGCCCGGCACCCCGATCCGGGCGGCCTCTCGCACCATCTCCTCCATCGTCGAGATCCGGTAGGGAACCGGATCGGTCGACCGGAGCCGCCGCACCTCGGGCAGGGTCAGGTCGGCGAAGGCCGCGTCGGGGTCGATCCGGCCCGCCGGGTCGGTGAAGTGGTCGGCTCCGATGTGCGGCCAGTGGGTGGCGAGCGGGATGCGGTGACGCCGAGCGGTGTCCCAGCAGTAGTTGGAGTCGATGTCGATCCAGGTGCCGGCCCGGGCCGCCAACCGCAGCCCCCGGAACGAGTTCTGGAGTCGGTAGGGCTGGTTCTCGTGGAAGGCGCCTCGCGACGGGGCAACCTGCGTCCGGACGGATGTGCCCCCCGGCTCGTGGGCCGCCAGGCCGACGTCGCACCCGGTGAGAGCACCGGCGAGCAGGAGAGACACGGCGAGAAGTCGCACGTGGTCATTCATACCGTGCTCCGGCCGACGCCTCGGCCTCGCGGACCGCAGGCACGCCGCTCAGTACCGGTCCTGCGCCTCCAGCCACTCCCGGGCCTGCTTCTCGACCAGGAGCGGCACGAAGTCACGGATGGTGGCCGCGGCCAGCTGGGCCGCGCTCTCGGTGACGGCGTGCGTGATGACGTCGGCCGGCAGGTGCTGGAAACGGGCCCCGAGACGCCGGGTGACCTGATCGAGCTGCTCGCGCTCGCCATTGGCGTCCATGGTCCACGGTCGCGTCGTCGCCGATGGCCTGCCAAGGGACCGTTCTACTCAGTGCGGCAGTCCGATGGTCACTCGGAGCCGACCGAGTCGAACACCTCGATCCGCCCCGCGTGCCGCACCCGGACCGACCCGGCGTACCCGTCGACCAGGCCGACCACGACGTCGTACCCCTCCCCGGAGGTGGTGCGCAGCCGGAGCCGCCACGAGCCGGTCGCGAGGTGGTGCTCCTCGGTGCTGAGCGACAGCGCGTCCGCGTCCAGGGCGTACGCCGTCGCAGTGGCGGTGCGGGCCCGCTGGACCGCCGCGTCCCGGGAGGCGGGCACCGGGCCGGGCCGGCCGACCAGCTCGAGCAGGTCCCGGAAGGCCTGGACCACGCCGTCGAGCGGCGCCTCCGAGGTGGCGGCCGTCGGGGTCCCCGTGGTGACCAGGAGCCCGATCTCCAGCGCCCCCGGGCTCGGGCCCCAGCTCGTGTGCCACCGGTGCTCGTGGATCGAGTAGTGCCGCGGGGTCTCGGCGCCGGCGTACACCACGGGTTCGAGGGCGGCGAGCGCGCGCGCCTCGTCGAAGGCGCCCTGGGCGACCAGCCCCGGCACCGGGACGTCGAGCAGGAACTGCTGGTACGCCGGGCCGTCGGGGCGGGCGCGGTAGCCGACCTGCACCCGCAGCCGGTGCACCCGCCCGAGCGTGAGCAACGGGCGGGTGGTCGGCTCGTCGACCGCGTCGGTGGCCATGCACCCAGCGTTGGACCCACGGGGTGACCGGTCAAGGGCCCGGCGTCACTGCGGCAGTCACTGGGGCAGTCACTGGGGCAGGATGTTGATCACCCGGGAGAGCACCAGCCCGATCACGGAGACCGAGATCAGCGCCTGGACCGCCATCAGTGCCTTGGCACGATGGGTCAGCGGCATGGCGTCGGTGGGGCTGAAGGCCATGACGTTGGTGAACGCGACGTACAGGTGGTCGGGGAACCGTGGTTGCCAGCCCGGCGGTGCCAAGCCGTCGGTGCCGGTCTGCGGGAACTGGAAGTCGGGGTGGGGCCGGTCCGCAGCGAGGCGACCGTCGGGTCCGCCGCCGTCGATCTGCCAGTAGAACAGCCCGAAGGTGACGATGTTCGTCGCGAGCACGATGCCTGCGCCGATGAGCAGCTGGGTGACGGTGGCGGGCTCCTGGTCGGCAGGGGTGCTGCGCAGGATCACCACGAGCAGCCGCACCGCCGCGGCCGTGTTCGCCGCGATGAGGACGGCGCTCAGGCTCAGCACCAGCGGCCGGGCCGCGCGCGGGACCGGGCCGCGCCGCGCGGCCACCGCCAGCAGCACGACGGCGACGGAGGCCTCGATCACGGGCACGAGCAGCGGTGGTCCCTCCCGCATGCTCGCCGGCACCAGGACCTGCGGGAGGATCACCAGGACCAGCGCCACCAGCGGCCAGGCGTAGCTCTCCGGGGCTCGCGCTGCCGGCTGGTCGCCGGCCGGGGCGCCGGCGCCGGTCTCCTGGTCCATGCCCCATGATCCGTCAGATGCCCGGCCTCGGATAGATTCCGGCCCGGCGCCCGCGTGCGCGCCGTCCCCCGAACCGATCCTCGAGGTGAGTCTTGCCTGCCCCGGCACCTGCCCGCCCGGACGGGCGCCTGGTGTGGCCCGACCTCGCCAAGGGCCTCTGCATCCTGCTGGTGGTGCTGCACCACGCGACCACCAAGCACTACGCCGGCCTCGTGCCCGCCGAGCTGGCGGTCGTCGGTGACGCGTGGGTGGGTTTCAGCCACCTGGTCAAGCCGATCCGGATGCCGCTCTTCTTCCTCATCAGCGGCCTCTTCGCCTCCGGCGCCCTGCACCGCCCCTGGCGTCGGGTGGTGCGCCGCGTGGCCGGCCCGTACTACCTCTACGTCGTGTGGCTGCTGCTGCTGGGCGTGGCCTTCTCGGTCGAGCGCTCGCTGCCGATGAACCGGACCCAGGACCTGGGCGAGCTCGCGCTCGACCTGGTGTTCGCCTCGACCGGGTTGTGGTTCCTGTACGCGCTGGCGGTCTACTTCGTGCTCGCCAAGCTGCTGGTCCGGGTCCGCACCACCACGGTGCTGGCGGGCGCGGCCGCCGGGTCCGCACTGGCGCTCGCGGTCCCGCCGGAGGAGGTGAACCGGATGTCGGTGCTGGTGAACTTCGTGTTCTTCCTCGCCGGCAGCCGACGCCCCGACCTGCTCCGGGCCTCGGCCGGGTTCGACCGGCGCCGGCTGCTGCCGGCGCTCGGGGTGGCGTACGCCGTGCTGGCGGCGCTGCTGGCCGCCACCGGCGCCCCGCGCCCCTGGGACCTGCTGCTCAGCGCCGTCGGCGTGCCCGCGGCCGTCCTCGGCTCGGTGGCGCTGTCCCGCCGGCCCGCGGTGGCCGGGCCGCTGGCCTGGCTGGGCCGGCGCACCCTCCCGGTCTACGTCCTGCACATGCCGGTGCTGGCGCTGGTCCACCACACCGTCACCACGCTCGACGCCGAGACCGTTCCGGGACTGCTGATGGCGGTCGCGGGCTACCCGTTGCTGGTGACGGCGCTGGTGGCCGCGGCCTGCCTGGGCCTGCACGCGGTGCTGCTGCGGGCCCGGATGGGGTTCCTCTTCGAGCTGCCGCACCGCCCCCGGGTCGAGGCGGCGGGTGGGTCAGCGAGCGGCCGCGACGTCGTACACGTCTGAGCCCGCGGCCGGCACGATGGGCGACACCTGCGCGGCGGTCGCCGCGTCGAGGCGCCGCTGCTGGGTGGCCGCCAGGAGGACGGCCAGGCCCGTCACCGTCACGGTGAACCCGAACGCCGCGGTGTGGCCGTGCGCGTCCGCGAGCCGGCCGGCGATGCTCGAGCCGAGGGCGTACCCGACCCCGGTCGCGCTGGCCAGCACGGTCATGGCCGCGCCGGTGCGCGCGGGCGGCACGATCCGCTCGCCGAGGCTGAAGACGCCGATCATGTACGGCGCGACGGCGAGGCCGAGCACGAGGACCGTGACCGTGAGGAAGGCCAGGGAGTCGGCGAGCAGCAGCGGCCACGAGAAGGCGAACAGGGCGACCGCGGCCACCAGGATCCGTCGCTGCTGGCCGATCCGCTCGGGCACGAAGGCGGTCGCGAGGCCGGCCACGGCGCTGCCGACCCCCAGCACGGCGTGGACCAGGCCGGCGGCGCCGGGCTGGCCGACCGCGGTGGCCAGGGCGGTCGCCCCGGTCTGGGTGGCGCCGAAGAGGGATCCGATGGCCAGCTGGGCGAGCAGCAGCACGGCGAAGGCCGCGGTGAGCAGTCGCCCGCCGGTCGTCGCGCCGCCGGGCGTGGGCACGTGGCGCCCGGACGGGTGGAGCGCGAACGCGCTGCCGAAGACGGCCAGCAGCACCGCCGCGGTCACCAGTCCGCCCGAGGGCGAGAGCGCGACCGCCGCGACGCCGACCACGGCCGGGCCGACGGCGAACGACGCCTCGTCGGCGGCGCCCTCGTAGGAGTACGCCGCGTCGACCAGCCGCCGCTGCTGGGCGCCGGTCCCGGCGGTCAGCGGCCGCCAGCGGACCCGGGCCAGCGGGCCGATCTGGGGGAGGGCGAGGCCGGCCAGCGCGGCGACCGCGACCAGGGCCGCGTCGGCGGCGTGCAGCTGGACGAGGAGCACCACGGCGGCCAGTCCGGCGGCGCCGGCCAGGGACTGGACCAGCACCACGGGCCGCTGGCCGATCCGGTCTGCGAGGGAGCCGGCGACGGGGGCGCTCACGGCGTTCGCGACGGCGAGGGCGCCGGCGGCGAGGCCGCCCACGGCGTACCGGCCGGTCGCGCTCGAGACCAGGAGCAGGGTGCCGAGCTGGCTCATCGCCAGCGGCAGCCGGCCCACGAAGGCGGTGAGGACGTACGCCGGGCCGGCGAGCTCGAGCAGGCGGCGGTACGAGGTGAGGGGTGACACGGAAAGTGCCTTTCGGGTGCGTCTGTACGACGCGCCGAACCCACCTCCAAGACGCGTGAAACCCTCTACGCGGCCAGAATACCGCGCGAGCGGACGGCTACGCGCCCTCCGGAGCGGTGGGCGGCACCTGCAGGTCGACGAGCAGCTCGGGTGCCGGCGGCTCGCGCAGCACGCTGATCTCGCCGTTGCGCTCGAGGATGACGCAGGCAACCTGCTCGGTCGCGGTGACGCCGGCGAGCCGCAGCTGCTGGCGCATCTCGCCGGGACTGACCCGCGCGCGTCGCATGGCGTCGGGCAGCAGCTCCCCCTGCCAGGCCAGGACGACGGGCGCGCGCCCGAGCCACCGGCCGAACGGCGTGCGGTGCTGCAGCGCCGTGACCGTGCGATGGGTCAGCAGCAGGGTCACCAGGCCGAGCAGCCCCGTCGCCAGGGACGGCACGGCGAGCAGCGCCGTACGGCCGACCAGCGCGCCGACGGCCATCACCGAGGCCAGGTCGACGATCGACAGGGTGGCCACGGTGCGCTGGCCCAGCAGCCGGAGCAGCAGCACGAAGGCCAGGTAGACCACGACCGTCGCGATGACGACCTGGAAGGCGGTGGAGGGCGTCGTGGTCAGCTCGTCGAACATCCCGGCTGTGTCGTCCCTCAGTGCACCGTGATGGCGACGACGGTGCGGTCGTCGTCACCCGGCTCGGGCAGCTGCGAGAGCAGGCGGTCCACCCACAGCTCGAGGCCGAGGTCGAGTGGCCCGTTGCCGGCGGTCCGGGCCAGCAGGTCCAGGCTCTCGAACAGGTCGGTCCCGCGACGCTCGACCAGGCCGTCGGTGAACAGCAGCAGCGTGGTGCCCGCCGGCACCTCGACCGCGGTGGCCACGGCGGTCCCGGACCCGAGGCCCAGCACGGGTCGGGCGACCAGCCGCAGCGGGACCTCCGGGTCCGGAGGCAGCAGCAGCGGGGCCGGGTGCCCGGCGCTCGCCACCTCGACCACGCGGGTACGTCGGTCCACCACCGCGATCAGGGCTGAGGCGATCTGGTCACCGAGCAGCTCCGACATGAACCGGTCGAGCTGGTCGAGGCTGGTGCCCACCTCGTGGCCGGCGAAGAGGTAGGCGCGCAGCGCGGCCCGGACCTGGGTCATGGCCGCCACGGCGGACACACCGTGCCCGGCGACGTCCCCGATCACGAACGCCACCCGGTGCTCGTCGAGCTCGAGCCAGTCCCACCAGTCGCCCCCGAGCGGGTAGGTCGCCGCGGAGCTGTAGCGCACGGCGATCTCGAGGCCGTCCAGCTGGGGCGGGCCGTCGGCGAGGACGCTGCGCTGGAGCGACTCGGCCACCTCGATCTGGTCCCGCGAACCCTTCAGCAGCAGGCCATTGATGCGGCTGCGCAGCTCGCGCGCCGCCTCCACGTCCTCCTCGTCCCACGGGCGGCTCCGGCCCCGGACCGTCTCGCGCCACTTGTCGAACGACTTGCGCGGCGAGAGCCGGATGGAGCCGTCCTCGGAGGCCGCGAGCTGCTTGTTGTGCGGGTCGCCGCCCCAGTCGACGGACTGCTCCAGCTCGGAGCGGAACCACACCAGCCAGCGGTCGGGGAGCGTGCCGATCGCGAGGGCGCCCGCCGGCAGGCCGGCGCGGTCCGTCAGCGCCGGGTCCAGCTCGGCGAGCCGGTCGGTGTGCCCCACCGACCCGTCCTCCGGGCCGAGCAGGCGCTGGGCGACGAGCGCCTGCACCGCGGGGTCCGGCACGTCGCCCAGCGAACGCTGCGTGCCGTCGTACGACAGCGCGACACCGGAGGCGGCCATCAGCGTCAGCAGCTCGGGGTCCTCGAGGAGCGAGTCCAGGAGCGGCCGGTGCGTGGCGGCGGCCCGGCCCGCGATCCGGCCCAGCGTCGCCGACCGCTGCAGGGCACGCTCCCGGGCGTCACCGCGGGCGCGGTCGGCGATCTGCTGGGAGGCGACCTGGCCGAGGAACTCCGCCGCGGCACGGGCGTCCTGGCTGGGTCGGTGCGGGCCCGAGTAGTGGTGGCAGGCGATGAGGCCCCACAGCTCGCCGTCGATCACGAGCGAGATCGACATCGACGCCGTGACGCCCATGTTCTGGAGGTACTCCAGATGGATCGGCGAGACGCTGCGCAGGGTCGAGAACGACAGGTCCAGCGGCGCCCCGGTGCCCGGGTCGAGCACCGGCTCCAGCGGCACCGGCGCGTAGTCGACGTCCGCGATCAGCCTTGTCCAGTTGACGGTGTAGAGGCGGCGCGCCTGCGCGGGGATGTCCGAGGCGGGGTAGTGCAGCCCGAGGAACGGGTTCAGGTCCGGGCGACGCTCCTCGGCGATGACCTCGCCGTTCCAGTCGCGGTCGAAGCGGTAGACCATCACCCGGTCGAAGCCGGTCATCTCACCGACCTCGCGGGCCAGCTGCTCGGCGAGGTCGGACACCGACGTCTGGGCGGAGAGCCGGCCCATCGCGGCGCGGGCGGACTGGTAGCTGAGCAGCACCGAGCGCGGCCGCCCCAGGGACTCGATCTCGACCACGAGCCGGGCGCCGGACCGGTGCAGGCTCACGTCCACCTCGACGCCGGCGAGGGAGCCGGCCAGCGACCCGGGCAGGAACGCGATCAGCGGCTCGTGGAATGCGCCCTCCGCCGCGCGGCGCCGGACCTGGGCCGCCAGGTCCGGGCCGAGCACCTCACCGAGGCGGGTGCCGTGGGCCCGGTCCGCGGAGATCCCCAGCAGCTCGTGGCAGTTGGCGGAGGCGATGGCGATGGCGAGGCTGTCCGGGTCCACGGCGAGGAGCACGCCGTGCGGCTGGATGGCCCCGGGCACGTGGATCGGCTCAGCCTCGCAGTTGGTGAGGTCGACCGGCCCGTAGGCGGGCGTGTGCCCTGCATGCGATGGTGCCGTCATGACCCTCCTGTGAGCAGCCGGCGCACTGCCGGTCCAACATCCCAGCCTATGGCCCCCGCCGCGCGGTGCGCTCACCTTTCGGGGTGGTGGGCGGCCCCGCGTCCCTCCAGCCTAGGCTGGAGGGATGCTTGACCGGACCTTCCAGGCCGAGTTCTCCGACGGGACGCTGCGTGTGCGCGGCGAGGTCGACGACTACGGCATCATCGCCCTGCGCAACCTGCTCGCCGAGCACGGCACGACCCCTGGTGGCCAGGTGGTCGTGGACCTGAGCGAGGTCGACTACCTCCCCAGCGTCGGTGTCGGCGTCCTGACCAAGGCGCTCGGTGCCGCGCACCGGGTCGGCGCGGAGATCGTGCTGGTCGCGCGCCGCGGCACCATCGCGCAGCGCGTGCTGATGGTCTGTGCGCTGCCGTTCCGCGAGTCGCTGGACGACGACGGCGGGGAGCCAGACACCGACCTGCCGGCCTGACCCGGTCGCCGGGTCAGACGCTATGGCGTGGACCGCACGTCTTCGGTGAGCGTGGGCTCCGCGTGGTTCATCCCTCGATAGTTCATGGTCAAGCCGGCGTGCGGGCCGGCGTCAACGTCGTTCATGCTCGCTGCGCTGCGCGTGCTCCACGTTGACCCCGGTCCCACCCGTCGGTTGCTGAGCATCGATCGAGGGATGA